>NZ_JAFCWX010000053.1:0-16351 GCF_049897805.1 Massilia sp. TWP1-3-3
TGGCGCGCACAAATTCAAGCATGGCCCCTGCCAGCCGCTTTCAACGTGGTCTATCCGGCAGGGGCGATTCGAGCCGAGCGGATGCGAGATCGCCCGTTCAGGGCGTACCCCTGCGTTCGTCCGGAGCTCCTCCAGAGCGGTCGGCCACGGAACCAAATCTGCCGCCACCGTGATGCCCCCCGTCCCATGAATGCCTGCGGAAAAGGTCCTCCGAAAAAACATCGCGACAAGTTCCAAAATTCAACCTCGAATAGGATGGTACGCCGCCCCTAAAATACTGCGGAACGTAACATACGGTGCAGGCACCGGATTAAGTGCAATCGAGAGTGCCGCAAACGGACACAGGCGCGGCGCTTTCGCCGTCGCCGAGAACAGCAATTTCTATTGCGTAAGCAACTGGGCTACCTGGTCGACTATTTTTTGCAGTAATACTTCGTCGTATGGCAACCAGGGTAGCGCGGATAGTTTTCTGGACTGGTCGTCGGCAGGCAGCAGGATCGGGGCATTGCCATTGAGGACGCGGGCGCTCGCCAGGTGCACGCTGTAATTGCCCACGCGGATGTGATGGCTGTCGAGGTGCAGGCGGCCATTGGCAATCTGTTCGGCAAACACGATGGCACAGCGCGCCGGGCGCGGCCCATTTCGCTCAAGGATAATTGGCCCAGGTGGTCGAGTCGGCGCGTGCGCGCAAGGTATTGCCGGCCTTTGGGGCTAGGTGCGGCGCCACAAAAACCGAGGTCGCCCATGGTGAGCGCGCAGCTGTCTTGTCGGTCGTCTATGGCAAACGCGCTGACGCTGACCAATAAATCCACGGCCCGCGCCACTTCGGAAAACACGACTGGTGGTACCTCTGCTGTGCCATCGGGGTCCAGCGACGAGCGTCGCGCACGGCAAAGGAGATGTTGCCAGTGTGCGCATGCCCGCTCACGCCCGGGTACAGATCGGCCGCAATGGCAAACTGAACATGGACGCGACCGAATTGGCGCAACAAGCCGCAGTCCTTGTCGATTTGCCAGCCTTCGCGGCGCGCCAGGCCGATCAGTGGCACAAGCGATATGCCATGTCCGGCAAACAAGCTCGAATCGGCCTGTGATACTTCTGCGGCCAGCGGAACGTAGTATTCCCGGAATGCCTGCCGCACCATTTGCTGCGTCTTCTTGCGCATGACGGTGCCTTGCCTTGCCATGCTTGCCGTTCGGCTTCGCTTGCCAGTAGCGGGTGCCAAAGGCTGATCTGGCTGTGCGCGCTGATCGCACAAGGAAGGCCGTCAGGATCGCAAGGCTTTCCTGACTTGGCATCGAGCATGAAGCTGCATGCTGACGGACCGTTACTGTCCGAATCGACGGCGTTCCAGATGAGGCTTGCGGCAAGGGCCTTGCCGCCGGGGTGCGTTTGCCAAATTCGCATCCCATTCAGACCAAGTCATCCGCAAGTCTTGGTACCAGCCCGCTTCCAGGCAGAGCGCCAACATGGCTACACGCTTTTTGTCTTGCTTCGGGTCGGGGCCGCTCATCAGAGCAAGGCGCAAGGCGATTTCAGGGCGAGCGCCGAGCGCGCGTTCGGCTGGTCGCAAGTTTCGCGACAGCTTTTTTTCAACGCCGCTGTGGCGAATGACGGCCAAAGCGGCGCGCAAAGCGGCAACGCTTTCCGGTGTCGGGATCGCTTCAACGGCGTGGCCGAGTGCGATTGCGAGCGATTGCGAAGGCATGGTCTTGGCCGCAGTGGGCGCTACGCACACCCCTGGCAGCAAGGTGCCGATGAGGTTGGCGTACCACGGTTCGTCGCGTAGCGCCGCCAAGCGCGCCGCGCGTCCCAACACTTGGGTGTCGTCAACGGTGAACAGTCCATCGGCTTTGTAAGGAATACGCCCCGCGTGCAACTGCTGCACTTGGGTGCAGGCTGACTCCAGTGCGCCTTGCGCAAAGTCGATGTACGCCGCTTCATGGGTGAGGGCGAATACCGGGTCCGGTTGCGTATCGTCCGAGCCGCCCCCCTGTGTCCAGTAAGGCATGTTGCGCCCGCCGCCGATGGACAGCACTGAGGCCAGCCCAAGTTGGGAAAATACGTCGAATTCATGGAGTCGCAAGGGCGAGAGCGCGTAACGTTTGTAGACCAAGGCGCGTAGCTCGGCCAAGCTCTCTGAGCCGGCGATGCGGGCGAGTGGGTAGACCTTGTACACGTCAAAGAATGGTGTGCTTTCCCATTCGTTGGCAGGGCCAAGTACGCGCACGACCTGGGCGCGGATTGCGTCATCAGCATCGGCAATGTTTGGGGTGTAGCTGAGCGTGGCAACTGCTTCTGCCAGATCGCCCTCGGCAAGATCGGCCAGTGTCGCCGTGCACATTGCCAGGTCGAGAACGGGTGACAGATTGCGCTTTTCAGCGTCAAGCAAGACCGTCAGTGCGGTCTCGCGCGCCAGGCTTTTTGCAGTCGCGTTGCACAGGCGTTTGAGCGTGGGCCAAAGCTGCCCCAACTGCTGTGCGTCAAGCGCCGTCGTGTCGAGTGGGGTGCCGGAAAAACGCGCGTGGTCGGGTTCGGGCGCCTGCAGGCGCGTCAAAATCTGGAGCGCAATATTATCCGTAGCAGCTTGTTCCATTGTGGTCCTCGGGTTGGCATGGCGATTTTAACAGGCAGCGTAACGTTGCAGACCAGACCGCTTGTTATCGCCCAGCCAAGGGGCGGGCAAGCGCGGTGACATTTGTCACCTGAAAGTCGTTGCAAGCGGCACTGGCGTGTCCACGCCCTGGAAATCACACTGCATGCTTGTTCAATCAACGCACGAGGCAACACAAAATGACAATGTCCATCGAACGCAAGCGGGGGCTGGGAATCGGCGCACTCTTTCTCTCCTTTTTCGGCGCAATGTGGCTCACCGGAGGATTGGAGCTAGCTTATGGGAAAAAGGTATTGCTGCTCGACGCTGCAATCTGGCTGGTCGCCTGTTTTATTTTCGTGGTCGGGCTGCGTGTGGTTCGGGCAAACAAGCTGCCGGCCGGCGACAAAAAGGCCGATCATGGCAAAGCGTTTGCCATTATTAATGTTGTCCAGTACGGGGCCATTTTTTTGATGGTGCAGATACTCAACGCGACCACCTACGGTGACTGGGTGATCCCGGGCATCATGCTCGTTGTCGGTCTCCACTTTTTTCCAATGGCAAGACTGTTCGCGTACCGGCCTCATCTCTTAACCGGGGCAGCGCTGGTGGCACTGGCCATGATTTACCCGTTCGCCGGCAGTGGTCCCTTGGATCCTGCCGGCTGTTTTGGAGCAGGATTGATTCTTTGGGGAACAGCTGTATTTGGGTTGGTGGGCAGTACTAAACCGGCGCTGGTCGGGAAAGCATCGTGGCGCATGGCACCGCGGCAAGCTGTTGCCGATCGCACGCGAAAGTAGCGCGGTTGGCTAACCTGCCTTCATCATGTCGATTACCCGACAGTCGCCGCACATTTGCATGCGCTCGGGATGATCGCGAAATGCACTGTGCTGCCCGAGCTTCGCAAGCATGGTCTCTACCATTTTTAGGGTGCCAAACGGTTTGCCGCAGCGGATGCAGCAAAATGGGGCGGTTTCGTTAATTACCACCGCCCGCTTGGCGTCGCTGGAAAACGAGAGGCGCGGCACCAAGGTCAAGGCGTCCTCGGGGCATGTGTTCACACACAGCGAGCATTGCACGCAATTGGCTTCAATAAAGCGCAACTGCGGCGCGCTGGCGCCATCTTGCAGGGCAGCTGCGGGGCAGGCGCCGACGCACGACATGCACAAGGTACACGCGGCCTTGTCGAGCGCAAGGGCGCCGTAGGGTGAACCCGCGGGCAATGCGGATACCTGCTGTGGCGATGGAGCATGTTCATAAAGGTGAGAAAGCGCCAGGTCAAGCGTGGTGCGCTTGTCGACGGCTACATTGAACTTGGCGCGAACCGGCACTGGCGCTGGCGTAATGGCAGGCTCGAAGCCGTTTTCCAGCAGGCTGATACACCCTTGCTCATAACCGAGCGCGCCGAGAATTACCTGCGCAATGCCGACCTGATCGCGCAACATGCTGCGCGATTGCGGCGCTTCGTCGGCAGGACAAAGCAGCGTGACATTGCCGGCGCCGTAAGCCAGCGCGGCCAGCCACAGGTCCATGCCAACCACGGCAATGTCTTGCACGGCAATACCGATCACCTGTTCTGGCCAGTCTTCGGCTTGCGCGTGGAACACCAGCTGCGGCGCGGTCGCGTGCGCGATAAAATGCGCATCGATTGCCGTCTTGATCTGTTCACCAGACGTTGTTGCCGGTGGAAAGTCGTAAGCGAGCGCACCGGACGGGCACACCGTGCAGCACGCGCCGCAGCCAGCGCACAGGTGCGGGTTGACGGCGATGCGCTCGCCGGCGCTGCTGATCGCCTGGGCGGAGCAAACGTCAATGCACTTGCTGCAGCCTGGCTGCGCGTTGCGGCTATGCGCGCACAGCCGTTCCTTGTATTGGAAAAAGCGGGGTTTCTCGAACTGCCCGACTAGCTGCACCAGCTCGGCTGCCGCCGCCTGCTGGGCGCCAGCATCACTCCCCGGCCGAAAATATCCGCGCGGCGTTACATGCACGCTGAACAGCGGCGCTGCCTGCACATCGAGCACCAGGTCCACGTGCAGGCTGATCACTGACGAGGGCGTTTTCCAGTCCTGCCATTGTGCTTCAAACGCGCCTAGCCAGCCGCGCAGCGCCGGCGCCCGCCCGGCATGGACGGGAAAGCGCACTTGTCCGGGCAGGGATGGAGGGAGCGGTCCGTCCGTCAGCACCACGGTTACGAGCAATTGCGCGGCGAGCTGTTCGGCTAGCGGCATGGCCAGCGCTGCCGGCCCGACGATGAGCAATTCGCCATTCGATCTGTACTGAACCGGCGAGCGTGGCGCGCTGTCCAGCCTTGAAAGCACTGCAACGTTCATGCCTTGGTCTCGTCGGGTGGGGGGAAAGGCGCTGCTTGCGCGAGTTGCTTGCCCGTGGCCTCAAGTTCGAGGCCACGGGCAAGCAGTTCGCGCGCATGCTGCAAGCCGTCCAGCATGGCCGCAGATACCGGGCTGGCGCGATTGTAGTCGTCGATATAGATGTCCAGCCGGTCCATGACGTTAAAGCACGGATCGGCAAACAGCTTTTTGAGCGCCATGCGCTGCACTGTCCGATCCACTGTTTTTACCATGAAAGGCGCATAGTCGGCGTCGGCGCCCAGCAGCGCCACATCGGCCATGGTGGGTCCCGGCACTGCGGCGTGCTCGGGAAGCGGTGGCTTTGTTGCCGCTACCGCCGCGGGCGGCTTTGCCCCCTGAAGGGCACTGGGGATGTCGACCGCTTCGCTGGCGCTCGGGGGGTGGGCGGCGGCCCGTTTCAAGCGCGACCAGCGGTGCAGGAATGCTTCGTCGCTCATGGCTGGTCCACCGTTTTTGGTCCCCGATGGGCGCGCTTTTTACTGCGCGGCTGATAGTGTTCCCGCAGGTAGGCCAGCAGCCATGCATGGATCTCGCCAGGCATTGGCACGCCGTCGGCCGCTTCGCCGGAATCGAACATGCGCGTGCCTTCGGCATAACTGACCGATGCCATCACCGGTATGGCGCGGCCTTCGTGCATGCGCCATTTGACGAACACCTTCGGTTCGGGCGCCATCGCGTTTTCAAAATAGCCTTCGTCTTCGTCCGGATACAGTTCGAGCGACAAGCCGGGTACCAGATACGTGTCGCGCTCGGGGGTGCAGGTGAGCATCCGCACCCCGGTGTCGGCGCCGGCATGCTGCACGACGGCGACCGCCGACCAGGCCTCGCTGAGCCACCGATTGTTCAGGCTGCGCCGTTGCATGATGACGCCAATTGCCAGCTGTGCGATGCGCATCAGGGCTTGCCTTTCATGGCTGGCGCGGGTGCGGCAACGGGCGCTTGCCCCGCATTGGCCGGGGCCTTCAACGCGGCGATGGGCGCGGGCACGGGAACCGGTTTGTACACGGCCCACCCATGCACCCGCGCATTGGCCCGCCAGCGCGCGGCGATCGCATCCATGGTGCCCAACAGCGCTTGCTGGTCGAGCAGGGCCTGGGCGTCCGCTGCCGCCTTCTTGGCGGCGCCGGCTGCACGCTGCTCAGGCGTTGGCGCCGGTAGCGCGGCGTGCGCCGCCACTGCGGTCAAGCAGAGAACGCCCGCCAGTGACAGGTCGGTAATGCGAAGCATGCTGTCTCCTATTTCGATGGTGCTGTCTTGGCGTTCTGGTCTGGCGGCGGCTGCTTGCCAGACGGCCCCTGGCCTGATTCCTGCACCGTGCCGGCAGTGGCGGTTCCGCCCGTGTTGCCTTCGGCTCCACCTGCATGAAATGGCGTGCCGCCGGTCGTCTCGCCCGCCGTTTTAGGACGGCCATTGTGCGTGAGCACTTGGCCGCTAGTCCCGCCGCCCGCGCTGATCTGCCCGGGGAAACCGGTCTGGCGCGGCGCTGCCAAGGACGCTTCGCGCGCGCCGCAAGCGCTGAACGACAAAGCGGACAAAGCGAGCAAAGCGAACGAAGCGAACGAAGCGAACGAAGCGAACGAAGCGAACGAAGCGAACAGCGCGGCGATCGCGGTAAGTCTTTGCTGCAAGATCATAGCTTTTCCTCCCGCTCGCTGGGCTCCGGGCCCAGCCCTGCAGCGCGTCCTTTGGCCGCCCGGTACCACAGGCTGTGGTGTTCCTTTGCCCACTGCTCGTCAACATCACCATGGCGCATGGCCCGGTACGCGCCGGGCACGCCCACGGTGCCGATGTAGGTGTGCCCGAGCGCGCCTGCAATGTAGAGCGCGGCGCCGCCGGTGTGCAGGACATCGGCCACCTGCAAGACATAGCGGGTCTGGTCGAACACGACGAAATCGAGCACCAGGCCAGTGACCGACATCAGCAAGCCCAGCAAAGTAAGCCCGCACCAGAACCATAGTTTTTCCCCTGCATTGAAGTACTCGGCCGGCACGTGTTTTTTGGAAAACAAGCCGCCCGCCTGGCGCAGCCAGTTCCAGTCCACGTGGTTGAACATATTCTTGCGTGCAAACGTGGCGAACAGCAGCACCGAGCACAGGATGAATAGCGGACCGACCAGGTTGTGCAGGTATTTGCTGACTAGTGCAACATTGGCAAAGGCATCGTGGCCGAGCCAGGGCAGCACCAGTTTTTTTCCAAACATGATCGTCAAGCCGCTGACGGCGAGCACCAGAAAGCTGAGCGCCGTCGACCAGTGCAGCAGTCGCTGCCACAGGGTAAAGCGCTGCAGTGTCACGCCGGCCGGCGCGCCGCTGACCACGAGCGGCCCCACCAGCAGATAGAACGCGGCAATGAGCAAGGGCGTGGCGAGCAGCACGCTGCCCGTGGCCAGCGCCAGCGGCCCGTTGCGCAGCAGTCGCCAGGTATTGCCGCCGCGCTGCAGAATCACGTCACGCTCGTGCAAGCCATAGTCGCCCAGATAGTGGCGGTCGACATGCTGCTGGCCGGAGGCCGCCGACAACGGCCCTGGGTTGCGCCCATTTTGCTCATGTTCACTGATGGTCTGTTCTTCAGGATAGTCCCTGGGCGACGGGCCGCCGCGTGCGCCCGCCTGGCCGGCGCACAAGGCAAGGAGCATGCATATCAGGGTCAGCAAGGTGCGCAATGGCGTCTCCTTCAGGGTTTGGTGCGCAGGTATTCGTTCTGGAAGCCGGTGCGCGCAGCCACGGCGGCCTGCCATGCGCGCCGGTCGTTGCCGAACTTGCGCAAGGGCGCCTGATCATCCTTCTTGCCAGCGTACGCCCCGTGCGCATACGCTGGATATTGCTCGACTTCAAGGCAGCCGCCCAGCAGCACCGCCAGCAGCATCGGCAACCCCAAGCTCAGGCAAGGCGGGCGCCGTGCGCGCGTCATTTCTTGCTCCTGTTGTAGGCAACGTCCCAGCCCCAAAGTTGCGCGCCGTAACCGCGGGTGTCTACCCTCTGGCGGTAGATGTCGGCGATCTGCGCAGCGTCGCCCGCCAGCAGCGCCTTGGTGGCGCACTGTTCCGCGCAGGCGGGCAGTTTGCCTTCGGCGATCCGGTTGCGGCCATATTTCTTGAACTCCGCGTCCGACATGTCCGGCTCCGGCCCGCCCGCGCAGAATGTGCACTTGTCCATTTTGCCGCGATGGTTGAACAGCCCGCTTTCCGGAAACTGCGGCGCGCCGAACGGACACGCGTATGAGCAATAGCCGCAGCCGATGCACTGATCCTTGTTGTGCAAAACGATCCCGTCAGCCGTGTGATAAATGCAGTTGGTGGGACACACCGCCATGCAGGGCGCGTCAGTACAATGCATGCAGGCAACCGAGATCGATTGTTCGCCCGGCACACCATCATTGATCGTGACGACGCGGCGCCGATTGACACCCCACGGCGTTTCATTTTCGTTCTTGCACGCGGTGACGCAGCCATTGCAGTCGATGCAGCGTTCGGTATCGCAAATGAATTTCATTCTTGCCGACATCGTCAATCCTTTACAAAGCGGCCAAACGGCACAGCGATACCTTGGTTTCTTGCATCATCGTGACGGCGTCATAGCCGTACGTCCAACCGGTATTGACCGCCTCGCCACGCACGATCGGGGCGGCGCCTGTCGGATAGTTGTCGTGCAAGTCGGCGCCCATCCACCAGCCGCCGAAATGGAATGGCATCCAGACAATGCCGGCGGGAACGCGCGGCGTCACCATCGCCTTGATCTTCATGCGCGCGCCGGTTGGCGTTTCCACCCACAGATAGTGACCGGTGGCGGCGCCGTATTTGGCGGCGTCAACTGGGTTGATCTCAATAAACATGTCCTGCTGCAGTTCGGCCAGCCAGGGATTGGAGCGCGTCTCGTCGCCGCCGCCTTCGTACTCGACCAGCCGTCCGGAAGTCATCACCAGCGGGTATTGTGTGGAGTAATCCATTGCCTGGACGGACTTGAACAAGGTTGGCAGGCGCCAGAAACTGGCCTTGTCGTCATAGGTCGGGTATTTGGCGACGAGGTCGCGCCGGGGCGACAACAGCGGTTCGCGGTGCACGGGCACGGGATCGGGAAAATTCCAGACATTGCAGCGTGCGCGCGCGTTGCCGTAGGGAGCACAGCCATGTGCCATGGCGACCCGGATGATGCCGCCCGACAGGTCCGTCTTCCAGTTCTTGCCCTCGGCCTTGCTTTGCTCGTCGGCCGTCAACTCGCGCCACCAGCCCAGCTTTTTGAGCAGTACGTGGTCGAACTCCGGGTGGCCGGTATCGATTTGACTGTCCACGGGCGCCGAGCCATCGGCCGCCAGCAAGTTTTCACCATCGTGTTCCACGCCCCAGTTGGCGCGAAACGGCATGCCGCCCTCCATGACCGGCCGGCTGATGTCATACAAAATGGGCGTGCCGGGGTGCTTCATCTCGGGCGTGCCCCAGCATGGCCACGGCAAGCCGTAATAGTCGCCTTTGCAGGGGCCGTCGGCGGCGCGCAGGGTGGTCGGGTCGAAGGTATGCTTGTTTTGCATGTGCAGCTTGAGGCGCTCGGGCGAGCAGCCGGTGTAGCCGATGGTCCAGCAGGAACGGTTTATCTCGCGCAAAATGTCTTCGATCACTGGCACGTTGTTGACGACGCCAATGTTCTTGCACAGTTCAGTGGCGAAGCCAAATTTTTTGGCCAGAAGATACATGATCTCGTGGTCGGTCTTCGATTCGAATAGCGGTTCGATGACTTTTTCGCGCCATTGGATGCTGCGGTTGGACGCGGTGACCGAGCCTTCCGTTTCAAACTGCGTCGCTGCCGGCAACAGGTAAACCCCCTCCTGGCGCCCATGCATGGCCGCCGTCATGGAGGGATAGGGATCGACCACGACCAGCAGGTCGAGCTTTTGCATGGCAGCCTGCATGTCGGGCAGGCGCGTCTGGCTGTTGGGCGCGTGGCCCCAATAAAATACCGCGCGCAAATTGCTGGGCTGGTCGAGGTATTCGTTTTTTTCCAACACGCCGTCAAACCAGCGCGAGACTGTCAATCCCGGTTTTTCCATCAATTCCTGGGAGGCGAAGCGGGCCTTGAGCCAATCGTAGTCGACGCCCCAAACAGTCGAGAAATACTTCCAGGCCCCTTGTGCGATCCCGTAGTAGCCGGGCAGGGAGTCCGGGTTCGGCCCGACGTCGGTAGCGCCCTGCACGTTGTCGTGGCCACGGTAAATGTTGGCGCCACCGCCCGCGACACCGATATTGCCAAGCACGAGCTGCAGAATTGACAGCGCCCTGACGTTGGCTGTGCCCACGTGGTGCTGGGTAATTCCCATGCACCACACCACCGACGAAGGGCGATTGTTGGCCAGCGTCGCGGCGATCTGGTGCACGGCTGCTTCGGGCACACCGGTCACATCGAGCACCTTGTCCGGCGTCCATTTCTCCACCTCGGCCCGCACCGCTTCCATGCCGTGCGTGCGGGCGGCGATATAGGCGCCGTCTTCCCAGTTGTTCTTGAAAATATGCCAGACAATGCCCCATACCAGCGCAATATCGGTACCGGGCCGGATGGTGACGTACTGATGCGCAAAGCGCGCCGTGCGGGTAAAGCGCGGATCGACCACGATCATCTTGGCGCCGAGCTCCTTGGCATGCAGGAAATGCAGCATCGAAATCGGATGGGCTTCGGCCGGATTGGAGCCGATGAACATCACGGCTTTACTATGATGCAAATCGTTGAACGAATTGGTCATCGCGCCATAGCCATAGGTCTGGGCGACGCCGGCCACGGTGGTGGAATGACAGATGCGCGCTTGATGGTCGCAATTATTGCTGCCCCACATAGAGACAAATTTGCGCATCAAATACGCCTGCTCGTTGCTGTGCTTGCTGCTGCCGATGACCATCAAGGCATCGGGCCCCGCATGCTGGCGCAGCTTGAGCAACTGAGTGCCGATTTCCTCGATCGCTTGCTGCCACGAAATGCGCTGATACTTTCCTGCCACCAGTTTCATCGGATAGCGCAGCCGGTGTTCCCCATGGCCATGCTCGCGCAGCGACGCCCCCTTGGCGCAATGGGCGCCCATATTGATGGGGGAGCCGAAGGCCGCTTCCTGCCGAATCCACACGCCGTTCTTGACGACTGCTTCCACCGAGCAGCCCACCGAGCAGTGGGTGCACACGGTGTGTTTGGTCTGGCTGCTGTCGTCCACTGGCGGCGCCTGGGCGCGCGCCTGGCCGATCACGTTCACTTGCAGATGGCGGGCGAACGAGGCAACCCCGGCCGTGATGCCGGCCTTGACCAGAAAGTCGCGGCGCCCCGAGCCGCTGCTGCGGGTCAGCCCGGACGGTTGGACCCGGGGCGATGGCGAAAGCGAGTCAATAGTCATCAGCGGCGTCCTTGGCGGCTACCAGTAGCGGGCAGTGCGGTAATAATGGCGAATATGCTCAGTCTCGTGATAGCCGCCCGGCGTGGCGGCCGGTGAAAGGGGCCGCGCTTCGGCTGCTGCTGCCGGCCGGGCGATGGCCGCCACGGTAGCGAGCGCACCGGCGCCGCCGGCCGCTGCCAGGAAACGCCGGCGCCTGGCGTCAGGCAGGGTTGCGTCCTTGGTCATCAAGAAGTCTCCTCGGTTTGGCTGGCGGGGTGATCGATGGTGAATGCTTGCGCTTCAATCTCGAGAAAGGTATGAACAACATGCGCTGCACGCCCATAGAAGGTGGCGCCCGCTGTCTGGCGCACCTGCGTCAGGCACGCTGCATACCAGGGATGAATGTGGCGGAAGAAAAATTGCTGCTGGCGCCACAGCGGTTGCCGCAGTTGTTCGCTACCGATCATGACGCGCATGATTTCGCACAGCACGCCAAGGTGATCTTCGGCCTCGCCGCGCCCGGCAACGCGCGCCAAGCCCAGTTGCGCGAGATCGCCGCGCAGTCGGGCAAGCGGTTTGTCGTTCATGAAGCCGGCCAAGTACACGCTGGCATACGGGTTGATGACGGGGGTGCCGGTGCTGGTGAACAGGGTGTCGAATTGGTCGCGGACAGTGCCCTGCGGCGTGATGCTGGCCGCCGCAGCCAGTTTGCCAAGTGCATCCTGGAGGGGGTTGCCGGGCAAAGACGTGAGATCGGGCGCGGCTGCGCCGAGTGACGCGAGCAAGACGCCATCGGGAACGTCGAGCAGCAGGCTGGCGCACAGACCGTACAGATCCGCGCGACTGGACTCCTCGGCAGTCCATGGCAGACAATGCCGTGAAGTTATGGCTGACAGGCTACCCTGATCTTCGGGCGCAAGCATCTCGTCGCTCCGTCTTCAAAAACGTCCAGTCTATGTGTGCGTTTTCAGATTGTCCAGACGCGCACGATAGATCTGTCGCTTTGGGGGCGAGGCCGCGCTTTTACTTTCGCCTGAGAATGCAGGAGGCCATCACTGCTTCGCGCAATCAAACCTGTTCAAGTATGGAAAACAGCTTTTTCATATCCAGCGGTTTGACCAGGTGATGGTTGAACCCGGCCGCCATGGTGCGCTGGCGGTCGCTTTCTTGTCCATAGCCGGTGGCGGCAATCAGCAAGGCGCCGGCCGTTTCCGGCAACAGGCGCATGCCCCGCGCCAACTCTGTCCCATCCATGCCGGGCAAGCCGATATCGAGCAGGCAGACGTCGGGCCGCTCCGCCTTGGCCCGCGCCAAGGCTTCGCGCGCGCCATATTCGACCATCACTTGATGGCCTGACGCCTCGAGCAGCATCGCCAGCATCAAGGCGGCATCGACGTTGTCGTCCACAATCAGAATTCGCAAGGCCTTGGCGTCCGGCGCGCTCACATTGCTGCCATAGGCATGGTCTTCCTGCGGATCTTGCGTCATCAGGCGCGGCAGGCAAACAGTAAACGTGCTCCCCTTGCCGATGCCTTCACTGTTGCAGGTCACGGTCCCACCGTGCAGTTCGGCCAGGCTTTTTACAAGCGCCAGACCAAGCCCCAGGCCGCCTGCGGAGCGGTCCGATGTGCGCTCGGCTTGCGCGAACAGGTCAAACGCGTGCTCGACCAGGTCGGCCGACATGCCAATGCCATCGTCAGTCACCTGCACCAGCACGCGCGCGTCCTGCACGTCCGTCTTGAGAACGATATTGCCGCCCTCGTTGGTGTACTTGGCAGCGTTGTTCAGGATATTGGTGAACACTTGCACCAGCCGCTTTTGATCGCCTTCCACCCTGGTCGACTCGGGAGGCAAGAACAAGGCCAGGCGGTGGCGCCGGGACTGTATCAGCGGCGTCACCTGTTCCACGGCTTCGGCGACGATATGCCGGATATCCTGCGGCGCCTTGTCCAGCGTAACCAAGCCTCTTGTCACGCGCGAGACGTCCAGCAAATCATTGATCAGGTGCGTCATATGGTCCACCTGGCGCCCGATGATCTGGCTGGTCTGGCGTACACGGGCGTCGTCGAGCTTTGCTCGTTGCAACAACTGCGCTGCCGCCCCGATCGGGGCCAGGGGATTTCTCAGCTCATGGGCAAGCATGGCCAGGAATTCGTCCTTGCGCCGATCGGCAATGGTCAGCTGTTCCTGCGCCAACCTGCGCTCGGTAACATCGCGAAAGAAAAATGCGATACCGCCATCCAGTGAACGGTGCGCGCGTATTTCCATCCACGATGGCTTTTCGTCTGGCCGGATATAGGATAGCTCGATGATTTCAGTTATCCCGGTCTGCATCACGCGGCGGTAAGCTTCTTCGGTGACGGTGCCTTTGAATTCGGGAAAGACGTCCCAATGGTTGTGTCCGATTACCTCGGCGGCTGAACGCTGGGTAATGCGCAAGCCCTCGGCATTCATGCGCCGGATGGCCCAGTCGCGGTCCAGGACGGCAAAGCCTTCAACCATGCCGTCAAAAATGTACTGGCTCTGGTCGCGTTCGGCGCGCAAGGCAATTTGCGCCTGTACCGTTTCCACTGCCGACCAGGTGCGTTCGGCCATTTCCTGCGCCATGCGCAGTTCCTTGTCGCGCCAGACGCGCGGGGCGGCGCTGCCGATCACCAGGACCACCGTCAATTTGCCCGCATTTACTAGTGGCAACAGCAGCTCGGCGCGCACATCGCTGTGCGGCAATGCGTCCAGGTGCTTGGCCGTCTCGTTTTTTTGCACCACATCGTCAATGACCACGGTTTTCCCGCTGCGCAGTAACGCGATGACAGCGGGACTGAAATCATCCATTGTCTTGCATTGCCGTACCACACCTTCGCCTCCCGTTGCCGTCCAGCCACGCCGGGTCAAAATGGCGCCCCGGTCGTCGTCCACTTCCGCATACAGTACGCGCCAGACATGCAATTTTCGCCCCAGCAATTCGCATGCGGCTGCGGTCACGTCGTCGGGATTGCTTAATTGGCGGATGCGATCGGCCAGTTCCAGCTGAAAAGCCTGGCTGGACTGCGCTTCTTCCAGTTGCGCGATTTTTTCGGACAAGGCGCACTTGGCCTGGTACGCGCCGGTGACGTCATTGCCCTGTGCAAAAATACCGGTCACCCGTCCGTCCTGGCCCCGGATCGGTTGGTAAAGCATGTCGACATACCGGTCTTCCAGCGGGCCGCCGGGTTCACGTTGCAGCGTGATCTTTCGCTCGCGCAAAACAACCGGCTTGCCGGTTTGATAGGCGCTGTCGAGAAGTTGGTCGAAACCTTGGCCTGCCAGCTCGGGCAGTGCTGTCGCTGCGCTCTGGCCAATGATGTTCCGGTAACCGATCAGCTGGTAGTAAGCTTCGTTGGCCGTTTCATACGTATGGTCAGCGCCGGTCAGCACCGCGATGAATCCCGGCGCCTGATTGAACAATATTTGCAGCTGGCTGCGCTCCGCATTCAGGATACGCGTCATCGCTTCATGCATCTGGGGCCGGTTTAGCTGCGCGACGTCCGGCACGGCGTTGGCATCTTGCTTGAGGTAATACTTTTTGGCCGTGACATCGAAGCGGTACAAGTCGGTCACGTCGATCGCGTTTTGCATGATGAACGCAACCGCGCCGCTCTCGTCCAGGACCGCGGTGTGGACCGCGCTCCAGTAGCGCTCGTCAAATACGGTGCCCTCCGGCGTTTCACGGCTCACCGCATAGCGAAGCAGGGCGCTGGTATGCGGCGCGCGTGTGGCAATCGCGCGCTCGATCGACAGGCGCACTTCCTCCAGGTTGGTCGAATCCGGGTCCGCTGGGTTGACCGGAAATGCATCAAAGATATTTTTTCCCAAGATGTCGTCGGCATGTCGCCCCGTCGATTGTAAATACGACGGGTTCGCACCGATGATCACGAAGTGCGTATCGATGAGCAGGTACGGATAGGGCGACGCATCGAAGAGCGCGGAAAAATTCGGTCTTTTAGTCATCCCTCATTCTTCCATACAAGTGAAAAATGAGTCGCAACGGATCAGGCTGTCGGCAAGCGGGCGCGTCCCCGCGCTTGCGCGTTCAGCAGCACGCCCTTATTTGGAGCGACAGACCGCACACAGCTTGTTACCGTCCGGATCCCTCAGATAGGCCAGGTGCATGGTGCCCATGGGGCTCTCGCGCAGGCCCGGCGGGTCTTCAATGGAGCGCCCGCCGTGGGCCAGTGCCGTGTCGTAAAATTGCTGCACTTGCTCGGGCGAACTGCACTTGAAGCCAATGGTGCCGCCATTGGCAAACGTGGCGTCTTCCCCGTTGATGGGCTCGCTAATGCAAAAGGTACTTCCCTCGTGCCGGTAGAAAAGCCGGACTTGACCGGAAGGCGCTTCGTTGCGGTACGGTTCGCCTGCTCCGATCACGCCGAGCACGGCGTTGTAAAACTGTTTTGACTTTTCGATATCATTCGAACCGACCATGACGTGACTGAACATGCTATCTCCTTGTGCCGGAGGGGGTTCCCCGGGTCTGTGCGAAATGATAATGCAAATACAGTGATGCCGCCCGTTACGGGAAGTGCTCGGCGTCGCGCGGCGGCACAACCCAGCCGTGCATGCGCGATTCGTAGACGGAAACGGTCGGGGGAGGAAATAATGGGTCGGCAAAGGCGCCAACGGGAATCGCCAAAAACGCTTCCATGGCCTCAGGCTCGTAATAGACCGTGGCGCCGCAGCCGGGACAGAAGTGGAACTTGGCGCGCGTGCCCTCATCGCCGGTGAGGATGAACTGGGTTGATTGGCCGGTGACCTTGACTTCTTTGCGCAAAAACCTTGCTTGATGCGCAAAGGGACTGCCAGTGCGGCGCTGGCAAGCCAGGCAGTGGCAAATGGAGATGCGGACAGGATCGCCCGTCACATGGGCCGTTAGCTGGCCACAACTGCATGATGCTAGTGTAGTGCGTCATAAATAATAAGACTTATTATATATATGCATGTATCCTTGTCATATGGAGGGGAAATCATGCGTGTAGCGATGAAAGTTGAGTTGACGGAAGCGCAGCGTGGG
>NZ_JAFCWX010000054.1:0-14612 GCF_049897805.1 Massilia sp. TWP1-3-3
TGCCGGGAAGACCTATCGCCATCGAGAGAATCGTTCGAAGCCCAGGAAGCCCGGCGTAAAACCACACAAGAAGATGACTCAGAAAAACTGTTGAAATGTCTTAACTTGGGTGGATTGGGAAACGCATCCCTTTGAAGCTGAGCATGTTGGTTCTTCCTACAGACGGGGCCAGCAGCTTACCTCACCGGCCGCCAACACTCGCTAATGCGACAGAACCAGCGTACGCGTAGTCTTTTGCATCAAAAGGTTGTTGACTTTTGATAATGATTTCAATCATAATTACGACATTATTTTTATGCAACACAATTGTTAGGAAATTATGTTTTTGTCTGTCATCACAGCCGCACTAAAAAAATTCTGGCTAGTCGCCATTGCCGTCACCCTCATTACGTGCCTTAGCTTGTATTTCAGGTTGGGAGATTTGACACTGACCAACGCCTTAACCGTGGCGGCGGTTTGTTTCCTAGCAATATTCCTGATCGGAATTCCATTGGAATACAACCGGCGGAAAAAGTAGCGCGCCTCCCTAATCAGCCGCACCAATCGGCAATTTCCTTTTTGGCTTCTCTTGTCGTGGTCCCGTGCATTAGCTGGCGCTCGGGTCGGACTCATTCGCCTATCATCTTTAGCAGTCCCGCCCATGGTCGGTCACCATGATTTAAATGGAGTAATTATGCAAGAACTGAACAACACCGAAATCGACCAAGTTAGTGGTGGCGATAATGGCGGTGCTATCGCCTTGACTTTGGCTGGCGCATGGTCGGGTGCAGTCGCTGGCGCGGCTGTCGGCTCGATTGTCCCGGGCATCGGCACACTCGGTGGCGCGGCTTTTGGCTTCGTATTCGCTGGCGCTGTAGGCATCGCAACTGTCTACGCTACCGCTTCGTAATACTTGTTCGTCGTCAAACAGCGGCATTGCCGCTGTTTGACGAAATGTGCAGGTCAGGCTTGCAACAAAAACAAAACACGATTCCCTCAATCGTTTCAGCCCCTCGCTACGCACAGTTCGCGCACGATTCGCGCTGAATACATGTAGCTGCAACTGTTGGCTCCCATATGCTACTTCCTTCTAGCTCTTTCACGCCTTTCACCACGAGATTATTGGCCCAAGCCGAAGCGCTTTGGGTCAGCGACAATTTTAGTGAAGGCGATGCGTTAGCGTCTGCTGTGTGCATACCCAACTCGGAAAGCACACCCGAAACATCTCTATGTGCGGAGGTGATTTGTCAAGCCGATCGCTATGGGGGGCCCGGCTTGGGCTTTAGTGGAGGAAGCGGCAGATGTGCAGTATTAGGTGCTGTGCAAATCAAGGGAGTTGGACGAACTCCGCTAGGCACATCGAAAATCGATCCGTTTCACAGTAACGGCATGGTCGGTTTCGAAGAAGCAATGCGCGAAACGATCTGGAGCGAGATAGCCCGGGTGGCCCTGCCTTTTGGAAGTGTTCACACGCTCGCGGTAATCGATACTGGTATTGATTATAATTTCGAGCCACCAGGAGAAACGGTTGAGACAAGGCGGCGTTTTCTGCTACTTCGCCAGTTCGCCCTACGTCCTGCTCACTATTGTCGCAACGTCCATTTTCCGACGCCGATCAACGCTGAGACGGGACTGCGAGAAGATGCAGTAAGGACGTCAAATGCCGTGCAAGCCTTGGCGCCGGCTTTCACACAGATGTTTCCCGCTTGTGCTGCAACGAAAAATGCAGTGGAGATTATCAATATCGGTTTACGCGAAGTTGCGACCCGATTTGCGTTTCAAAACGCAACAGCCATGGTGAAAAGGCTCTACCACGGAGGTCTTTCACCATCAAATATTGCGTTAGATGGTCGCTATCTCGATTTTGGAACTATTACCACAGTGTCAAAATTCGGTCGTCGGGCAATTCGTCCGCTTGAGAGCGACTTTAGCAACGAGCATACATTGCTTTTGAACGCCTTGCTTGAGTTGCGCCTTTTTATAGCAAAATATCTAAAGTCCTCCGGGGGGGGCAAAGTGATCTCGCCAGACGAGCTGATTTTGGGTTTCAATGCCGTGTACCATCGGGCTCAACAAATTGAATTTCTAAAGTTAACCGGGATTTGTGAATCGACAGTGATGGCCTTTCCAGTAGAAAAAGCTGAACGTTTTCGACAATGTGTTATGGCTTTAATTGGACATCGGAATGCTCCTTTTGTCACCTGGTCTGGCGCCTGGGGCCCCAACAATGAGCGTCCCGCAACGCGCACCCTTGATGTCGGCAATCTGCTAACGGCGCTTGCTTTGTCAAGCAACGTAGCCGATATCCAGATGAGGGTAGCGCAAGAAATTGGCGAAATTTGCGTTGCAGCCGACTTCATCGGCCTATATGTAGAACTTCGACATCTATATTTAGTGCGTTCTACCTCCGACGTGGAGCGACGCTCGCTTACTTTGGAGTTGGCGCTAAATGCAGTGCGGCGAAATGCCGACTTGACGTTCTTGGATGATTCTATTCTTCTCGCAAAGATCGGTTCACGGGACGCAACGAAAACGGGAGTAGATGATTTAGTGAAATCGACTGTGAGCCACGCTACCGAGATCTTGAGCGATAAGTACGATATTGCGCGCCGTCTAGCCGAGTCCTTAAAGCCGGGCACGAAGGTGCCAGCCGAAGTCACCCTCAACGCAATATTGCCGGGTACGGCACCCGCTTTACGTCGTGAAATTACTAGCCAATGGGAGGCTTTGTGGAATACAGCACACTAACAGTCGATGGGCGGGCGTCTACACAAGAGCTTGAACGTGCCCAATTTATCGGTTTCGTCATGGCATTAGCAACTCGCAGTCAAGTGCATAATTCCACGGCCATTTGGACGCAATTTGAACGGGCGACTACCGCACATAGCTTAGGTATGTACCATCTTTTTTTCAACTCGTATGGACAATGCGTTGGTTATGTCCTTTGGGCAATGATCTCGAGCGAGGTAGAAAGCAAATTACTGACTACAGGTGACGCTTCGCTGCATATTTCTGAGTGGACCGAAGGGGCAAACCTGTGGATTGTGGACTTCGTAGTCCCTTTTGGTTCACTTCGCCATGCTCTCGAAAAGTTA
This sequence comes from Massilia sp. TWP1-3-3, assembly GCF_049897805.1. Taxonomy (NCBI): domain Bacteria; kingdom Pseudomonadati; phylum Pseudomonadota; class Betaproteobacteria; order Burkholderiales; family Oxalobacteraceae; genus Massilia; species Massilia sp. TWP1-3-3. Next base: position 3,075 of record NZ_JAFCWX010000054.1, read on the forward strand.
AGAGATAGCATTTTCGCGGAGCAACGCGTCGCTACCTACTTCCGGTATAAGAACGGCCGTCAGTTTGCAAAGCGTCTATCGCGGGAACGTCAAAACGGATTTTTCAATACCAAGCGCAAAACAGCGAGGCTAGCGCAATGAATATCTTAATGATGGGGTGGGAGCTGCCTCCTTATATCTCCGGGGGATTAGGTACAGCATGTGCCGGAATACTGAAGTGTTTGAACGAGAACACAGATCTCGACATTCAGTATCTCATTCCTCATGTTAAGGGGGCTGAAGAAGCATTCGGCGCTAAACTTGTGCCACTTTCAAACGGCCATGATTTCCGTGATTTCTCGAGCTCCACAAGTGCGTATGAAACGTCATCCATACTGCCGGCCAGCAAATACCTTGAAAGCGTGGTGTGCAAGTACAATTCACTCGACAAGTTCGACGTGATCCATGCACACGACTGGATGACGTTTCCCGCAGCTGGATTTTTGAAATTGGCTTCTGGAAGGCCTTTGATTGTCCACCTTCACTCGATCGAAGAAGACCGCAGCCCTGGGTGCCCAAATTCCACTATTCTGGAGCTGGAGCGGCGCGGCCTCAATGCAGCGGACCAGATCGTAGCCGTCAGCCAATATACAAAGCAGCGGATAATCGATGCCTATTCAATTGATGAGGATAAAATAGCGGTTGTACATAACGTCGTATTCTTGGAAGAGGCATCCGTTCGGACCCTGCCGAGCCAAAAAACTGTCAGCTTCATCGGTCGGATCACTTCCCAGAAGGGGCCGGTTCTATTTGTTGAAGCTGCCTTGGAAATGCTGGCAGCTGACGATGAGCTAGCGTTCATTATGGCAGGCGATGGAGATCAGTTGCCGCTTGTCAAATCCATCGTAAGGTCAAACAACCTAAGCCATCGATTCTTCTTCCCGGGTTTCGTCGACCGGAATGAAGTGCGGGAAATATTATCCCGCTCGTCGGTTTATGTAATGCCTTCGCTATCGGAACCCTTTGGAATCGGAGCGATTGAAGCGATTAACAGCCATGTGCCAGTTGTGGCATCGAGCTTTTGCGGATTCACAGAAGTGATCAGGAATGTAGTCGTTGTAGCCCCTTTAAAACCTGGAGACATCGCATCAGCCTGCCTTGAGCTCATGGCGGACCGCGTGGCGAGCGATAAACTTGCGAACGCAGCGTTCGATGAACTCATGAAACTGAGACCCGCGTTGGCCGCTAATTCGCTCGCGCAGCTTTACGCATACCTATGCACTCAGTCGCAATATCAGCAAGGGTTCGTTGCTAACGTATGAGCTGGGGTCGCCTTTCCACGCCGGTACTTCAAATAGGCGAAAATTTGACACTGTGGCCAGATGCGACGAATTTGGCGGCGCTCACAAAGCAATTTTTGAGTTCCGAACACGACGATCAAGCATTTGTTCGGCGCTGCGCTGAGCTTGACGAGTGGTTTGACAAACTTCCAAGTTCTACTCGGCAGTTGCGGAGAGTGCTTCGTCATTCCCTATTTCTGCTGCGCGACGGAGATCGCCTGAGTGATCGAACTTGGCACGAAACCAGTCCTCAAGGAACATCCTTTTATCTGGAAGCAATACTGCATTCTGAAGACGGAGTGAAGCGCATTACCGCCGAGGTTGCAACCTATCCCAAAAATTTATCATCAGCACCGAAACCGTTCGATGCCTTCGTGGGCCTTCCAAGCGTCCTTTGTTGGGTTACTGCCGTCAATGTAAGGGCGCTACCGGAGTCGCTCCTCAAGCACGTGGGCGGACAAGCTCTACACCCAAGCGAATACCGCGATTTTTTTGGGAATCAGCAAACGATCCGGGAACGCATTCCTGCGGCCGGGGCGGAAGATAGTCACGCAGTGTACATGCGTGACCGAGCAGACGCGGTACGCGCAGAGATAGAGCGGCTCTACGCATCTGTAGAGCGTGAAGCTTGTATTTTTCGCGCTGGGGATACTGCAACGCATCCTGTTGTTGTGCCGACCCTGCACATACTGCCGCGCCTAGTCCTGTCGCAGGATAACCTCTCTGTAATGCGCTCTATCCTCCAGCAGCTTCCACGCGTGGCCGACATGGGATTTGGCGCTGTGCTTTTAGGCGTGGTGGACCCTCAAACCGTGGGAGTCTACTACGGCGAACTGGGCGATAGTTCACTTAGTCCCGCATGTAATGACCACGGCTATTGGTCCACGGGAGAATCCGGAATCGACACATCCCTTGGGACGCTAGCGGAGTACAGGGAGCTGGTATGCGCTTGTCGGGAACTTGGATTGCAATTTTTACAAGATTCTGTATTCGGCAGTTTAGGGTATCCGGCTCAAATTCTGCGTTTTTCCGCATCGGCACTTCAGTCACCGCTTTCGTGTGTGGTTTTGGGTAGCACCGAAGTCGACGTAGCTGATCCCGTGCGGTTCATTCATGATGGGTCGTGGATCGATGGCAACGGTGGCCGGCTTGAATCCGACTTTCTTGAAGAAATCGCGTTGACGCAACTGGGAACCTGCTGGGCGTTACCCAAACCGAACTTGTTCAAGGAAGATGTGTTCTTCGACGTACTTGCACGCGCCCTATTCCAGGCGCGCGAAGCAAACGTGAATGCATTCAGGGTGGATATGGCGAAGCATATTCCAACAGCGGAACTTCGCCGAATAATTTCCCACCTGCGGGGAGCGCATCCAGATTCTAAGGCGCGGTTTGTTGTACTGCTTGAATATCTGACTTCGGACTACCGCGCACTGAACATGGCGTTGACTGGTTTAGAAGACGAATTGCCAGGCTGCTATATGTATGACTTCCCGCTTGCCGCCGCACTGCACAGGATTTTCGTCGGCCGCGAACAAGTGTTCGATCAGGTCAACAAGTTACTTTCGGAACGGACTCTGTCCGGAATTCCCCTGCGTGCGCTCGTGCCAACCTTCATCGACCACGATACGGTTTTCCCTCCCATTTATACCGGTGACCAGGACACCCAAGCCGCCGTGGTAGCGGGCTACGCATTGGCGCTCATGGTGAGCGCCAACTATCCTGTCGTGTACATGGGATTCTCCAACGCCGCGTCGGGCATCTCTCCCGGTACCACAGATAGGCCGAACAATTCTACCCGTCATACAGTGACAAATATTTTTGACGACGATCCCATGTCACCGTCCTTGCCTGTCGCCAGTTTGTTTAAATCGTTGGCGTCGGCACGCGTCTTAGAACAGTGGGATAGCACGGAAATCTATTGCGAGGAGATGCAGAACGGCGTTCGGATTCATCGTCAGTATTTCGACACCATAGGCAACTTAAGCCGAATTGACCTAGTCGTGTCAGCCGGGCCTGCGAACGTAGAAATGAATCATCTGATCTTCACTCACGACGGCACATACTCCGTGCGCATAGGAATTCGACGCGTCGACGAGTAAAATCCGGAATGAAAAACTTGACAAAAGGTCAGCATCTAGTTAACATTGTAGGAAGTTACCCTTCTTACCCCTTGACGCCCATAGAGCTCACTCCAAATTAAGGGGGAATGTCGCTTCCCAATTTTACCTGATTTATTTTGCACAGTTCAAATTCGCCATCGCAACCACCTCCATCGGTGCAACCGCTCTTCCGCAGCCAAGCGCTTGAGCATGTGACCCAACGACAATATGGCACGGTCATTTTGACCAGCGCATTCAGCCATACGGTCCTTACCGCAATGTTCGTCATCGTTGCGATGTCACTCGTCACCTTTTTTGTGTTTTTCGAGACGACAAGAAAAGCGCAAAGCCAAGGTGTATTGCTGCCAACGGCAGGAATCATTCGCGTCGTATCTGGACAGTCAGGCGTCATTCGCGAGAAACGGGTACGTGAGGGGCAGGCGGTTCGGGCTGGCGATGTTCTGTTCATCCTGTCCAGCGAACGAAGCAGTACAGTGGCCAATTCGACAGAAAAAATGGTTTCTGACTTACTTCGCGGCCGGCTGGACAGTTTTGGCACGGAACTGAAGCAGTCGGAAACGCAATCGCGCTTGCGCCTGCAAGCGTCGATGCGCCGATCAGAACTACTTCAGACAGAGATCGCGCGCAATGCGGATCAGATCGCCCTCCAGGCCACACGGGTAGACCTCGTTGAACAAGCATACAAGCGGTATGTCGATTTGCAAGCGACCGGCTATATTTCTTTTGCACAGACGCAGGACAAGCAAGCAGAAGTACTGGATCAGAAGCAGCGTCTGGCCGACCTAGAGCGCATCAAGGCAGCAACCGAACGCGAGCGCGCTATCGTCCAAGCAGAGATGCACGATCTTCAGTTGCAAGCGCAGCGCGAAACAAATGCGCTGCAGCGCAACGTGTCCGTCACTCATCAGGATTTGACCGAGAATGAAGCGCGTCGCGAGATCATCGTGCGGGCACCGCAGGATGGTGTGATAACGGCAATTACAGCTGAATTAGGTCAGACACTTGCCAGTAACGCGCCGCTTGCCGCATTGTTGCCAGGCGGTGCGGCGCTGGAGGCCGAAATCTATGCACCATCCCGGTCTGCTGGCTTCATCAAACCGGGCATGAGGGTACTGCTACGCTATCAAGCATATCCCTATCAAAAATTCGGCCAGCACGAGGCGATAGTGACTGAAGTGGCAAACACATCTCTCCGACCTGATGAGCTGACCATGCCGGGTGCCGCCATCAAACCTGGCTTTGCGGCTGAGCCACTCTACCGTATCCGCCTGAAACTGGATAAGCAATTCGTCCTTGCATACGGAAAGCAGATGCCGCTTAAGTCGGGCATGCTGGTTGATGCCAGCGTAAAACTTGAACAGCGTCGTCTCTACGAATGGGTACTTGAGCCTCTGTTTAGCATTTCGGGGCGGATGTAACGCCGTTCCGGGGCCACCATAGCCCCTTTTCGATTCTCACCATACAAGCCAATGAGATTTCCGCATCTTTCACAAATATCGTTCTGGAGCAGTCATCGCCTCCCGGTACTGTTGCAGACAGAGGCTGCCGAATGTGGCCTGGCGTGCCTGTGTATGGTGGCCAGCTATTGGGGACACAAGATCGACATTAGTAGTATGCGCCGCCGCTTTTCCGTCTCTCTAAAAGGGGTGACGCTGAAAGGGCTAATGGCAATGGCACAGGGACTGTTGCTTCAGACACGTCCGGTCAAACTCGATATGCACCAACTGCCCGAACTCAAGTTGCCATGTATCCTGCATTGGAACCTGAACCATTTCGTGGTGCTTAGGTCCGTCACAAGCAGCCATGCTCTGATACATGATCCGGCAGTAGGCGAAAGGCGCATGCCGCTCGCTGAGGTGTCCAAACACTTCAGCGGGGTTGCACTGGAATTGACGCCAACTGCTGCATTTGAAAAGCAAGAGGAAGTCCAGCAATTCACCTTGCTGTCGCTGATGGGCCGCGTGGTAGGACTGAAGCGCGGGCTGCTGCAAGTTCTTCTTCTGGGCCTGGCTTTACAAGTGTGTACCTTGGTCACCCCATTCTATATGCAGTGGCTGGTCGACGAAGCATTGCTTTCTGCGGACCGCGACTTGATCACCGTCCTCGGCTGTGGATTTCTCCTGCTCGTGGCTATACAAGCCGCCATTGGTGCCGTTCGTGCATGGGTGACAACCGTATTGGCCACGAACCTGAACCTGCAATGGCTGGGAAACTCCTTTTCCCACCTCATGCATCTGCCACTGCCATACTTCGAGAAACGTCACACTGGTGACGTCGTATCGCGCTTCGCGTCCATCCAGACGATTCAAAGCAGCATGACGACACAGTTTGTCGAAGGCCTGATTGACGGGGTACTAGTAATCGGCACGCTGGCAATGATGCTGTTATATAGCGCTAAGCTGGCGGCGGTAGCCTGCATTGCAGTGTTCCTTTACGTCCTACTTCGCAGCTTCATCTTTTCGCCCTTGCGCGAGGCTACTTCCGAGCAGATTATTCATGCTGCCAAACAACAAACCCACTTCATGGAATCCGTCCGCGGGGTACAAAGCATTCGCCTGTTTGGTCGCAACGAAGAACGCCGAGCCGGGTGGATGAATGCACTCGCTGACCAGTTTAATGCTGATCTTCGCATTGCGAAGCTTGCCGTGTCCTATCAGACTGCCAATACACTCCTTTTCAGTGGCGAACGGGTAATCGTTATTTGGTTGGCCGGACTCGCTGTGCTGAGCAATGAATTTTCAGTTGGTATGCTGTTCGCTTTTATCAGCTACAAAGACCAGTTCAGCCAGCGCATGGCAAGCCTGGTCGACAAATTGTTCGAACTACGCATGTTGCGCCTGCACGGGGAGCGCGTGGCCGATATTCTGATGACCGAGCCAGAAACCGATGCTTGCGACATGGAAATCGAACCGGACGACGTTCGGCCATCGATCGAATTTCGTAATGTTAGCTTCCGCTATGCAGCAAGCGAACCCGATATCCTTAGCGGCCTTAACCTGACAATCCCCGAGGGGCAGTGCATCGCCGTGACTGGACCTTCAGGCTCCGGCAAGACTACCCTGCTCAAACTGTTGCTGGGATTAATGGAGCCTACCGAAGGAGAGATCCTAGTGGGTGGCATGAACTTACACCAACTGGGTCTTGCAAATTATCGCCAACTGCTCGGCACGGTGATGCAGGATGACGTGCTCTTTGCCGGATCCATTGCTGACAACATTAGCTTTTTCGACCCCGCCCCCGATCAGCCTCGGGTGCAAACTTGTGCACAGCTAGCTGCGGTGCATGCTGAGATCATGGCGATGCCGATGGGATTCAACAGTCTCGTCGGCGATATCGGCACTGGTTTGTCGGGCGGTCAGAAGCAGCGGATTCTTCTGGCACGTGCACTTTATAGGAATCCGAAAATGCTGGTACTCGACGAGGCGACAAGCCACCTCGACATCTGGAATGAGCAGGCGGTCAACGCCGCTATTCAAAAGATCCAGCTAACACGGATTATTGTTGCGCACCGCCCTGAAACAATCGCCATGGCAGAGCGCGTCGTCGTTCTTCAGCAGGGCAAGGTCCTACAGGACGTGATGAATCAAATGCACACCGGCATGCCGGCCGCTGCATGATTTGCAAAGCTACCGCAGACCGAGTGGGTTCTGTCGCGTTAGCGGTCAGCTGTCGCAATTTTTCCGGAATGGGATGCCCCTCCTCAAACTGGACGGACCTGTCCTGCCAGAGCATAAAATCGGTCTGCGAACGACATCGTATCGACGCCATCGATCGCAAACTGATCCTTGCGAATCATGTGCATGAGCTCAATGCCGGCGAGCACGCAAGCAGCCGAGCGGAATGACTTAAAGTTGAGCATCGGTTTGGTCACGCGCTTGATGGCGCGGTGATCCTGCTCCACGATGTTGTTGAGGTACTTGACCTGGCGAACGACGATCGGCTTGTCGCGACCGGAGTTGACCGCATCGATGGCTGCCTTGTTGGCGCCGCTCTTGTCTATTACGACCTTATCGGGGACGCCGTTGGCTTCCATGGCCTTGTCGAAGAAGCGCTTAGCTGCCACCATGTCGCGCTTGGCCGTCAGCAGTGTTGGCGCCGACCGAATATTGACCCACCCTGCCGATTGAAATTTGACCCAGGGCTGGGCGCTACTTTTTGAAGCGGTAGCTGTGGATAAGTGTACCGTAAGCGCGATATTTACCCCACCGCTGACGACCGTTGGCTGCAGCGATCATGATTCAGCGACGCGAAGTTGAACGGTAGCAGGTCAGTAACGTCAGCGCCCGGTTGCCGCTGCGGCAGTTCAGTAAGCACGTGGCGCAGGTAGACCCCCGTTGGCCACTTCAAATTCCCCCACCCTTGGCCGGTTCAAATTCCCCCAGGCAGGACAGGCCGATTGTAGGTTAATCTGCCGCGGCCAGGTCGGTTTTTGATGCGTCTTGCTTGGACAGCCCGGTGAGCCGGCTGGCGGCCTCCTTCAGCCGATAGCTCTTGCCCTCGAACTCCAGGATGTGCGCCCGGTGCATGAGCCGGTCCAGGATGGTGGTCGCCATGGTGTTGTCGCCGAGGTACTTGCCCCAGTCCTGGACGATCCGGTTGGAGGTCACCACGATGCTGCGCTTGAGCTTGTAGCGCTGGTGCACCAGCGACTGCAGCAGTTCCCTCCAGCGTCGCTGATGCGGCGAGCGAGGAACAGATCGTCCAGCACGAGCAGGTCGGCGTCGAGCAGCGTGCGCATCTGTTGCCGCTGTTCCTTGGCATCGCCGAGAGCGTACTGTCCGAACGCGCTGTCGGCCTCAAGGTAGCGCACGTTGGGGCCCTGCAGCGAAGCCTGGTAGGCGACCGCTTTGGCGACGTGGCTCTTGCCGGTGCCGGGCTTGCCGATGATGAGCGCGTTGTGCCCTTCGGCGACGAACTTCAGGGTGTGCAGTTCGAAGCAGGCCGCACGCGGCAGCTTGGGGTTGAAGCGCCAGTCGAAGTCGGCCAGCGTGATCCGCTCATCGAGCCCGCTCTGCTGGTAGCGGCGCTCCATCAAACGCGATCGGCGCCGGTCCAGTTCGTCCTGCAGGATCAGCGAGAAGGTATCGAGGAAAGGCGCCTGGCTGGCCTGCGCCTGCAGCACGCGCGTCTCCAGCGTGGCGCTGATGCCGGACAGGCGTAGCGCCCGCAAGGCCCGCTCGATTTCAATCATGTTCATGCTCATGGTGTTTTACTCCTGGGTGGGTGGGAAAGTGGCGCTGGTGTTGGCGCCGAGGGTGAACAGGTCGGCGTAGTCGTCGCCGTCCCGGATCAAGGGGTGTTGCTGGGTCAGATCGAGCTCGCCCTGGATGGGCGCGTCGATGTCGGCCAGCGCTGCGCTGAGCAGCCTTTCGGTCAATTGCTGGATCGCCTTGTAGCTGCCGACGTTCTCGCGCAGTGCCTGCGCGCAGGCTTGGTCGATCAGGCGCCGCGGGTAGCGCTTGGCCAGACCGACGATGCCCCACAGCTTGCGCTGACCGACCCTGCCATCGCGCTCGAACCAGTGCTGGCACAGCGCGAGCGTGGCCGGGCCGATCTCGGCCGCCTGGCTGAGGATGCGGCGCGTCTCGCGCGAAGGATTGAACGGCCGTTCATCATCGGGAAGCAGCAAGCTGCCCGGGCGCTGGGCGCGCGGGTGGGTGCGCAGCAGGGCGTGTGACCGGAGGTCGCGGATTTCGATCTGCTGCTCGTACAGGCGCACCAGCACACGGCTGCCGATCAGCGCCGGCCTTGCCGCATAGCTGCTGTGATCGATGCGGATGCAGGTGTCGTCGACGACGGTGCGCTCGCACTCGGTGTAGTAGCGGAACCCTTCCAGAGGCAGCGGTTTTAGGTGGGTGCGCTCCTCCTGGAACATAGCCTCGACCTGGCGGCGGGCACTGCCATGGATACGCGGCGCAGCCCACTTGGTCTCCCACTGTTCGAGGAAGATGTTCTGTTCTTCGATGTTCTCGAAGCGCTTGCCCTTGAGCGCAGTGCTCTGGGTGTGCTGGATCGCGTTCTCGACCGTGCCCTTGCGGTTGGGGTCACGCACCCTCGCGGGATCGGCGACGACGCCGTAGTGGGCCAGCACGTCCCTGTAGACGGGGTTCAGCTCGGGTTCGTACAGGTCCGGCTTGATGACACCTTCCTTGAGATTGTCGAGGACCACGTAGCTGCAGCTGCCGCCGAAGTAGCGCCATGCCTGTTCGTGCAGGCGTGCCCAGGTCTGTTGGCTCGACGTCCACACCACTCTGCGGAAGCTGCGCCGGGAGTAGCGCAACGTCATCACGAACAAGCGCGGACGGCGGTAGCGATCGCTGCCCGGCACGCGCGTCATAGCGCCCTCGCCGTAATCGACCTGTACCTCTTCGCCCGGTGCGAATTCGAGACGGTCAAACTGCTCCGGCTCCTTGGCCACGACAGTGCCGGCGAAGCGCTTGACGCTGTTGTAGCTGGCGGCAAAGCCGACCTGGTCGACCAGGTCCTGGTAGATCGCGGTGTAGTTTCGGCGCAGGCGCAGCTGCTCGGTGATGAAGTCGCGGTATGGCTCGCAGGCCGATGAGGAAACGGCTGGCAGAGCCGGTGGCCGGGGTGGGGGAATTTGAACCACGGGGCCGGTGGCCACCCCGGGGGAATTTGAATCTGTACCAGCCAGGCGTTGGACCAGGTTGCGGATCGTCTTGCGGTCAACATTGGTGATGCGCGCGATCTGGCGCTGGCTCTTCCCCGCTGCCAGCAGGGTCAGGATGGTGGTTTGTAGATGCAGTTTCAAGACGTTCACTCCGAACTCCCTCGTTGATCGAAGGAGAAAGATAACGTCCTGCCAGCGGGATGCTCCCGGTGGCCACTGCTGGGCGCTTTTACAGCGCCGCTAAGCGGTCAGGGGTGGGGGAATTTGAGGTGGCCAGAGGTGGGGGATTTTGACCGGCCAACGGGGAGGCGTAGGGCTCGATGTCGCAGGCGCGGCAGGTCAGCATCAAGCTGTAGATCACGGCACTTGCATCCGCGCCCGCAACCGAACTCGAGAACAGCCAATTTTTGCGACCGATGGTAAACGGACGGATATCGCGTTCAATCAAATTGTTATCGATCGGCGCCCGGCCGTCATCGATGTAGCGATACAGGTACAGCCACTGCCCGAGGGCATAGCTGATCGCCTTGCCGATCAGTGATTGCGGCATGACCTCGGCCTGATTCTTGACCAGCCAGGCGTGTAGTGCGTCCAGGATCGGACGGCTTTTCTCTTGTCTCCAGCGGTAAGTCTCCTCGACCACCGTACTACCCTCCGGCGGCGGCTTTTTCCTCACCGTGGACTCGATGTGGTACAGCTTTCCGATCATGTCGAGCACTTCCTTTGCTCGCCCCGATGGGTTTTTCTGCGCCTTGAGTGCTTCGTCGAACTTGCGCCTTGCATGGGCCATGCAGCCGAGATGCTTCATGCCTGGCAGCATGCGCCAGGCAGCGTAACCGTCGGTCATGACTGCCCCCTCGTAACCGAGCAGGAAACGTTCTGGATGATCGTGGCCGCGTCCCGGCTGGTACTCGAACAGCACCACTTGACGTTCGTGGCACAGGGCCGTTCGATAGACCCACATATACGATGTGTTTTGCGCTTTGCGGCCCGCTTCGTTGAGCACCTGCAGCGTGGTTTCGTCGCCATGAATGAATGCGCTTGTCAGCAACTCCTGACGTAGCGCCGCGTACAGCGGCGTGAGCAGCACGCCGGCCTTGATGCACCATTGGGCCAGCGTACCGCGCGCGACATCGACCTCGCCGCGCAGCAGCCAGTCGTGCTGGCGATACAGGGGCATCCCATCAGCGTATTTTGCCGTCAGGACTGTGGCCACCGTGCCGGCGCTGGCGTTGCTGCCAGGGATGGGCTGGGCTGGCATGGGGCTGGTGATGATTTTGCTTGATTCGCCGTGGCGGTCGCACTGACGGCAGGCATACTTGAACCGCACATGCTGCAACACCTGGACCGTCGCTGGAATGATGTCGAGCTGTTCGCTCGTTTCTTCACCCATGCGGTGCAGGGCACCTTGGCAGCAGGCGCAGACCTTTTCCGCTTCGGTCAAATCGTGTTCGACGCGCTTGCGCGG
>NZ_JAFCWX010000055.1:0-14438 GCF_049897805.1 Massilia sp. TWP1-3-3
CGCCGCCAAACATCAACCCCATGCCGCTTCATTAATGTCCCGTTTAAATGGGTAGGGGAGCTATTGCTCGCAACATTGAAATTGCTGCCGATGAGGCACTGCGTCGGCCAGCCGGACACGCAGTGGCAGTTTATGAAACATTCAGGCTAGCAGGCTGTCGGACTTGAAGTTTTGCGCTCATCAAACGTAACGCTTCTGGCGAGTCAGGGTAATTTTTTTAATTGCGGACGGCGTTGGTCGCCGATGTGCTCGAATCGGAGCGTTTCGCATGTCCCTGGCACGGCTGTTTTGTACGCGATTGCCGCCCTTCGGGCTACTTCAGGCCATTTTCAATGCGCTCATTCGCTTGATGTTCCATGCAAGGGCGACCAAGTTCCATTCGTTGCCCACGTTCGTCACGCCGCGCACCAGAAACTGACGGAATTTCATTGCATGTTTGATGATGCCGAACACGGGTTCGACCGTCTGCTTGCGTAAGCCGTAATCGGCTCGGCCGCTGCGGGTCTTGAGCCGGTGAGCCATGGCGGTGACAGCGTCGGCATCGACGTCCAGTGGCGGCGGCTCGGTGAAGCGCTCGAGCACGGGCTCATGGTGCTGCGATCGTTTCGTGGCGATCATTGGCGTGATGCCGGCCTGCTCGCAGGCATCGACATTGGCGGCGCTGAAGTAACCGGTATCGGCGAGGAATTGAGATGGCCTGCCCAGGTGTTCCTGGTGCCGCTCCAGCGCTGCCAGCATCGGCTTGACTTGTTGACTGTCGTTACCCGCCTGCGTCACGAAACTAGCAACGATGAGCATGCTATTGGTATCAACCGCCGCCTGCGCGTTGTAGCACTGGTCAAAGCCCCCGCCAGTCTTCATGATGCGCGACTGCTCATCGGTCAGGTTTATTTGATCCTTGTCTTGCGGTCCGCTGGTTGGCGGCTCAGGGTCCTTGCCGCCTGGCTTTTTGCCAGCGTCACGCTTGGCCTGGCGCTTGGCCAGCTTCGATTCATATTCTGCCTGGGCTTGCGCATCACGCTCTTGCGCGCGTTCCTCGAGCTTGCGTTTGGCTTCGCCGAGTGCTGCAAGGCGCGTCTCGCGGCGCGCGATCTCCTCCGGCACATCCATCCCGTCGGGGATTTTCTTACGGTCCTCGGATTCGGCCAGCGCCATCAGCTGTTGGATTTCCTGCCGCAACTGCTGTTCGATCTTCTTGATGTAGCCCCAGGACAGAGCGCTATGCTTGCTCGCATTCGCCTTGAACTTGCTGCCGTCCACACTGATCTTGCCCATCTTGAGCATGCCCATTTCGCGCGCCAGCATCAGCACCTGAACGAACAACTGCTCGAATTGCGCGCCGAACCGACGCCGAAAGCTGGCCAGGGTATCGTGGTCGGGATGGGTGTTGGCCGCGATGTAGCGAAATGCCACCGAATCATAAGTCGCGCGCTCGATCTTGCGGCTTGAAGTCCCGTCGAGTACCCGTAAATTAGCAAACCCAACAGCACTGCCGGATGGTGGGCCGCCGATCCACGACCGGCATATTGACGAGTTAATTCGGTCAAATTGAGACTGTCAATCACTTCGACAATGAAACGCGCAAGATGATTCTCGGGCAGCCAGTCCTGCACTGAAGGAGGGAACAGAAAGTCGGTCTGTCGATCTACTGGAATAAAACTGCTCATCATCGCCTCACTCGTGCCAACTCATCGGTAGCTGCCATTTTACCGGTACCGCGATTTTATTTCGAGGGCTAAGTCCGACAGGCTGCTAGGGCAGAAGCGGTGTCCAAATGTCAGCACCGACCCCGTGCAGCTTCGCAGGGACCGCGGTGCATAAATGTCGGGCTGCTGACGGGAAAATTACTCTGACCGATTCGGCTTGCCCGGAAGGACGCAAGTGAGGTTGCCTCGGCCAAGTCGCGCCCGGCCGTTGTCACGGATGACGCGTGCCTGGATTAGTGCTTCGCCTTCATTTCGTCGGCAATCTCGTCGCCACCGCCCTGGTTTTCGCCCAAGTCGGCGTCGGCGCTTCCTTCGGGAACGTCGCTCGCAGCCCGCGCGGCAGGCGGCGGCTGGCCCATGGCGCCGCCAACGCCGGGGTCGGCCGCAGGCCCGGTAGACTTGATCGCACCTTCGGATGGCGGCGCGTTGTAGTCAGGTGTTTGCAAGACTTCTTCACCGACGACCTTGTTGGCGTCGCTATTGGCAGTCGGATCGGCAGGATGGCTTGGTATGGGAAGTTGGCCTTCCAGGTGGACATCTTTGTTGATTTTCATGATTACTCCTCAGTTGATACGTTGATGATAGCGAAAACCTTTGTCGAACGGCACAGTGTTGCCGCGCGACCATAATTGCGCGCTTCAGAGCTGGGTCCGACTGTCGTCGCGCGCCGGGTGTGCAGGATGTGCTATTCAGTTACGCCATCCAGTGCTGCTTGGCCGGTCGCACCAGGTGGCGGACATGAAAGACGTGCACAAGGCCAGACGAGCCTCGCACTTTGCGACGACGACCTCCAGCTTCGAGGTTGGCGCTGCCGCGCAAAATTAACACCACGAACACTGCGTTAAGGCGTAGACACCAAGGAACGCGCGCCGCCATCCCACGGACGTAACACCATGACCCGCATTATTTTTTCATCGCCTTCGACGGCCTGGCTATCTTGCCAGGCAGCGTCTTTTTCCGCTTGACCGGCACATCCTTTTCGCCCGGATCCAGAAAAAGTAGCGTATCAACGTAAGACACCATGCGGCTCAGGTAATCCGGCGACACTGCCTGCATCATCGCCAGCGAACGCAGCACCAGCATGTGCGAATTGATCGGCCCCGCATTTTTCGGCGCCTGTTTCATGGCCTGTGACAGCTGTCTCTCGACGCTCATCCTGGCCCAGGTAGCGCGTGATTCGCGCACGGTTTTCAGTTCGAGGGGGAGGGGGCTGGCCGCGGTTGTGCGCGATGTTGCAAGATGTACGGGCGCGTGCCCCGGTGTAGCGGCCAAAGCAGGTTCCAGTTGCGACACCAGTTCAACCAATGCCGTACATTGCTGGCGCGCCTCCAGCGTGGCGCACAAATGCCGCAAGCCTTTGAAATCGCTCTCTGAAAACAGTTGCTGCAGCTCGCCGACCGCTCGCGGATGCTCCTTGCAAGCAGCAGCAAGAAGCTCGGCCGCAGCAGAGCGCGTCTGCGCAAATCGCCCGGCAAATGCAGCCGCCGCTCGCGCAAGCTTCGCCTCCAGCAAACGCCGCACGCTTCCCTCATGCACCGCCGCGCGCCGCGCCAGCGTTTCGAGATAGTGCCACCCTGCGGCATCATAGCGTTCGCTGCCCTGATCGCGCATGCTTGCAAGCAGTGCGTCGATGCCAGATTGCGCCATCTGTATAGCAGCGTCACCCATTGGCAGGCGCTTTGGCAGGAGCCGACTTGGGTACCGGCGCCATCTCCACCCGCCGGTTTTGCGCGCGCGCGGCGTCATCCAGGTTTGGTTTTACCGGCTGCTCCGAACCGAAGGCAGCGGCAAACACCATCGACGAAGGCATCCCTTGCTCGACCAGCGTGCGCGTCACCGTCAGCGCACGCTGCGCCGACAGTTCCCAGTTGTCCGCAAACGGCCCGTTGCGGATCGCCTTGTCGTCGGTAAAGCCGCTGACCATCAGCATCTCGTCGCGCGCGGCGAGGTAAGCGCGCAGCGGGCCCACCAAGCTGCTGAGCAACTGTCGTCCATCCGGCTGCAATTGGTCCGAATTTTGAGCGAACAGGACCTGGCCACTGATGCCGATGCGGCCATTGTTCAGGGTGATGCGGCCGCTCGCCAGCGGAACCGCCAAGGCCTTCTCGAGCGTCAGTCGGCGCTGTTCTTCGGCATGCCGCTTCTTGACTTCTTGCTGCAGGTTGGCGGACAGCTCCATCTGCACGCCAACCACCGCCACCAACAGCAGCACGAAGGCGCCCAGCAGGCCGGCCATCAGGTCGCCAAAAACAGCCCAGACCGGCGCGCCGTGTTCGGATGCGTCCAGATCGTCCATCATCCGACTTTGTCCGCCTGCAGGGCCGGCAGCTGGCGCAGCTGTTCGACAATCTGCTTCTGCGAACTCATGGAAAGGTCGATGATCTCACGCGCTTGTGCCACGTAGTAGGCCAACTGCCCGTCACTGCGGGTCATCGACTTGTCTAGGGCGACTTCAATGCGGTCGAGGTTGGATGCGAGTTTTTCATTCGCTGCATTGAAGGAGTTGACGGCCACGCCAAAGGAGTCTGCCAGACTGGCCACATCCACTGCGCTGCTCGTGACACTGGCGGCAATCTCGGAAAGCTTGCCTGTTTCGCTGGCGATGTCTGCGGCGAACGCCGTGCTGGCGTCGTCAAGCTTCACTGACGACGACGCCACCAGCGCGTCGATCACTGCGCGCTGTTCGTGTGAAGCATGGTTAATCACGTCCAGCAGGGCGTTCAGCGTTTCCATGATGCGGCTGCGTTCTTCCAGCAGAACATTGTCGCGCGCCAGGCTATGGGAGATTTCCTGGCGTAGCTGGCCGATGACTTCGGCGGCTGCGCGGGGCGCCTCGGCGGCGGTCTCGACCAGGCGCATGATCGGCGCTTCCAAAGCGGTGCCAAGGGTTGTTAAATGCGTGGTGACGGCGGCTTGCAGTTCGCCCAAATGCGCCACCGCCGCGTCGCCACGCGCTGCCTCCTGCGTGCGCAGCGCGCCGAGTTCGGCCTGCAGCAGGCCGGCCAGCTGATCCATGCGATCGCGGTGCTGGTCCAGCCACTGCGCTTCGGACATAATACGCGAGCGCATCAAGTCTTCGGCCGTCGTGACCAGGCGTGCCGTGTCCGCGAGCGACTTGCCGGCGTCGGCCTGTACTTGATCGGCAAGCTCGCGCACGGCGTGCGTGACGGCGCTGCAGACTTCCCGCTGCTGGGCGAGCACCTGGCCTCCGCTTTCCTGCAATTGGTGCGTGAGCGTTGCCGCCATTGCTTCCAGCGACTGCGTCCAGGCCTGCCGGCTCTGCTCGTCTTGCGCCCCCTGCCGGGCCTGCAAGCCTGCATGCGCGTCGCCAACTTTCTCGATCAGTGCGCCTGCGCGCTGGTCGAAGGAGGCGCTGAACGCTTCCAGGGAACGCCCCATTTCGGTGGCAAGGCTGCGATTGGCTTGCTTCTGGCTGTCGAGCGCGGCGTCCCATGTAAGGGCAACGCTGGCGGTGGCAACACTGAAGCGATCGGCCATGCCGTCGAGCTGTTGCTGCACGGTACCGGCAGTGCGCTCATGCATCGCTCTGGCTTCCTGCGCGATGCCATGCATGGCCGCTTCAAATATCGGCCTGATGCTCTCGCCCGTCGCCTGCGCGCTACCGGCCAGGCTTTCGCGCAGCGATGTGTCGACCGAACGCGCCAGCGCCGTGTAATTCTCGCTTGCACTGCTGTGGAACTGTTCCTGGTTGGCGAGCAAGCGCTGGTTCAGTTGCGTGCTCATCGCTTCGATTTGCAGCATCATTGCCTGCAGTTTGTCGACCACTTGCGGCAAGGCATGCGACTGCGACTGCAGCGCCCGGAAGGTTTCTTCGCGTTGACGGGTGTGCGAGAAGATGCTCAGCGCCGAAGCGGCCTTGGCGTCGAGGAGCTGGCCTGCCTGCATCCGCTCGTGACGGCAGAGCGCCGACATCAATCCCAGAACCGCCGAGGCCGCCACACCGGCAACCGAGGTGCCGAAAGCCAGGCCGAGGCCTTTTACCGGCACCGCCAACGCCGAGCGCATGGCGTCCAGGTCGGCAGTTTTTTCCAGGGTAAAGACGGCTCCCTTGAGTGTGACCACCATTCCCAGAAAAGTACCGAGCATGCCCAGCATGACCAGCAAGCCGACCAGGTAGGGTGTCAGGGAAGGGCCGGGCAAGCCGGCGCGCTCGCCCTCGATACGCAGGCGTACGGGATGCTGCAGCGAACCATCGACACCAGCCAAAAAGTGGTTCAAGTCCGGAAGGTCTGCCGGGATCGCACGCAGCGCCTGCGTGAGGCTGGCGCTCGCCTTGCGGAAGCGGTACAGCTCCAAGGCGCCGGCCAGATACACGACGAAGATCAGCGCCGTCATCGCCATTGCCAGGGCGCTGGAATCGATGAAGCCGTAGCCGACCCAGATGACTGCCAGCGCTCCAATGCAAAAAGCAAGGTTAAATAAAACTTTATTCATGATTTTCTTGTTGATTGAATGCTTCAAGGAGTCCTGCGCTCGGCTGCAAGCGCAGTTCAGCTTCGGCCAGCAGCAGCGTTTGCAGGTGCTGGCAAAAGCCAGCCAGCCAGCCGCCGGGTTGCATCCAGGCCGCCGGGCTATCTGCCTGGCCGCTCGCGGCGACCTGTTCCAGATGCGCGCCGTACTGTGCAAGAAAGCGTTTTTGCAGCAGCACCGGCACCCTGGCCAGCAGCTGGCTCTCGCGCGGGCGCAAAAATTTGTCCATTACGGCGTCGAGCTCGGCCAGCTTCCTCAGCTGGGGCGAGGCCTTGGCCAGCGCCGCGCGCAGATTCACGCGCAACGGCTCGACGCTCAGCTCCATGTCGCGCTGGTGCGCTTCATAAAATCGGCAGTATGGCGCATACGATATTTCCGCTTCGAGCAGCAGCGGCAGCTTGATCGGCGTGTTGGTGCCCGTGGGCGCGCAGCTTTTCGTGATCGCGTTGATCATGAAGGCGCGGATTTTCTCAAATTCAGCAAGCAGTCGCGCGCCGGTCACTGCGCGCTGCTCCGGGCTCTGTGCCGGTAGCTTGGCCACGCCGTTTTCATGTACGGACGATAAGGCGATCGCGTCGGTAAAGTGCATCCACCGTCCCAGCTCGTCCGCAAAGTCACCCGTTGGCTCGGCGCCTTCCAGCAGGTCGAGCTCAGCAAGGCAGCGGATGAGTTGGGAACTATGGAAATTTGTAGGAGGAAGGACGCGCGTCATGGCGCAGGGAGTCAGGGTCGAAACGGAGGCGGGTGTCTGGGTGCGGACGCCGACATGCGGGCTTGTGCCTTATTTCTTGGAAATAATGTTCCAGGATTATATCGGCTATGAGTGGGAAACTCAAATCCGGCGGGTTAAGGCCGATGGCAGGGGCGATTCGTCGCGCCCCATCATCGACAGTGCCGTTGTCGACTTCGAACTGCTATTCTGCCATTAGCGGTGCCCGTTACGCGGAAAAGGGCAGGTAGCCGCGCAGTTGTCAGCGCAGCCGTGAAGATGCACGGCTGTTCGGCGCGCCGCCTTCGCGCGACATTCAGTGCATGCGTCTCGAGCATGAGAGCGTCAGGCAAAGCGTCCCGCAGTACAGATAACAACGACTTGGAGAGAACATGCAAGAACAACTTAGCTATGTACACGGCGCGCACGACGTTCCATTGATCGGCGAAACCATCGGCCCGTTTTTGGCGGGCGTCGCCCGGCGGTTTGCCGACAATGATGCACTCGTGGTCCCTCATCAAGACGTGCGCTGGACCTATGCCGAACTCAATGCCCGCGTCACCCGATTGGCGGCGGGCCTGCTGGCGCTGGGATTGCGTCCGGGGGACCGGGTTGGCATCTGGTCGCAGAACTGCGCGGAATGGGTGCTGGTCCAGTTCGCCACAGCGCGGGCCGGGCTGGTGATGGTGAATATTAATCCGGCGTACCGACGTTCGGAACTCGAGTACGTTCTCAATAAAGTGCAGTGTTCGGCCCTGGTGATGGCACCCGCATTCAAGTCGAGCGACTATATTGCCATTATCGAAGACGTGGTTCCCGAAGTGCGCGGCAGCGTGCCCGGCAAGCTTCAGTCGTCCGGTCTGCCGCATCTGCGCCATGTCATTCGCCTCGGTACCGAGAAAACCCCCGGCATGCTAAATTTCGACGACTTGCTCGCAGCGCCCACTACGGTGCAGCTGGCGCAGCTCGCAGACATCGAAGCGGCGCTGCAGTTCGACGAGCCCGTGAATATCCAGTTTACGTCGGGCACCACCGGTTCGCCCAAAGGGGCGACGCTTACTCATCACAATATTCTGAACAATGGATTTTTTGTGGGTGAGGCGATGAAGCTCGGTCCTGCGGACCGGCTGTGCATTCCAGTTCCCCTTTACCACTGCTTTGGCATGGTGCTTGGAAATCTTGCCTGCGTGACGCATGGTGCCACGATGGTGTTTCCAGGCGAAAGCTTTGAGCCGAAAGCCGTGCTGGCAACTGTAGAAGCCGAGCGCTGTACCGGATTGCATGGCGTGCCTACGATGTTCATCACATTGCTCGATCATCCGGATTTTGCCAACTATGATCTGTCGACGCTGCGTACCGGCATCATGGCTGGTGCGCCGTGTCCGGCGCAGGTGATGAGCCGGGTCATCGAGAAAATGCATCTCGCCAAAATCACCATTGCATACGGGATGACCGAAACGTCACCAGTAAGTTTCCAAAGCTCGGTCGATGACCCGGTCCATTTGCGCGTCTCCACCATCGGGCGCATCCATCCCCATCTTGAGGTGAAAATCGTCGATGCCGCCGGCAGAATCGTCGCGCGCGGCGTCAAGGGCGAGCTGCTCACGCGCGGCTATTCGGTCATGCTGGGATACTGGGGCGACGAAGAAAAATCGCGCGAGGCCATCGACGCTGCCGGATGGATGCACACGGGGGACTTGGCCGTGATCGATGCGCAGGGCTTCGCGGCAATTGTTGGCCGCGCCAAGGACATGGTCATTCGAGGGGGTGAGAACATTTATCCGCGCGAGATAGAAGAGTTTTTATACCGCCACCCCAAAGTGCTCGACGTTCAGTGCGTGGGAGTGCCGGACAAGAAATATGGCGAAGAGCTATGTGCCTGTGTTGTGCTGCGGCCGGGCACGCAGGCGACAGAAGACGAAATCCGCGCGTTTTGTTCCGGCCAGATCGCCCACTACAAGATTCCACGCTACGTACGATTTGTTGAAGGCTTCCCGATGACGGTGACAGGAAAGATTCAAAAATATTTGCTGCGCGAACTGGTTACAACCGAACTGGGCTTGGCCGGGTAATCCCTGCGTGCGCAGGGCAGGCGCACTGACATGAGGTCAGGTGCAATGTCCTGAAATGATCGAAACTGGTCTGCCAGTGAGCGGCGGGAACTGCGCCGCACTATCACAATGGAGGTCTATACTTCACCACCAAAAGAAAGCCTCCCATGAAAACGTGTCTGATTGTGATCGATGTCCAGGAATCGTTCCGCCACCGTCCGTATTTCACCGAAAGCGGCGCGGCCGCCTACCTGCAGTTCCAGAACGACTTGATCGCAGGCTGCGAAGAACGCGGCATCCCTATCGTCCGGGTCCTGCATACGGACGGCCCGGCCCAGGCGGACAACCCATTCGCGCTCGAGTCTGGCCACGTGGTGCCGATGCGCGGCTTGCGCGACTTTACACCAGCAGCCAGCTTCCTCAAGCGCCGCCACAGCGCGCTGGTAGGCACCGGGCTGGACGTCTGGCTCACCGAACAGGGGATAGGGCGCCTGATCATCAGTGGCATCCGCACCGAGCAATGCTGCGAGACAACGACCCGCCATGCCTCCGACCTGGGCTGGACCGTCGACTACGTCACCGACGCCACGCTCACGTTCGACATGCTGCAGCCAGACGGCAGCGCCCTGAGCGCAGCCGACATCACATCGCGCACCGCCACGGTCCTGAGCGAGCGTTTCGCCACCTTGTGCACGGTGGAACAAGCCTTGGCGCGAACTGCATGATCGACGTGCTGTTCCTGCTGCTGCCGGGCAGCCTGATCCTCGATTGGGCGGGCCCGGCCGAGGCGCTGCGCATCGCCAATGGGCTGATGCACAAGCAGGGCAGGGCGGCGCCGTTCGCGCTGCGCTTTTGCGCGCCGCGTGCCGAATCCGTCAGTTCGGTCGGCGTGCAGCTGTCCGGTCTTGAAGCGCTGCCCGCCTCGCTTGCAGCGCATCCCAGCTGGGTGGTGCTGGTGGGACAGGCCGGTCCGCGCATCGGCATCGACTCGCCCGACACAGGCGCCTTGCTCGACTGGCTGCGCCCCCTGCAGCTGGCGCCAGGCCGGCTTGAGCTGGTCACCATTTGTGCCGGTGCAGTCCTGGCTGCCCACGCGGGCTTGCTGGCGGGGCGCCGCGCCACGACCCACCACCACCACCTCGATGAACTGCACAGCGTGGCGCCGGCATGCGACGTGGTCCGTAATCGCGTATTCGTGGAGGACAGCCCCGTCTACAGCAGCGCAGGCGTCACCACCGGCATTGACCTGATCTTGCACCGGATTGACGCCATCTGCGGCCCGGCGCTGGCGGCCCAGGTGGCGCAGACCATGGTGGTGGCGCTGCGGCGTGGCCCGCACGACCCTGAGCTATCGCCCTTTCTTGCCTACCGTAGCCATGTGCATCCGGCGCTGCACCGGGTACAGGACGCAGTGAGCCAGTCGCCCCAGTCGGATTGGTTGGTGCCGGGCATGGCGGCGCTGGCCCACACTTCGCCACGCCACCTGACGCGCTTGTTCCTGGAATATGCGCAGATTGCGCCCTTGCAGTACCTGCGCCGGATCCGGCTGGCCGTGGCCCAGACGGCGCTGGCGTCGGGCGACAGCGTCACGCAAGCGGCAGCGGCGGCCGGCTTCAGTTCGGATACCCAGCTGCGGCGCGCTTGGCAACACTTTGCGGTGCCCGGCACGCCATCACGCCCTGTGAGCTTGGCCGGGGTCTGACCACGCCACGGGCAGTGCCGCCATCCGTGCATGGACAGTCGCCTTTGCCGTCTGACCTGCGCGTAGAATCGGCAGACAATGTAATACACCACGGAGAAAAACGATGACACGAGTTCGCGTTGAAGGCTTCACCGTTTCACTGGATGGCTACGGCGCAGGTCCGGATCAAGACATCAACAATCCGCTCGGTATTGGCGGCACGGAGCTGCACAAGTGGCTATTTCCGACGCGCACGTTTCAGCACGCCTTGTTCGGCAATGACGGCGGCACGACCGGGGTGGATGATGATTTCGCCGCCCGTGGCTTTCAAAATGTCGGGGCTTGGATTCTTGGAAGGAACATGTTCTCCCCCGATCGTGGAGACTGGCCGGACCCGGACTGGAAAGGCTGGTGGGGCGACAATCCGCC
Source organism: Massilia sp. TWP1-3-3 (assembly GCF_049897805.1). Lineage (NCBI taxonomy): Bacteria > Pseudomonadati > Pseudomonadota > Betaproteobacteria > Burkholderiales > Oxalobacteraceae > Massilia > Massilia sp. TWP1-3-3. Next base: position 11,068 of record NZ_JAFCWX010000055.1, read on the forward strand.
GTATCACGTCCCCGCCTTCATCTTGACCCACTATGCTCGTCCCCCCATCGAGATGGAAGGCGGCACGACGTTCCACTTTGTTACCGGCGGCATTCACGAGGCGCTCGACCGCGCACGCGAGGCAGCAGCGGGAAAGGATGTGCGGATCGGCGGCGGACCGGAAACGATCAGGCAGTATCTCCGCGAAGGCCTGATTGACGATCTTCACTTTGCTATCTCGCCCGTCCTGCTGGGCCGCGGAAAGCCTCTGTTCGAAGGGATCGATTTGCGCTCTCTAGGATACGCGTGCGTGCAATCAGTAGCGTCAGAGAAAGCCACGCATGTCGTGCTGCGGCGGCAAGGGCACACGCAGGCATGAAATTGCGTTAAAGTTTTCTAGCTGGCTTCCCAGAGAGCCGGGCGTTCACTGCCCGGCAGTCACAGTCAGGGGGCCACTAAACAACGATTGCGCCCGCCTTCCTTGGCTGCATATAAAGCCTCGTCGGCGCGCTTGAAGGTCAGCGCGGGGTCTTCTCCTCCCAAGGAGTCGGCAATGCCGATCGATACCGTCACCTTGAAACCGGGACTGATCGAGGTGAAATCAATTTCCTCGATGTGGCGCCTGACCCGCTCAGCGGTGATAATAGCGCCTTCGCTGGTGGTGCCGGTCAATACCATGGCGAATTCCTCGCCGCCGTAACGGCCGAAAATATCGGTCTGGCGCAATGCATCGCTGGCGGTCCTGGCGATCTGTTGCAATACCTGGTCGCCCGCAAGGTGGCCGTGCTGGTCGTTGACCTGCTTAAAATGGTCCACGTCAACAATACACAGCGTGAATACGATGCCGGTTCGGTCGCAGCGCAGTTTTTCGTTGCGGATGGCTTCCATCAGGAACCTGCGGTTAAATACGCCCGTCAGTTCATCGCGCATCGCAAGGTCTTCAATGCGCTGCAACGCTTTTACCAGCTCGCCGTTTCGCAGCGCTAATTCATTGAAATTTTTCTTCACTTTTTTGCGCAAGTTGGCAATAAACCCACCAAGGCCGCTAAACTGCAAAAAAGTCGCGGTGAGCGAAAACCACTGCAAGATTTCAAGCTTCAGATGGATTTCAGCCGGCCGGAACGTCTAAAGCATCACGATCATCACGGCATAGCCGCCGATGACGACGGAGCTCAAGGTCATGAAGTCGCGCATGCGAAACGGGAACAGGCCGTACATGGCCGCCGAGATCACCAAAATAAGGAACACCGGCCGCGATTGCTGCGAGTGGAACATCACGTAATAGCCGGGCAAAATTGACGTCGACACTTGCGCCAGCGTCATGCTTGGATCGGCAAAGCGCAAATTCTGGTTGCTACGGATCATCACGAAAAAGAAGGCGACCAGCGCCAGTACCGTGGCGACGTAATTGCGGACGACGTCAAAACCGTAATCGCCCAAATACCAGAATGCCAGCACCAGAGACAAGGTCACCAGATAGGACAGGGAGCCGATCAGCATGCGGCGCTCACGCAGCGCTTGATCCGACCTTGACTCATTTGCGCTTGCTGCGCCCTTACTCGTCATTTTCTGCTCGCTCTGAGACAAAATGCGTCACTCTGTTTAGTAATAGTATTTGAATGAAAACGAACGTCTTGTCGAGCCTGGCTGACTGTTCAAGTACCTGCCAGGTCCGCTGAGATTTTTATACCGCCGGCCCTAGTTTGAAGATGCCGCCATAAAGAGCGGCGACCATGCTCAGCAATGACAGCACTGACAATGCCAGTGTCCACCACAACACCGGCGCTGACCTGCGCCAGGCACCTGTGCAAGCTGCGACGAGGCAGATTGCAAACGCCAGCCACCACGCACTGTAGTTCGCGAGGAAGAAAACACTAAAGGAAGTCTGCGGTGCACTGAAGCTGCGATAGATATGCTGGAATTCCTGGGCCATGCCCTTGCCAAGCGCGACGAGCAGCATGGCTTGCAAGATTAGAAAAAGCGCGTTCGCAACGCAGGCAAGGGTAAAGCGGGCAGTCGTCATGGCACCGGATAGAAGGAAGTCAGGGCAGGCAGTATGCCATGTTCGCCGGTCGGGTCCGTATTCGGATTGAAGAGTTAGAAGCCTCAATTCGCTAGACGAGTTGTGTCAAGTAAATGCGCGTCGTCACGCATTGCGCAAGGACGCGCCGGCGCTGGCCTGGTGCCGCCAGGCCGCCGAACATTACTCTCAGGCAGGCACCGGTATGCATATCGAAAACAACTAAGCGTAGCGCAAGCCTGCCGTATCATGGCGCATCATCCACTTCAAAGGGGCTGCCTCATGCTGCGTAAAACCTGTATCGCCTTGTGCTTGCTGCTGTCCGCACCCGCATGGGCACAAACAGAGGCGGCCCCGGCCGTAGTCGACAAGCCCGGCACGGTGCTCGTGGTCGGCCAGCGGCCAGGTCCTGGCATGTGGAAAATCTCAAAGGGCGACCATGTGCTGTGGGTGTTTGCCACCTATTCGCCACTGCCGGTCAAAATGCAGTGGCGTTCGCAGCAAGTCGAGGCCATCATTTCGCAGTCGCAGCTGTATCTGTCGCCGCCTACGCTCGGTGCAAGCGTGGGCCTGTGGGGTGGCTTGAAGATGCTGCCGCATATGGTGGGCATGCGCAAGAACCCTGGCGGGGCGATGTTGCGCGACGTGGTGCCGCCCGAAGTGTATGCGCGCTGGCGCGTGCTCAAGGCAAAGTATGGTGTTAGCGACGATGCGGAAAGTGAACGTCCTGTATTTGCCGCCGAAACGCTGTACCGCGCGGGCCTGCAGCATGCCGGCTTCGCGACGGGCGACGAAGTCGCAACAGCCATCCAGGCGCTGCTGACCAAGAACAACGTCAAGGTGATGAATTCGCACGTTCAGCTGGACGTTCCCAATCCCGGCAAAACGCTCAAGGAGTTCAAGCAGGGATCGATGGATGATGCGGCCTGTTTCAAGACCACCATCGAACGCCTCGAAATTGACATCGATGTGATGCGCCAGCGCGCCAATGCCTGGTCCAAGGGCGACCTTGGCGAGATCCGGAAACTGAGCTTTGCCGACCGCGAAGCGGCCTGCCAGAGCGCGATGGCAAGCAGCCCGGCGTTGCGGGATGGCTTGGGGTTGGAGGGGGCGGAAAAGCGCGTGCGCAAGCTGTGGCTCGAAGCGGCCGAGCACGCGTTGGCCACGCACACCACCAGCTTCGCCATGCTTAAGCTGAGCAACATACTTCGCACAGACTATGTGATGACGGATTTGCAGGCCAGAGGCTATACGGTGTTACGTCCTTTGAAATCCTAGGCTCGCCGGGGCGCTAAATCCCGGGCTCTTCGAGGGCGTTCAGTAAACTTTCACCCATGGCAGCGTGGGACGTCATGCAAAAAAGATAGGCCAG
>NZ_JAFCWX010000056.1:0-11943 GCF_049897805.1 Massilia sp. TWP1-3-3
TCAATCTCTGTTTAATGTCCTTGCGGACAGATCGCTCACTCAAAATACTGACAGGCCACTTCTTGCGAAGCGCCTATATTTCTTCTTTGTGAACATTTGATAATTTAAGTATTCAACTTAGCTTACGCTTCGTTGGCACCTTCATCAAACGCCCACACTTATCGACTGTTAATTTTTAAAGAGCTATTCGGTACTGCTTTCCGTGCCCTACGAAGCGTTTTGTTCGTAAGCAGCAGAGAGGTGAGATTATGCAGCGTTTCGCGTTTTTCGTCAACCTCTTTTTTACTACTCCGTCTCTTTCGAAACGTCCCTGACAAGCTTGCAACTACTTGATTTCGTTAACCTTTTCATCGGGGAGGCGAACTATAGCAAAGCTCGCACGGGCTTGGCAAGGACTTACAAGAGATTATTTTTTTGGCGGCATTATATTTTGGCGGTCTACCTACTAGGCATGATGTCCAGCGTAGCCACCGATCCGTCTTGGGGCGGCGCTGACCCGGCATTGCAAAGATTGCCTGAAGGTCGCGCCCACGGTGGGCGACGGCGTGCTGGTCGAAATCGCCGCCCGGCTCAAGCGGACCGTGCGCGACACCGACATGGCGCTGCGCTGGGGCGGCGAGGAATTCTTGATCTACGCGCCCGATACCGAAGGCGACTTGCTGCGCACGATGGTCGAGCGCCTGCTGCACAGCGTGTGCGCGGAGCCGGTGCAACTGGGCGAGCTGTCGGTGCCGGTGACGCTGACGGCTGGCTACATTGCGCTGCCGTTTTCCGGGTTGACCGAAGAACAGTGCAGCTGGGAGCGGGCGATACAGCTGACCGATCTGGCGCTGTATGTGGGCAAGCAGAACGGGCGCAACCGCGCCTATGGACTGGTGCGGCTGACGGCGCCGTTCGACGAAGCCATGGCGGCGATCGAGCGCGATTTGCTGGCCGCTTCGCAACAGGGGCTGATGGAACTGGCTGAAGTGCTGGGGCCGCCCGCGGCAGCGGTCAAGCCGACGCTGGCCGCAGCCTAGTACTTTTACAAACCGTCGAAATTGGCCGGGCGCTTGGCCAGGAACGCCGCCATGCCTTCTTTCTGCGCAGGCGTACCGAAGCCCGCGTGGAAATACCGGCGCTCGTAGCGCACGCCTTCGGTCAGCGTGGTTTCAAAAGCGCGGTTGACGCAATCCTTGATTTGCATGGCCACCGACAAAGGCATTGCGGCAATGATGGTTGCCGCTGCGATTGCTTCTTCCATCAATTTGTCGGCCGCCACCACGCGCGAGACCAGGCCCATGCGCTCAGCCTCGGCCGCGTCGATCATGCGCGCGGTCAGCAGCATGTCCATTGCCTTGGATTTGCCGATGGTGCGCGGCAGGCGCTGGGTGCCGCCGGCGCCTGGCGTGACGCCCACCTTGATTTCCGGCTGGCCAAACTTGGCATTGTCGGCGGCGATCAGGAAATCGCACATCATGGCCAGCTCGCAGCCGCCGCCCAGCACGTAACCGGCGGCAGCGCCTATGACGGGTTTGCGAACGCTGAGAATATGCTCCCAGTTGCGCCCGATGTAGTTGCCGCCATAGGTGTCGGTGTAGTCGTAGTTGGCCATCGCTGCGATGTCGGCGCCCGCGGCAAAGGCTTTCTCGCTGCCGGTCAGCACAATGCAGCCAATGTTCTTGTCAGCGTCGAACTTGGTCAGCGCGTCGCCCAGCTCGTTCATCATGTTGTCGTTCAAAGCGTTCAGCGCCTTGGGGCGGTTCAAGCGGATGACGGCAACGCGGCCGTGCGTTTCGATCAACAAGTCTGCATATTGCATGGGAATCCCTTCGTTATAAATACTGAATCGGCAATTGTATCGCCTGCGCCGCCACCTAGCGTGCTTGCCGTCGGCATGGCCGCAGCAAAAGTTTTTTCGAAATCTTGTTTACTGCTTATATAACCACTTATACAATACCTGGATGAAATCTACACATGGAACCCAACTGCGCCATTTGATCGAATTGCTCGACGGCGCTGTCGGCGACGCCTACGAGACAGCGGGGCTCAATTACCGCCCACGCTATACGCCGGTGATGCGCTCGCTGATGGCAAAGGAGCCGGCGACGATCGGATTTATTGCCGAGGCCGCCGGCATCACCCAGCCCGCGGCAACCCAAACCATCGCCCTGATGGTCAAGGACGGCATTGTGTCGGTGCAAGCCAGTCCCACCGATGCGCGCCAGAAAATGATCCGCCTCACGCAACACGGGCGCGACCTCGTTCCCCAATTAAAGATGTGCTGGCAAGCCACCGCGCTTGCCTCCGCCTCGCTCGAAGCGGCCCTGCCCTATTCGCTGACCGATGTGCTCGACAGCGCCATTCGCGCCCTGGCCGCCAAACCATTTGGCGAGCGGATCCGGGAAGCGCGCTCCCAGCTTGAAAACGATTCCACCAACACTGACAAGGGAACACAAAAATGAACAATTTCAGATGTGCAATCGCGAGCGGCATGCTGCTGTGTGCTTTGGCTTTTGTTCCAGCCAGCGCCCAGATGCGGCCCGATCCCAACCAGCCGGACATGGTGGTCAGTGCGGCCCAGCGCCAAGCCGTCATCGACGCCATGATCAAGGAAATGCACAGAAGCTATGTGTTCCCTGAACAAGCGAAAAAGGTCGAGGCCGTGATCCGCCAGCATCAAAAGAAGGGCGACTACGATAGCATCACCAGCGCCGAAAAACTCAGCACCACGCTTACCGAGCACGTCTTTGCGCAGACCAGGGACAAGCACCTGCGCCTGTTCTACAGCGCGCAACCGATCCCTGAGGAACCAAAAGACAAGAAGCCGTCCGTCGAAGAGCACGAACAGCAACTGGCCGGCATGCGCTCGCAAAACTTTGGCGTGGAGCGCGTCGAGCGCCTGCCATTTAACATCGGCTACCTGGACCTGCGCGCCTTTGCGCCGGCCAAGGATGCCGCCGACACCCTGGCCGCTGCCATGACCTTGCTGGCGCACACCGATGCGCTGATCATCGATCTGCGCAAGAACGGCGGCGGCGACCCGGCCACGGTGACCTTGCTGGCCAGCTACCTGCTCGACGAACGCACCCACATGACAGATATCTATTTCCGCGAAGGCGAGCGGACCGAGCAAATGTGGAGTTCGGACGTGGTCCCGGGCACGCGCTTTGGCCAGAAGAAAGACGTGTATGTGCTGACCAGCAAATACACCTTTTCGGCCGCTGAAGACTTCAGCTACGCGCTCAAAGGCCTCAAGCGCATTACCCTGGTGGGCGAAACCACAGGCGGCGGCGCCCATCCCGGCGATGTGATGCGCCTGAACCAGAACTTTGCCATGTTCGTGCCCAATGGCCGCTCGCTGGGCCCGGTCACCAAGGCCAACTGGGAAGGCGTGGGCGTCGCTCCCGACGTCAGCGTCACGGCGGAAGACGCCTTCAAAACAGCCCAGATCGCGATCCTGAACAAGCTTGCCGCGAACGAAAAGAGCCCCGGCAAGGTCGAACGCATCAAGACCCGCATCGCCAAAGTGAACAGCGAAAACACCGCCGGCACGATGGCAAGATAAGTCGATAGTACGATCGCTGCTACTGCGCCACCGCTCTCGGCATCAACACCCACAGTTGGCCGGCTTGCTTCATGCGGCCGGCTTTTTCCATGGCGTCGTAGCCAAAGCCGAAGAAAAAGTCGGCGCGCACCGCTCCCCGGATTGCGCCGCCCGTATCCTGCGCCATCACTAGGCGCTGCATCGGCACGCTGCTGTTCGACTCCGTCGTCGACAGGAAAATCGGCGCGCCCAGCAGCAGCATGGTGGGATCGATCGCCACCGAGCGCGCTGGCGTGAGCGGCACGCCGAGCGCGCCTTTCGGGCCGACACTTGGATCAGCAATGCGTTCCTCCCGGAAAAACACATAGCTCGGGTTCACGTTGAACAATTCCTGGCGCCGCGCGGGGTTGGCCGCGATCCACGCCTTGATCCCCTGCGCCGTCGCCTGTTCGGCCGTCAATTCGCCCTGCTCGACCAGCCAGCGGCCGATCGCCTTGTAAGGATGGCCGTTCTGGTCCGCGTAAGACACGCGCACCGTCTCGCCGGCGTCGGCCAGTTGCACCCGTCCGGAACCTTGCACTTCCAGGAAAAACGCCTCGACCGGATCGTCCACGTACAGCAATTCCTTGCCCGCCACATTGGCCGTGCCCATATCCGCGCGCGCGTTGTAGGGCACCACCTTTTTGCCAACCAGCTTGCCGCGCACGCGCTTGCCCTTCAGGTCCGGATAGACGCTGGACAGGTCAATTGTCAGCAGGTCGTCGGGCACCGCGTACAGCGGCGTCTGGAAGGCACCGCCGCGCTTGCGCGCGCCGCGCAGCGCCGCCTCGTAATAGCCGGTGATCAAGCCGGTATCGGTACCGTCAGCGGCGCGGATCTGGTTGGGCACGAACCACGATTCAAAATAAGCGCGCAGGGCATTGCCGTCACTGGCGGCAACGGCGCGCGCGGCGCTGCAGGCCGGCTTCCATTCGTCCTTGCGCCCCAGCACAGCGCATGACGCCATGAAGGCGGGCCACGCCTGGCGCAGGTCATCTTGCTGCCAGCCCGGCAGCGCGCCGAACGTCGATGGCGTCATCAGCGGCGTGGCCGGAGGCGGAGGCGGAGGCAGTGGTGTTGGCATCACGGGCGGCGGCATCTTGACGGGCGGGCGTACCGGAGGCGCCGGGGCCGGCGGCTCGGGCGTCGTACACGCCGCCAAGGCCAGCGCGACGAGTCCAAGGGAAACGGGTAAACTGCGGCGTGTAAATGACATAAGGAGTTATATGTGGATATTAATGGTTGAAGCCGGCGTGGCCCTGTTCCTGCTGGTATTTATTGTATGGTGGACCATGTACTCCGGCCAGAAGCCGACCGATCACCAGCAAGCGCTGCCTCCGGCCGAAAAAAAAGAGCCGCCGCAGCGACTCGATCACTGATCAATGCAAGGTGCGTGGCAGCGACAGCACGAATTCGGGGATTTTCGCCTCGAACTGATGTCCGTCCTCGGCCACGCAGAAGTATTCCCCGAACATGGATCCCTGCGGCGTCGCCATCTGCGTGCCGCTGGTGTATTCGAACTGCTCGCCCGGCTTGAGCAATGGCTGGTGTCCCACCACGCCCAGGCCGCGTACTTCCTGCACCTGGTTGTTGGCGTCCGTAATCACCCAATGGCGCGAAATCAACTGGCTGGCGACCGTGCCGGTATTCTGAATCGTGATCGTGTAGGTGAACACATAATTGCCCTTGGCCGGGTCGGACTGTTCGGCCAGGTACTGGGTCTTGACGTCGACGTTCAATTGGTAAGCTGCCATGTGTTTCCTTTAATGTAAGTCTGTGAACACATAATACCTCGCACGGCAAATTGAAGCACGCGTCAATGAGCGGCCAACGAAAGTAAAAGCCGCAATAAAGGCGTTAAAATAGCGCATCTTTAATTAACAGCAAGATCTCCGCCATGACCACCTTCCGCATCGCTCCCAGCATCTTGTCCGCCGACTTCGCCCGCCTGGGCGAAGAAGTGCGCAATGTCGTCGCCGCCGGCGCCGACATCATCCACTTTGACGTGATGGACAACCACTACGTGCCGAACCTGACGATCGGCCCGCTGGTGTGCGAAGCGATCCGCCCGCACGTGCAAGTGCCGATCGACGTGCACCTGATGGTGAAACCGGTCGACCGCATCATTCCCGACTTCGCCAAGGCGGGCGCCAACATCATCACCTTTCACCCTGAAGCGTCGGAGCACATCGACCGCTCGCTGCAACTGATTCGCGACAACGGCTGCAAGGCCGGCCTGGTGTTCAACCCGGGCACGCCGCTGCACTTCCTCGACCATGTGATGGACAAGATCGACATGATCCTCATCATGTCGGTGAACCCGGGCTTTGGCGGCCAGTTCTTCATTGCCCAAGCGCTGAAAAAAATCGCGCTGGCGCGCCGCATGATCGACGACTCGGGGCGCGACATCATGCTGGAAGTTGACGGCGGCATCAAGATCGAGAACATCGCCGCCGCCGCCGCGGCCGGCGCCGACACCTTTGTCGCCGGCTCGGCCATCTTCGGCAAGCCGGATTACAAGGCCGTCATCGACGCCATGCGCGTCGAACTGGCAAAGACGGGCAAGTAATGCGGGCGGGCGCTGCTGCGATCGGCGCGGCCATCATCGACCTTGATGGCACGATGCTCGACACCGTCCCCGACTTCCATGTGGCGATCAATCGCATGCGCGACGAGATGGCGATGGCGCCCCTCGGCCAGGACCAGATTGCGCGCATGGTCGGCAAAGGCTCCGAAAACCTGATTCGCAGCGTGCTTGAACTGGACCTGGGGCCGGCCGGCGTGGAAGCGCGTTTCGGCGACGCGATGGCGTCCTACCAGCGCCACTACCTGAGCATCAACGGCAAGCACACCAAGCTCTATCCGGGCGTGATTGCGGGCCTCGAATCGCTGCGCAAGCAGGGCCTGCGCCTGGCCTGCGTGACCAACAAGCCGATCGCTTTTGCCAAGCCGCTGCTGGCGCAAAAGGGATTGGCGATGTATTTCGATGTGCTTTATGGGGGCGATTCGCTGCCCCGCAAAAAGCCGCACCCGATGCCGCTGCTGCAGGTGTGCGCGGATTTTTCCCTGCCGCCGGCGCAGGTAGTGGCCATCGGCGACTCCTCGAACGACGCCGAAGCGGCGCGCGCGGCAGGCTGCTTCGTGTTGACGGTCCCGTATGGCTACAACCACGGGCAGTCTATACACGAAACCGATTCCGATGGTATAGTTGACACGCTGTTAGAAGCAGCCAACCTTATTCGTTCGCACAACAACACCGCAAACTGAACACACCAAACATGTTTTTCATCAAAAAACACAATGTCACCCAAACCGGCTCGATTGAGGCCTGGCTTTGGCGACGCTGGCAATCTTGGGCTAAGTAACCCCGTATTGATTGCTGTCGGCCGCGTCCGTGCGTCGACAGGTTTTTTTGAACCCACTGCCCACAACTACGCCTGGGCGGCATGGAGATAAGCATGACCGAACTCGAATTCAAATCGCTGGCCAACGAAGGCTTCAACCGTGTTCCCCTGATCGCGGAAGCCTTCGCCGACCTGGAAACGCCCCTCACGCTGTACCTCAAGCTGGCCCAGACGCAGAACGCCGGCAAGAACACCTTCCTGCTTGAATCGGTCGTTGGCGGCGAGCGCTTTGGCCGCTATTCCTTCATCGGCCTGCCCGCCACGACCGTGCTGCGCACCTTTGGCGCGCGCACCGAAGTGGTCAAGAACGGCGCCGTGATCGAGACCCACGAGGGCAATCCGCTCGACTTCATCGAACAGTTCCAGTCGCGCTTCAAGGTGGCGCTGCGCCCCGGCATGCCGCGTTTTTGCGGCGGCCTGGCCGGCTACTTTGGCTACGACACCGTGCGCCACATTGAAAAAAAGCTGGCCGGCTCCGCGCCCAAGGACGACCTGGGCCTGCCCGACATTCAACTGATGGTGACCGAAGAACTGGCCGTCATCGACAACCTGTCGGGCAAGCTGTATCTGATCGTCTACGCCGACACCGCCCAGCCTGAGGCGTTTTCCAAGGCCCGCCAGCGCCTGAAAGACTTGCGCATGATGCTGCGCCGCGGCGTCGACGCGCCGGTGACATCGAGCTCGGTGCGCACCGAAGCGGTGCGCGACTTCAGCAAGGAAGACTATCTCAAGGCCGTGGCGCGCGCGCATGAATACGTGATGGCCGGCGACTTGATGCAGGTGCAGATCGGCCAGCGCATCCGCAAGCCGTATGTGGACAATCCGCTCACGCTGTACCGCGCGCTGCGCTCGCTGAACCCGTCGCCTTATATGTACTACTACAATTTTGGCGACATGCAGATCGTCGGCGCCTCGCCCGAGATTTTGGTGCGCAACGAAACCGCCTCCGACGGCAGCAAGAAAGTCACGCTGCGCCCGATCGCCGGCACCCGCCCGCGCGGCGCCACGCCCGAGCGCGACGCCGAACTGTCGAAGGAACTGCTGGCCGACCCGAAGGAAATCGCCGAACACGTGATGCTGATCGACCTGGCCCGCAACGACCTTGGCCGCATTTCCGAAATCGGCAGCGTCAAGGTCACCGAGCGCCTGGTGGTGGAGAAATACTCGCACGTGCAGCACATCGTCTCCAACGTTGAAGGCAAGCTCAAATCGGGCATGTCGAACCTGGACGTACTGCGCGCCACCTTCCCGGCCGGCACCCTGACCGGCGCGCCCAAAGTGCGGGCGATGGAAGTGATCGATGAACTGGAACCGACAAAGCGCGGCATTTACGGCGGCGCCTGCGGCTACCTGTCGTTTGGCGGCGAGATGGACGTGGCCATTGCGATTCGCACCGGCGTGATCAAGGACGGCATGCTGTACGTGCAGGCTGCAGCCGGCATCGTGGCCGATTCGATCCCCGAGATGGAATGGCAGGAAACTGAAAACAAGGCGCGCGCCGTGCTGCGCGCGGCCGAGCAGGTACAAGACGGCCTGGATGGGGAGTTCTGACATGCTGCTAATGATCGACAACTACGACTCGTTCACCTACAACCTGGTGCAGTACTTCGGGGAGCTGGGCGAGGAAGTGCGAACCGTGCGCAATGATGAAATCACCCTGGACGAGATCGCGGCCATGCAGCCGGACCGCATCTGCATTTCGCCCGGCCCCAAGACGCCGGCCGAAGCGGGCATCTCGATCGACATCCTGCAGCGCTTCAAGGGGCAGATGCCGATCCTGGGCGTGTGCCTTGGCCACCAGGCCATCGGCGCCGCGTTCGGTGGCAAGGTGGTTCGCGCCAAGCAGGTCATGCACGGAAAAACGTCGCTGATTGCGCATACGGGCGTGGGCGTGTTCAAGGCGCTTCCCAGCCCGTTTACGGTGATTCGCTACCACTCGCTGGCCATCGAGCGCGCGTCGCTCCCGGCCTGCCTGGAGGTGACGGCATGGACCGACGACGGCGAGATCATGGGTGTGCGGCACAAGGAGTACGACATCGAAGGTGTGCAGTTCCATCCCGAATCGATCCTGTCCGAGCATGGCCATGCCCTGCTGAAGAACTTCCTCGAACGCTAACCTGGAACCACCATGTCGATCACCCCACAAGAAGCCCTGCTGCGCTGCATCGAACACCGCGAAATTTTTCACGACGAGATGCTGCACCTGTTCCGCCAGATCATGTCGGGCGAAATGTCGCCCACCATGATCGCCGCCCTCACGCTGGGCCTGCGCGTGAAAAAGGAGACGATCGGCGAGATCGCCGCCGCGGCCCAGGTCATGCGCGAATTTTCGACCAAGGTGCCGATGGCCGACACCACCAACCTGCTCGACATCGTCGGCACCGGCGGCGACGGCGCGCACACGTTCAATATTTCGACGGCGGCGATGTTCGTCGCCGCCGCCGCTGGTGCGCGCGTGGCCAAGCATGGCGGGCGCAGCGTGTCATCGTCGTCCGGCAGCGCCGACGTGCTCGAGTCGCTGGGCGCCAACATCAACCTCAAGCCCGAGCAGATTGCGCAGTCGATCGCGCAGACCGGCATCGGCTTCATGTTCGCGCCCAACCATCACGCCGCGATGAAGCATGCCGCGCCCGTGCGCCGCGAGCTTGGCGTGCGCACGATCTTCAATATCCTGGGGCCGCTGACCAATCCGGCGGGCGCGCCGAATATCTTGATGGGCGTATTCCATGCCGACCTGGTGGGCATCCAGGTGCGGGTGCTGCAGCGCCTCGGAACCCAGCATGCCGTCGTCGTATGGGGGCGCGACAATATGGATGAAGTCTCGCTCGGCGCTGCCACCATGGTCGGCGAACTGGTAAACGGCGAGATTCGCGAGTACGAGATTCATCCCGAGGATTTTGGTCTGTCGATGATCGCCAGCCGCAATTTGAAGGTGGCCGATGCGGCCGAGTCGAAGGCCCGGATGATGGAAGCGTTAAATGGCGTTCCCGGGGCCGCCTGCGATATCGTGGCGCTCAATGCCGGCACCGCGCTGTATGCGGCGGGCGTTGCCAGTTCGATCGGCGAAGGCTTGATCAGGGCGCGCACCGCGATTGAATCGGGCGCCGCCGTGGCCAAGATGAAGCAATTCGTCGACGTCACGCAGCAACTGGGCGCACATTAACCACGACATCGCCCTCGCGCACGCGCAGGGCCCATGGAACGACGGCGCAGAGCGAATGTTCCAGGGGTTAGCGCGTGCGCGAGGGCGACGGAGCACACTATGTTCGGCATCCACGACATTGCACTTTTTATCCTCTCCGGCCTGCTGCTCAACATCATGCCCGGCCCCGACTCGCTGCTGATCATGGCGCGCAGCGCCACCCAGGGCTGGCGCGCGGGCGTGGCGGCGGCGATGGGCATCGGTACCGGCACCATGGTGCATGTGCTGGCGGCAGCCGTTGGCCTGTCCGCCATCCTCGCCACATCGGCAACCGCCTTCATGCTGGTCAAGTACATTGGCGCCGCGTACATCCTGTGGATGGCGCTTGGCCTGTTGCGCAGCAAACGCGCGCCGGCTGGGGACAGGGCGGCTGTCGCTCCCCTGCCCTACCGTAAAATATTCGCGCAAGGTTTCCTGACCAATGTCCTGAACCCCAAGGTGGCGATTTTTTTCCTCGCATTCGTGCCGCAATTCATCGACGCGGCCGCGCCCGACAAGGCGCTCGCGTTCATCATCCTGGGCTGCATCTTCAACGTCAACGGCATGCTGTGGTGCGTGGCGCTGGCGCTGTTCTCGGCGCGAGTCGCCGCGCGCGTCAAGGTCAGCCCGATCGTAGCGCTGTGGCTGAACCGCGTCACGGGCGGCCTATTCATCTGGCTCGGCATCAAGCTGGCCCTTACCAAACAAAGTTGAACATCATGTCCGATATCCTCAAGAACATCCTGGCCGTCAAGGCTGACGAAGTCGCAGCGGCGAAAAAATACCGCGACCTGGCAAGCCTGCGGCGCGAGGTCGAAGCCGACGCCGACGCCCGCCGCGGCATCCGCAGCTTTGAAGCGAGCTTGCGCAAGCATATTGCTGCGGGCAACGCGGGCGTGATCGCCGAGGTGAAAAAAGCGTCGCCATCGCGGGGCGTGCTGCGCGAAGACTTCCAGCCTGCGAAAATAGCCGACAGCTATGCGCGCCACGGCGCGGCGTGCCTGTCGGTGCTGACCGATGTGCAGTTCTTCCAGGGAAGCGTGGACTACCTGAAGCAGGCGCGCGCGGCATGCGACATCCCGGTGCTGCGCAAGGACTTCATGATCGACCTGTACCAGATCTATGAAGCGCGCGCGATGGGGGCTGATGCGATTTTACTGATCGTCTCGGCGCTCGATCACGGGCTGATGGCGGAGCTCGAAGCGTGCGCGCTGGAGCTGGGGCTGGCGGTGCTGGTGGAGGTACATGACGGCGACGAGTTGACGGCCGCGCTCAAGCTGCAAACGCCGCTGGTGGGGATCAACAACCGCAATTTGCGCACGTTTGAAACGTCGCTGCAGACGACGATCGACCTGCTGCCGCGCATCGGGCCGGACAAGCTGGTGGTGACCGAGTCGGGGATCATGGTGCCGGCCGATGTGAAGCGCATGCGCGAAGCGAACGTGCACGCGTTCCTCGTCGGCGAGGCGTTCATGCGGGCGCCGGACCCGGGGGTGGAGTTGCAGCGCTTGTTCAGTTAAGGGCCAACGGGACGCACACATGGCGGAATGCACTGCGTTTTTCCGCCCTACGTGTCCCGGTAAGCGCGGGGTAATGTAAAGATCCATCACTCTCCGGGTGCACGCGTTCCGCGGTCCGTAGGGCGGAAAAACGCAGTGCATTCCGCCATGAGCCACCTAGTGTAGTGCGTCATAAATAATAAGACTTATTATATATATGCATGTATCCTTGTCATATGGAGGGGAAATCATGCGTGTAGCGATGAAAGTTGAGTTGACGGAAGCGCAGCGTGG
>NZ_JAFCWX010000057.1:0-11792 GCF_049897805.1 Massilia sp. TWP1-3-3
TCGTGGGACAGTCCAGTCAGGTCGGGAGAAGAAGGTTTCGTTGCCATGCCAGCATGATGAACGCGATCACAATTGTTTACAACTAATTTCTGCCGGTCATAGGGGCTGAACAGTCACCTTGAACGCAGCCCCTTTGCGCCACCAATCCACCCAAGTTAAGGCATTTCAGCAGTTTTTCTGAGTCATCTTCTTGTGTGGTTTTACGCCGGGTTTCCTGGGCTTCGAACGATTTTCTCGATGTCGATAGGTCTTCCCGGCAATTAGCCCGAGCAGGCCGCGCAGCAGCGCGCCAACCTTTTTCCCGGTTTTTTTGCCAAGCAGAAGTATGGGCAGCAGCGGCTTGAGTGCGGTGTGGGCGTAGGCATGGTTGATGCGTTTGTTCTCGGGTAAATCGGCGTCGGCGTGTGCAGTTGTCGAGACCGGCGCTTGAAGGTTGTCGCAAAGGATTTTCGCGGCAACATCCTGCACTACTGCCTGCTGACTCAAGCCTTGCGGCAGCGGGAAAACGCTGTAGGGTGATCCGGATGGCGGGCATCGCGGAGAAATTCTGTTGAGCATAGGCGCGCGGCGAAATTTTGGAACAGCGTGGTCAGAACGGGCATGGCAGGCAGGGACAGTAAAAATCCATGCTGGACGCCGCGATTTTAAGGTATTGTCAAGTATTTTTGTGAAAACATTGATAATAATTTACTCAAATGCACGCCAACTGCTTACTTGGGTGGATTGCTTGCGCCACGCGCTCGGCCATTGCTGCCCGGGCATTCAAGCTGAAGCTGCCAGTTACAGCGAAGCTTTGCACCGACGAAGCCAAATGAAAGCGCGGGTCACCAATTCTCCGCGCTGGCCCGAGCTTCATTAGCCATAACAGGGGGTGATCAGAATGTTGTAGGTACCCGCAGCGAGAGCGATACGTCGGGGGTATCACGTGTCACCCCTGCCCCAACAGAAACGTTCAAGCTGCGTTTATCGCTCAATCGATAGGAGTAGGCAACGAGCAGTGTTCCGAGCTGGGTCCTTACCGAACCAGGAACGTTGCTACCGTTCTGCTTCATTCGCCCGATAGAACTATGGTCATAGCCTAGGCTTACTGACGCCTTGTCGTTTAGCGCCAAGCCAAGTCCGAAATTAAAACCAAACACGTCCCCCGGCGCGAGATCTCCAATATTTTCCGATTCGCCGTTCAAAACGCGGCGGCTGACGTCGTTGCGCTTGATGCTATGCAGATAGCTCAACGTCCCAAAAAAAATCGCAGGGTCGGAGGGAAACAGCCATGTCAGCGTCGGTTGCAAAGAATAAAATCCCGAACCCGTGGGCAACTTGAGAGGCAGGCCCGTGCCAGTTACATTTTCCCCCACACAGCGTGTCGTACAATCGGTAACTACACTGAACGGATCTGTCCCCGTGCGACTCTTGACCCGAAGTCCCGCAATATAATATGGCTTGTCGGGACCGCCTTGGTTAAGCTGATAGCGCCCGGCGAATTCAACGTCACCCAAGCCCATGCCGCTGGTATTAAAAACGCGCTCGACAGCCGTGCCCGTAAAGAGTTCACGGCTAACGGTGGCATCTGATCGATAAACGTACGGTACTTTCATTTCCACTTCAAACCGATTGGTAAGGCCCGTACGGGCGGCAAGCGCTCCAGTGAAAGTATTACGTTTTACTTCGCGCACGTCGATCAATCCGATGAGCAGTGCAGGTATGACTGTATAGCCAACAAGTGCAACCCGGTTGCTTGACGAGTAACCAAATTGCAAGGATGGCTCAAGAACGTATTTTCCTTTTTGGGTGAGGATGCCTGGCTGTTCAAACGGTGGCGCGATTTCCGGAGGGCGGCCATCCTGTTTTGGCGCCTGGCCGACAGGTTTGACAGCCTCGGCTGCCTTGTCCGGTTCGCTAACGTCCAGCTCAGCACCGGCCATGCCCGCTGCGGTGATGGCAGCAATATGGCTTCCCGTCCCCCGCTGAACGTCAAGCCCCGGAGCTGCGGGGACTGGCTGAGACGTTGCCGCGCGACCCTCGGCTTCGCGCGTCAACGCCTCGATCAGCCGCTGCTGTTGATCGATCCTTGCGCGAAGCTCCGTCACAGCCCTCGTCAACTCTTCGACCGAACCGTTTTGCTGCTGCGCTGTGGCGGTGCATTGGAAAGCAAACGCCAGAGAAGCGGCGATGATGGTGTTTGGCAGAGAGGGTAAGCGCATGTCTTCCGTTTCCTTCATTATTAAGTTAATTGCGTGGAAATATCGAGCCAATATTTGCATCGCGCACACTCGACATAAAATTGATCTCTTTCAGCATGCTGCCGCTGTTGAGGCTAGTACTGATAACGGTGTTGGTTCTGATCGATTGGTCGTTCAGAGAATTTTGCACAAACGTGCCAGCCGGAATTTGGCTCGCCGACGAGGGGAGGAGGTTGGCAGGGCCGCGCTGGACGATGGTCGGCTGTAGCGCAATTTTTAATGCGGCCGCGTCAGCAGTGGTCAGTGCACCGACATCCTGAATGTGCAGATAAGTTTGCGACACCATCGTGCCGTTGATCGACACGGACCGCTCTATCCCAAGCGACACGGTAAGTCCTGATGTCGTCACGAAGCCCCCGCGCGCGTGGGCAAGCCGTTTTTCATCCACGGCAGACCATTTTTTTGCCACATCGTCATTTCTGACTGCATCGCTTGCGTGTGCCTCGCCAGCGACCAGCAATGCAAGTGCTGCCGCTAGCAGGGCCCTGCAATGGAAAAAAATAATTTGCGCGCACATACTTGCTCCATTTTTAGAATTCACCAGCTCCGTGCTTGGGAATTGTGAGTACATCCAGACCGATGCGGCCGACACCTTCAGCCAGCACGGCAGAAGGCGCCGCGCGCCAGTCTGCGCTCGCGTTGAAAGCTGGAACGCCCTGGTAGTTATGGATAACGAACAGCAGCTTGTTTTGCCAGATCGTTTGAAAATGGTCGAGAGCAATCGCGCGTGTACCGCTTGAGGGATCGCCAATTAATATCCGCCCATCTGCAAGGCCTTTCACGACCACGAAATGGTTGTAGCCTTTTTCCGACACCAACACAATTGCAGGGAGCTTTGCCTCGATCAACTTTTGCAATGGCAGTTCAAATCCATCGGCGAGAAAGCCACGCGTCGTGAGGAACCGCTTCATATCGAGCATCGAAAAACCCTGCCGACGAATGACGTT
Source organism: Massilia sp. TWP1-3-3 (assembly GCF_049897805.1). Lineage (NCBI taxonomy): Bacteria > Pseudomonadati > Pseudomonadota > Betaproteobacteria > Burkholderiales > Oxalobacteraceae > Massilia > Massilia sp. TWP1-3-3. The sequence continues at coordinate 3,188 of NZ_JAFCWX010000057.1, forward strand.
TTGGTCGCCATTTTGGAACATGAACTCAAATACCGCCTGCTCAGATACCGGCTGATTGAAATGATAGGTAAGCAGGGTGGCGACGGCAGCTGAACCACAGCTGAAATCATACTGCTGGCGCGTTGTCGTTTTGAAGCGCCCCTGAAGCATGCTGGTAACGGGCAACTTTACTGTCGTTCCGATGACGGACAGATCCATAGCCTCGCCACGAAACGCGATCGCGAGCAGTCCCGCGCCTGATAGCGCAACTGTCCAGCGCACCTTAGCGGAACTGGACATTGACAATTGTCGAGTTCTGGATCAGCACATTAGCCCCGCTGTTTTGAATTACTACGGGTAAGCCCATCATGTTGGCAAAGGATCCGGTGTCGATGCTGTTCGAACCAGTAGCCACATTCGAGGCGCTATTTCCCGTCACGACACCGTCGAGTCGCGTGTCGTAACTTACCGTATCCGCTTTGCCTCGTTCGGCGTTCAGTTTTCGGGTCGATACAGCCGTGCCGGGCATGCGTGGCACTACATTAGTTGATTTCTCACCAGCGCTCGAGCCGCTGGCGGCAGCTGCTGTCTCTTTAGCAGGCGCCGCGCTCACGGCGCTATCTGTTGCTCCAGGCGTTGACTGAGCAAGTACGTTGAAACTCAAGGCGCCAAGGACAACAGCCGTCAGTCGATAAAATTTTTTCATTGCTACCCTTTCGATGAGGAAAGCCGCGCTCGCAAAAAGGCGGCACCCGAAGGCACCGCCTTACTTTACTTACTTGCCAACTGCGAGGTTAGACTGCACGTTGACGCCTTGCTGAATCAACGACGAGAAGCCGTTGTTCTGGCTAACGACCATGATGCCGGCGGCCGACTGCCCAACGTTGGACATCGTGTTGGACATGTTGAAAGTGCCCGCATTGACCGCTACGTTGCCACCCGCGCCAGCGGTACCACCAGCACCATTGCCGCCCGTGGCAGCACCTGCTGTATTGGTACCGGCGTTGCCACCCGCGCCGCCATTATTTCCGCCACCACCAGCGGCCCCGTCACCGCCGTCACCACCGCGCGCGTCGCCAATCATGGCACTGCCACTCATGGTGTCACCGTTGGTCGCACTACCGCCAGCGCCTGCGCTACCGCCGCTGTTATGCGCCATGCCAGTTGCACCACCGCTGCCGCCAGCGGCTCCCATCGCGCCTGCTCCACCAGACGATGTGCCGCCGCTATTGGAGCCGCCATCACCGCCCATGCCCGTGGTTGCGCTAGCACCGGCACCTCCGCTAGACGATGCCATGGCCCCGGAGCCGCCGGCGCCAGTAGAGCCAGCGCCACCGACGCCTGCGTTTCCAGCGACGCCCGAAGAGCTGCTACCGCCAGCGGCGCCGGCGCCGCCTGCCCCTGCCGTGCCCGAGCCGCCTGCGGCGCCGGCACCGCTCGAGTTGGTAGCAGCGGCACCATTTCCGCCAGTGCTCGCCAATGCGGCGCCTGCGCCACCAGTGCCGCCGGAACCGTTTCCACCAGCCGCGCCTGCGCCGCTCGTATTGGCCGCGGTTGCACCTGAGCCACTCGCACCGCCATCACCGCCGGCGCCGCTGCCCGTCCTAGCAGTCCCGCCGCCACCGCTGCCGCCTGTCCCGGCCATAACGTTGCCGCTTGCGCCGCCATTGCCACCCATCGCAGGAGCAGCCGTGCCGCCAGTACCGCCATCGGCGCGACCGCTGCCCCCCGCCCCGCCGGCGCCGGTCATGCTCGCCCCGCCATTGCTTCCTGCGCCGCCTTGGCCAGCAATTGCTGTACCGGTAGCACCGCCCATCCCGCCAGTGCCGGACGTATTGCGACCGCTGCCTGCGCCGTCACCGCCAGTAGTCGCGCCAGCAAGCCCCCCGCCCCCAGTTGCGCCGCCTGACAGTCCGCCCGCAGCACCGCTGCCGCCCGTTGCGCTGGCGGCGGTACCGCCCACGCCGCCCTGTCCACCTGCGCCGCCATTGCCTGCGGCACCGCTACGTGCATTCGATGCCAAGCCACCGTTGCCTCCAGCCCCTGCAGTAGAGGTACCTACCGACGCCATGCCGCTCGTGGCGCTGCCGTTGGTGGCGCTGCCGCCAGCCGTTCCTGCACCGCCGTTGCCACCAGTGGCTGTTGCGCCAGCGCCGCCTGCACCTCTGGCTGAGCCGCCCGTCGCCGAAGCGCCGACGCCGCCGCTGCCGTTGCCGCCATTGCTGTTGCCTGAATTAGTGGCCACATTGCCAATGTTGCTGATGGCATTCCCGGACACCGTTCCTATCAGAGAACTGTTCGCTGTAGCCGAGGAACGATTGAAGGCATTGGCAATCGAAGAGTTGGCAGTACCACCGTTGTTGGCGGCGGCCGCGCCCGCGGCCGATGCATCTGAGGAACCAGTGCTGCGATTCGAGTTCGAGCTACTGTCGTTATGACGGTTAGAGTTATTGTCCTGAGACGAGTTGTTATCCTGCTGGTTGTTCGTGTTGGCAGCAGTTCGGTTAGTCGTAGTCGTAGTCTGTGTATTGCCGCCCTCGACATCGCCAACGGTGTTTTGCGCCAGTGCTGGAATGCTAAAAGCTAACGCAATTGCAGCTGCCAAAATACTTTTCTTCATATTGCCCCCTGAGGTTGATTAGTTAGCGCCGTCGCCGATTGCCGGCGTGCAGTTTTAACACAGCAAAAAATATTCCATACACCCCCGGTGCACGCAAGCTTTTGATTTAAATCAGTGTTTTTCGTTTCTCTTCAGGTGGGTTGGGCGAAAATTTCTTCACATATATTGAAGACAGCCAACCTGTAACAAAAATGTGACAGCGCTGTGAAAATGGCTGTTCAGAAGAATTCTTGTTATAAACTTTCTACTTCGAATAGGGATAGGACACGTCGACAGCTGTATTTAAAAGTGTATCAATCTTTATACAGAGTCTCAAGATCGGGTGATAGCGAGGTACTGGGAACGATCCCATGCTTTTCTATGAGGCGATACAAGGTCATCCGCGAGATCTTCAGCTCCCGCGCTGCCTGGCTCAGATTGCCACCGGCACGTCCAAGACACGTGACGATGGCGTGCCGTTCAGCCCCCGCGCGGCTCTCGTTTAGTGCCAGATTGGACTTGTGGGGTGAGGTACCGCAAAGACCCATGTCCTCTGCGGATATCATGCGGCCTTCGGCAAGCACCATGGCGCGGCGGACACGGTTCATCAATTCGCGTACATTGCCTGGCCAAGTGTGCGCAATGATGGCATCCATGGCCGTATTGCTTACCCCCTTAAGCTGCGAATTCTTTTCGTCTGAGAACATTTGAAAGAACTCGCCGACCAGCACGGGCAGATCAGCTTTACGCTCACGCAATGGCGGGACCTTCAGTAATAACACGTTCATTCGAAAATATAAGTCCTCCCGAAATCGCCCTTGCGCTACTGCGGCTTGAAGATCGACGTGCGAAGCAGCAATAATCCTTGCGTTTACTTTGATGCTGCGCGTGCCGCCTACCCGATAGATAGTTTTTTCCTGCAGGAAACGTAATAAGTTGACCTGTAATTCCATTGGCATTTCAGCAATTTCGTCGAGAAAAATAGTGCCGTTTTGTGCTGACTCAATCAAACCTTTCCTCTCTTTCACGGCCCCGGTAAATGCCCCCTTTTCGTAACCGAAGAGCTCCGACTGAATAAGATTGCCGGGAAAAGCGCCGCAATTGACGTCCACGAAAGGGCCCTCGGCCAAACGCGAACCGTCGTGAATAGCTTTGGCGACCAACTCCTTGCCGCTGCCGCTTTCTCCACAAATGAGCACCGGCGCGGCTACCGCCGCGACACGTTCGATCTGAAACCGCAAACGGCAGATCGCCTCGCTGTCACCGGTAATACTGCGGCGAGTCGTCGCGGGGATGTGGGGAAATGTTTCCGCCTTTAGGCACGCCCATCCGTGTACATGTCCAAGGGTGTGAAGCAGCTTGCCGCTCTCGACAGGGGTCGTATGGTAATCCCAAAGGTGATCGGCCATGAGCTTGCGCGATGGCGCTACGAGAAGCATGCTTTTCTCAACTACACCGATCCATTGTGTACTCGGGTGGCGCTTCAAAAAATTGTCCATTTCTGTATAGCAAAAAAAGTCAATACATCCCAACAGCAGCCCCACGAGATACTGCTGTTCTTGCAAAACTTTCGCAGCTTCTTCCAGTGTGCCCACCGTGCACACGTCCCAAGAAGGAAAGTTTCCGCAGACCTCTTTCACGAGTTGTGCACCCTTGGGCGAAATGCACAGCAGACGCTTAGTTTTTCTAGTTGGTATGCCTAAATTCATTAAGTGTTCCGATTGAAAGGAAGAGATATCAATATAGCATTTAACGCGTGGCAATTCGTGTTCACACGAAATGGTGTCATGATTAGAGGCAACACTAATTAAATTCGTTCTAGCGTTGGACGAGTCAGAGGCGTTACTACTAACTTTGTACGCGGACACTTTCAAACCGGATTCAGTTCAGAATCGCTCGATTAACGTGTAGCAGCGGTGTCGTGTTTACCCTTGCCGCTAGGGAAGCACTGATTAATTCCTTCGGAACCCGTTCCGGTCGAGCGCAAGACATGGGACAATAACGGCATCCGCGACCACCGTCCAGTTGATCATGCAGAAGAGCTTTTCCGAGCTCGAATACGCCGCCAAGAAGAAGCTGACCCGGCGCGACCGCTTCCTCGCGAAGATCAACAGTGTGACACCTTGGTCGAAACTGCATGAACTAATCGAGCCGCATTATCCGAAGGTGGAAGGCGCTAGCTGCCCGCCGATCGGACTGGCGCGCATGCTGCGCATGTACGTTGCGCAGCAGTGCTTTGGCCTGTCTGACGAAGGGGTCGAAGACGCGATCTACGACAGCCAGGCGATTCGTGCCTTCGTCGGCATCGACCTCAATCGGGAGTCGGCGCCGGACGCGACGACGCTCTTGAAATTTCGTCGACTGCTTGAGAAGCACGAACTCACACGCAAGATCTTCGAGACGATCAACGAGCATCTCGCAGCGAAGGGCTTGATGATGCGCGAAGGGACTATCGTCGACGCTACGCTGATCGCGGCACCACCGTCGACCAAGAACAAAGATAAGAAGCGCGATCCGGAAATGCACCAGTCCAAGAAGGGCAATGACTGGCACTTCGGGCTCAAAGCCCACATCGGCGTGGACGCGGCGTCTGGACTTGTGCACACGGTGATTGGCACGGCTGGCAACGTGTCGGACGTGACGCAGGCACACGCACTGCTGCAGGGTGATGAAGTGGCGGCGATGGGCGACGCAGGCTACCAGGGCGTCGAAAAGCGCGAAGAAAATCTTGGGAAAAACGTGACGTGGCACGTGGCGATGAAGCGCTCAAAACGCAAGGCGCTGCCCAACAACAAACTCGGCCGCATGACGGAAAAGCTGGAGCACCTCAAGGCGAGCGTTTGGGCGAAAGTCGAGCATCCGTTTCACGTTGTGAAGAACCTCTTCAAACACCGTAAGGCGCGCTACCGCGGCTTGGCGAAAAACACCGCGCAACTGTTCACGCTGTTCGGCTGCGCGAATTTGGTGTTGGCTGGCCGGCAATTTAGGGTCTCTGAAACCCGAGCTCCGTCCTGAGGACGGAAGCACAGGGGGAATGCGTGAAAAACGGCGAAATTCGCGTGTTTAAATACCAAAAAATGGAAATTTAGGTGTTTCACAAATGCGGCGCTGTTGATCGCGTCGTGTCCAGAGAAATCATCAATTGTTCAGCGCTTCCCTAGTTTCGCTCATCTCTCACCTTAGTGGCTCATCCTCCTGCCACTCGATTATCGAATTTCCGGCTGGCTGTCTCATTGCACTCATTTGGAAATTCCATTTTTTGTATTTTTGGCGATTGCCGCGTCCATCAGCAGAGCCTCCACGAAGTCGTCTACTGACAGGCTTGCCGCATCGCTCATCGCCCTTAGCAGGGCGTTGGGAAAAGGACTGTACTCCTTGGGATTTTGTTGCCCGAAATGCGATTTTTTCGGGCTGGAACCCGCATTCATCTTAAAAACCGGTTTCTAGCCCGCTTTTTAGACCCTTTTTTAGTACTTTTCAGCACTTCCTGCCCACTCTGGACGGATTTATCCCACCACCGCCGACAACCGCCAGCCAAAAATGGTCGCCATGCTGGTCAGGTTGTAAGCGGCGAAGGTGAACGTGGTCTGAGCGCGCACCTTGGCCAGGCCGACGAAGCACACCTTGCGCAGGCCGCCGATGGGTTTTGCTCTAGCCAAAGACCTTCTCGACCAGCTTGCGTTTCTTGATACTGACCGTGTAGCCAGCGTGGCGTGTGGTGCGCCCATTGATGGCGCTGTGTTTTTTCTGCCACGTGCGCCGTCACGCCGGCCTTCTTGATGCTGTGCTCGGCCATGACAAGTGCTGCGTCGCGTTCGGCGGTGCCGATCGCCAGTGTGGCGGTGGCGTCGACCACGAGGCCGTTACGGTTCTCCATCAGCGCGTGGCACAGGTAGCACAGCCTGGATTTGTCGCCGTCGCCCTTTTTGTACAGCCGCGCGTCTGGATCGGTCGTCGATTGGTGTGTTTCGTTGGAGCGTTTCTCTCCCTTGAAGTCGACTGGGGCGTTGCGCCCGTTGTCGCTCGGCGGCGGCCCGCTGCCATCCTTCTTGGGGAAGCTCTTGACCGAGGCCCATGCCTCGATCATGCTGCCGTCGACGGTGAAATGTTCGTCCGAAATCAGGCTTTGCCATTCGGCTATGCGCAGCACCTGGGCAAAGAATCGCTGCGTCATGGCCTCGCTGAACAAGCGCTCGCGGTTGGCACTGAAGGTCGAGTGGTTCCACACGGGCTCGTCGAGGTTCATGCCGACGAACCAACGGTACAGCAGGTTGTATTCAATGTGCTGCACCAGTTGACGCTCGGAGCGGATCGAGAACAGAGTCTGGATCAGGCTGGCGCGCAGCAGGCGCTCAGGTGCGATGGAGGGACGCCCGCGCCGCGAATACAGTGCCTGGAAATCGTCGTTCATGTTGACCAAGATGGCGTCGATCAGCACCCGTAGCTTGCGCAGTGGATGCGCATCAGGGATGCGTTCCTCCAAAGTGCGGTAACTGTACAGCGAGTGCTGGGTGACGTCGGTCTTGCGCATGATGGCGGTCGAAAGTGGGGTTGATTAGACAACGTTTACCGGCTCGGGTCGGTTGATGGGCTAGGCGATTAAATCAACACCCTGTGAGGGCCTAGAGTCTCGGCATGTCGCTCGATTGCGACCACCCGAACCGCAACTTCATCAGGTCCTCCACGACGCCGCCCTGCAGCTTTTTGGATTTGCTGGAGTAAAAGAGCGTCGCCGCAGAGTGCCGCAGCAAGTAGGCGCTGAAGTTGTATTCCTCGCACTCAAGATAAGGGTCGTTTTCATCCTTGCCCAGCAGGCCCAGTCACAGCAGGCCAATGCCTGAGCGTTTGTACACCGTAGAGATCGTTGAGCGGTCGCCGATCGGCCCGCCATGTTCAGCGTGGAACAGGAATCCTTCGCTCTTGTTCCGCAGCGTACTGGCGGTGATCTTCTGCCTCTCGCCGTCGATGTAATCACGAATCGCCTTGGCTGTCGTGGGCTAGATGGATATTGTGGCCTCGGAGTTGTAGTTCTGACGACTACGCGTGCCTTTTTGCGTAGGCGTGGCAGTGGATAGTTGCTTAGAGCGCCTGGCAGTGTTGTCCCTAATCGCGACGTGGCCGCGCTCTTTGCCATCAGGCCAATTGAAGTCTGCGAGTGCGATATTTCCTATGGCGCCGGCTCTGATTCCTTCAGCTGCGAGGTGGATCATAGCGCGGTCCCGCATGGGGTTGCTACCCAATCCACCCAAGTTAGCGATGGGCGTGCATTTCAGTAAATTATTATCAATGTTTTCACAATAACACTTGACATTACCTTAAAATCGCGGCGTCCAGCATGGATTTTTACTATCCCTGCCTGCCATGCCCGTTCTGACCACGCTGTTCCAAGATTTCGCCGCTCGCCTATGCTCAACAGAATTTCTCCGCGATGCCCGCCATCCGGATCACCCCACAGCGTTTTCCCGCTGCCGCAAGCTGCCGCTGGCGACCTTGGTCGCTATCATGCTGACCGGCATGCGCATGAGCGTTCAGGCCGAACTGGACACCTTTTTTGCGCATCTTCGTCTGCAGGCGCAGCTGGTCCACGAGGTATCCGAACAGGCCTTCGCGCAGGCGCGCGCCAAGCTGTCCCTGGTTGCTATTCCGGGACTCAACGACTGGCTGATTGCACGCGCCGAGCAGGATGGCTTTGTGCCGCGCTGGCGCGGCCTGCGCCTGGTCGCCGCCGATGGCTCGACCATGCGTTTCGGACTGCGCGCTAGCCATGTCAAGCGCGCTGCCATTGCCGATCAAATCTTGTTCGGACTGTTTCTGCCGGGTCCCGACCTGATGCTCGCCGCCTCCCTGCACGGTATCCACGAGTGTGGCGAACGCCAGTTTTTGATCGAACACCTCGACCGCCTTTCCCCCGATGATCTGCTGCTGCTTGACCGCGGCTATCCCGCCAGCTGGCTGGTCGCCGTACTGAACCAGCGGGCCATCAAATTCTGCATGCGCGTCGACACTAACGACGGCGGCTACACCTGC
>NZ_JAFCWX010000058.1:0-11217 GCF_049897805.1 Massilia sp. TWP1-3-3
CGTCATTCGCTCCTGCCTCGATACGCTGCGAAAGCAGGGCCACGGCATGCTGGAGGTGCTGCAACGCGCCTTCGCCGGTAATCCTATCCAGCCCACTGCATAGGCGCTGAACAGTCACGCTGCGCGGCCTGCTCGGGCTAATTGCCGGGAAGACCTATCGACATCGAGAAAATCGTTCGAAGCCTATGAAGCCCGGCGTAAAACCACAGAAGTAGATGACTCAGAAAAACTGCTGAAATGTCTTAACTTGGGTGGATTGGTTCTGCCCCCCCCGCAAGTACCGCGCCCAACACAAGGCGTACCATACCGTCTGGCGCCGTTGGTGATATGCTGCGCCCATGACTACCGATACCGACATCCAGCTGAGCGGCCCCTTCAAGGCAAGTGACAGCAGCGGCCATGCCCACGACGTAAAAGCAATTCGCATTTTCGACGAGGGCTATGGAATTATTGACGTGTACGTGGACTTCGCCGCCCCGGTCGAAGGTGGGCTGTACAAGGACAAGGTCCTCGTCGGCAACATTATCGATCGCTTGCGCGCGCTCGGCTACGTCGGCCCCAATTTTTCGCACAGCGATCCGGGTCTGCAAGACCGCAAGCTGATCGTGCTCGAAGCCCCCGAAGAATTTTCCGCCCTCGCCAAACTCAAGGGCTGGAAAAATCTGGCCGAAGAATTCGACGAAGATTGAGAGCTTGTGTTGGATGACGCACAGTTTGCTAGAAGCGAGCTGGGCAATATAGGGACATGAGCAAGCTGATCTCCTCCGTTAGCAATGCCAAGGCCCTTGCCGGAGCAAGCGCCATCCTCATCGTCCCGCCAGTGCAGGTGGGCCGTCCGGACAGCCTGACGGCGCAGCGCATCCAGGTCGGGCTGGTGCTCAGCCAGATGCTCGGCGAGCAGGCTGCGGCCGCGTATCTGTCGCGGCAGGCGGTCGACGCCAAGGTGACTCGCCGCGTATTGAGCAGCGGCGGGCGGCGCCGGGCCAGCGATGACGCCAGCCATTTGTAATTTTTGGTGGCTTATGCGGCCTGCCGCACGGAATAGCTGTGTTTTACGTGCAATATGTGCACATGAGCAATTTAATCCAACCAATTGATATCACTTCCGTGATTGTTGAAACCAAACAGCCTGCCTGTCACCTGGTTCCCGCTGCCGTGCCGGGATTGGTGGAAGAGGCGCGCGATGTGCCGCTGCCACTACGGACCATCGGCCGCCCCGACACGCTGACCTCGCAACGGGTAGAAGTGGGCATTGTGCTCAATGCCATGCTGGGCACGTCGGCAGCGACCGAATACCTGAGCAAGCATGCGATTGCAGACGCCGTGATGCAGCGGGTGCTTAGCCCCACCGGCCGGCGGCGTGGCAGCCATGACGCGAGCGGTATCCAGATGTAAACGCAGGCGTCTTTGCCCGGCCTGCACAACTGCATGTTGCGTCGCACTTGGCAACAGTCGGGATTGGCGGCGACACATTGCGCGGGCGATCCGGAGGCGCCAAGGGCCAGACTGTGCTGGGATGTCCCGCGATCATGGACAGGCCCGTTCGCTCAACGGCCGCTCGCAGCCCTCACAATAGCCTGGCGGGTCCGCCGTCGCTGCATGAAAAACCCATAGCGTGCACGGCGCGGCACGTGCCAGCGCCCGCAGCGCGATTAGCGAGCCGTCATCTATTGAACATAACGCGCGCACCAGGCGCCGATGATTTGCGCGACCCACTGCGCATCCTCTTTACGCTTGAGCAAATGGTCCGCATCGTCGAGCGACACGAACGTTTTCGGATGCTTGGCTGCAGTAAAAATATGCAGCGCATTGCTGATGTCGACCGTGCGGTCTTGCGGCGAATGCATCACCATTAGTGCGCGCTGCAGGTGCGCCGTTTTTTCATCCACATTCTGCTCTGCCGCGTCGAGCAAGAACTGGCGCTTGATCGTAAACGCGCGTCCCGCCAGTTGCACCGATGCTTCGCCATTGGCATTGATCGCATCAAGCTGCGCACCAAATAGTTTAGTCACGTGCGAAGGGTCGCTTGGCGCGCCGATCGTGACCACTGCTTTCAGTTCAGCGATCTCGGCGGCGGCCGCCAGCACGGCTGCTCCTCCCAGGCTGTGCCCGATGATCAGCCTGGGCGCCTGCATGGTCTCGCGCATGAAGTTGGCGGCAGCGACCAGGTCTTGCACATTGGATGAAAAATTGGTGTTGGCGAACTCCCCTTCGCTCGCGCCCAGGCCTGTGAAATCGAAGCGCAGCACGGCAATGCCCTGCTGCGCCAGGCCTTGCGCAATACGGCTGGCGGCGAACACATCCTTGGTGCAAGTGAAGCAGTGGGCAAACAACGCGTACGCCGTTACGGGGCCGTCGGGTGCGTCAAGCCGCGCGGACAAGTTCTGTCCGTCTGCGCTGGGGAAATCCTTGCGTTCGCTTTGCATGCGTGCCCTTGATTATCGAAGATTGAGTTGCATCAGGAACCGCAACAATGCGGACTCCTTCGGTTGCGGCGGCTGCGACGGCTTTGGCGGCATTGGCGGCATTGGCGGTTCTGGTGGTGTCGACGGTCCCGGCGCGTACAGTGCGGTGAGCGACTGCGCGTGCGTGCGCAGCGAGTAATCGTAAGGAAACAAGTCGTCGTGCGCGAGTGGCGACGTGATGAAATGGTGGTTGACCAGCAACTCGATGGCTTGGGCCCGGGTCCATTTATCCTGCCTACGTGGCAGGCTTTGGGCGTCAGACAAGTCCAGGCTGCCGTCCACATTAAAGTAAAGTAAGTTGTCGAACTGGTAGTCGCGCCGAAACGCCGTGCGCCAGCGCGAATTACTGCCCCAGCCGCTCGACAGGTCGAGCGCCGGACGGTTTCTGCGGCAATGGGTCCAGTAAATGGTGCTCCGATCGGCGATACCGGGCGCCAGCACATTCTTGCCGGCGGACACGCGCGTCCCGGCGCGCAAGAACACCATCGGTCCCAGCATCAGGCAAGGCCACGCGCAGGCCAGTACCGTCGGTGGCGCATCGGGATCTTCGCTGCTGGTCACGGCCACAATTTCGTGCTGAAAGGGCGTATAGCTTGCCGGGCACGAGCCGGTCATGCCAAGCGACTCGAAAAACTGCTGAAATTGGCGCAGCGATAACGGCGGGGACTTCCAGGCGTTTTTGGACACCGCGTGAGCCGGCAAGCCGTTGAGCAAAATATCGCCCACCACGCTCAAGCGATACAAGTCCCAGAGATCCTCGGTGTCGGCTTGCGGGACCGGGCTGCCGGTGCGGGCAGCAAAGGCTTGCAGCCAGTCGCGCGCTTCGCTGTTGGCTTCTGCCCAGGGAGCAAGCACGTCGGCGTAGGTTTGCGTGCCTTCGTAGCTCATGAGCAGGTCGTACAGGTCTAAAAAATAAAATGGCGAATGGTCCATGGCGAGCGGGATGATGGTTGTGTTTGGCATCATGACACAGCAGTGATCGCCGCTCACCCAAACATGCCATGCAAAAACCAGCGCGGTTCGGCCTCGCCGGCCGCGCCCACCATGCGCTCCCGATACACCCAGTAATGCGCATGGTCGAGTCCCTCGGCAATGAAGTAGTCGCGCGTTTGCGACTGGTTCCACCAGCCCGCTTCGATGCGCTCCGGGTTGGACGCCATGCGCAGTGGCGAGCCATAAAACGGGCGGTGGTTGCGCATCAAGAGCGCGATCGGCTTGGCCAGCAGCCAGGCCGGGCGCGGCAGGCTGAGCACATCGGGCGGCATCTGCGCCTGCATCTGCGCGTTGCGGATTTTCTTTTGCACCGGCACCCACAGATTGGCCAGCTCCGGTCGGTAGTCAGCCTGGGGCGCGGCCTGCAGCACGTTCTCGGGGCCCAGCCGCGCGACCAGCAGTTCGAGCATGCGCTGCTGGTCTTCGTCGCTACCGCCGGGCTCGGGAAACAGCGAATCGCTGGGCGGCGCCATTGGCTGCACTTGCGGCGCTTCGAGCGTGAGGCCAATCACGTGCGCCACCAGCTCCACCTTGGACAGGCGCTCCTTGAGCAGACGCACCAAGTGTTCGTCGCGCCAGGTCGGCTCGGCCAGCGCGATTTCGATGATGGTGGGCGCGCGCGCCACCTTGCCCCGTTCGTGCTCGAGCTGCAGCACGATGCGTTCGACGGCGAACTGGTGCGCGCACAACCAGCCCGTCATTTGCAGCAGCAGGCGGTGCGCGCCGAACAAGAGCGCCTCAGCGTTCTCGACGCGGTCGAACAATTCGAGCTTGGCGCTGAAAGTGGTGGGCGCCTCGATCCAGTCGAACAGTTCGGGCGTCTTGCCGTAAGCGGCGTCGAGCAGGTCGAGCAAGGGCCGGCCGCAGCGGCGCTGCAAGCCCGGGCGCGGCAGGCGCCGCATGTCGCCCAGCGTAAAGCAGCCGATGCCATCGAACCAGGCGCCAAAGGCGCGTCCGGGCGGGGGCAAGGCGCTGGGCAGATGGTCCAGGCGCCTGGACAGCGAAGCCATGCCCAGCACCCGCCCGGCGCTGGCGCGCGCCAGCAACCAGGCGCCGCGCGCAGTGGGCGCGCAACCGAGCGCGCACGAAAAGCCGAGCGCGCGCAAATTGGCGCGGATGCGCCGGCACAGCGCGCGGATGCCGCCGAACAGGGACAGGCTGGCACCGATATCCATCAGCAGCGTGGATTCTTCGGCCTGGGCCACTAGCGGCGTGTACTGCAACAGCGCCATGGCAACGTCGTGCAGCGCTTGCGCCTCGCGCTCCAGCGTGCGCTCGTGCAGGCGGGCCTCGGGGTGAAGCATCAGCACGCCGCCGCGGCGCATGCCCGGCAGCACGCCGGCGGCGCGCGCGGCCGGGGACAGCGCCAGCACGCGCTCCTGCTCGAGCACCACGCTGCCGTTGTCAGATGACCAGTTCGGGCTGAACACTTCGAGCGGGAGCTGGGGCAGATGGAGAGCGATCCAGAGGCGCATGGCGCTGCAGTAAAGAAGGAGTGAGTGGCAGGAACAGCGGCGCGTCGCGCTGCGGTCCCCGGCGCTTGATGAAGCCGATGTCAAGGCCGCCGGCGGCCGGACGCAGCGACAGGCGCAGCGGCGCAGGCGACGAATCCTGGGCCGCGGCCAGCGGGCGCAGCATGAAGAACAGTGTTTCGGCGCTTTGCGCGGCCAGGTGCAGGCGGCGCAGCGTTTCGCCGCGCGCGTGGCTTTGCCAGAACAGCAGCGCGCCGCAACTGCCGCTGCGCAGCACCTGTTCGGCGGCCCACAACGCGTCGGCGCTGCGGCTGCTGCGAATCCAGATCAGTTGCGACGGCGCCAGGCCCATGGCGGCCAGCGCCAGTGCCTGCGGCGCGTGCGGCGGCTGCAGCAGCACGATGCGGCGCTGCGCCACTTTTAGCAGGGCTGGACGCAGCAGGCGCAACTCGCCAATCCCGCATTGCTGGGGCAGCAGGTCGATCAGGGTGCCGGTGGGCCAGCCGCCGCCCGGCAACTGGGACGACAGCGTGGGATGGCCGGTGTCGATGCAGCGTGCATGGCTGTGCGCCAGTTGCGACGCGCGCCAAAGGGAGGGATGCAAACTCTCCGGCGAGGGGATAGAATCAGGACGGCTCATGGTGGTCAATTTGGAAAGTACTGTATAGATGTACAGTACTATCTGAGCCGGGTTTTTGCAAGGTCAAACGTGTAACAGGTGAAATTTTAGCGAGGAGATGTCGGCCACCCGGTCTCTTGGTGAACGATGGTAGCGCCATTCATAACGTGGGAAAATATGATTACAAAAATATGATTACAAAAATATGATTACAAAAAGAACGATTGCGTATGTCGTCATCGGCTGGTGCCTGACCATATTTGTTTATGGCTTTGCCACCTTTCCCGACGCCCCCTGGAAGGCATGCGGCGATGGGCACTTTTGCGGAAAAATGAAGCAGGCCCATTCTTTCAGCGAATACCAGGCATTCACCCGGTGGGAAACCGCGCTGTTTGTATCCTGGCCCTTTGGCATAGCCTGCGTGGTCTGGCTGCGGCGCGCGAAAAAAACCGACTAGCAGTTCAACGGGCGAGCTCACGGCCAAGCCACTTGCGCAGGCCCAGGCCAACAAACAGTGCGGCCAGCGCCAGCAATGCCGCCAGCTCCACGCGCACCTCCTGCAGCGACGCGCCCATCTGGTTGGTCGCGATCAACCCCTGGATCCCGGCCGTCGATGGAAGCAGCCAGCGCAAGGCTTGCAGCGCCTCGGGCAAGGCGCTGGACGGCCACGCCAGGCCCGACAGGAAGACGATCGGCATCGAGGTGGCGATCAGCAGTTGCACGCTGCGCTCGCGGGTGCGGAAAAACAGGCCAAGATACATGCCCAGCGCGGCCACGCAGTAGGCAAAAGCGAGCGTGAGCACCGCCGCGCCAAGCCAGTTCCCCCCGCGCGGATAACCCTGCCACCAGAACACGAAACCGAAAAAATACAGCGCATTGAGAATGACCACCAGCGCAAAGGCATTGAGCGCGCCGAAGTAGGATGCACTGCCCCCCTTGTACGGAAAGGTCCTGGCATCGGACCAGGTACCAAACAGCAGCCCGATCCCCAGCAGGAAGGTCTGCTGCATCACCAGCACCACCACGCCGGGCACGATGTACGACGCATAGCCCTCGGCCACGTTAAACATCGGCAGCGATTCAGTTGCCAAGGGCTGGCGTTGCGACTCCACCTGCGCGGCCGTCGGCGCGCCGGCACCCAGGCGCTTGATTTCTATGCCGGCCGACAGCGTGCCGACCACTTCGGCGAGCGCGTTCAAGGCCACCTTGTTGAGCATCGGGTAGGCGCCATGGCCGGCCACCTCCACTTCCGGCTGCTGGCCGGCGAGCACCTTGCCGCTGAAGTCGCGCGGGATGATCAGTGCGCCGGCCGCGTCTCCCTGCCATAGCAGCGCCTGCGCCGCTTGCGCCCCGGGGCTGACCGCCACCACGGTGATGCCCGGATGGGCGTCGGCATAGCGGATCAACTGGCGCGACAAGGCTGAATTGTCCTGGTCGACGACGGCAATCGGCACGCCCTGCACCGTCTCGGTATTGTAAGGAAGCGGATAAAAGAACGAATACACAATCCCTGAAATGAAGAACAGCAGCAAGGCCGCCTTGTCCCGCAACAGTGATGTCCAGGTGATGCAAAACGCCGACCAGCTCTCCTGCAGCGCGCTCATGTCTGCCCCCAGCTCTCGGGCTGCTGCACGCGCCTGGCAAGGCGCAAGTAACCAAGAGCGCCAAAGCCGAGCGTGAACAGCAGCAGCACGCCCAACTGGCCCATGCTGTAGCGCAGCGGTGCGCCGGCCAGCCAGGTATTGTTCAACAGGTGGGTGAAATGGGACAGCGGCAGCGCCTCTGCCCACAGGCGCGCGGCAAACGGCATCGACATGCTGGGAAAGCCCTGGCCGGTGAACGCAAACGCGGGCGCCGTCACAAAGGCGCACACCGACAAGGCGGTGCGCAGCGACGGTGCGAACGCCACGAAAAACAGGCCCATCGCCAGGTAGGCGGTGATCAGCAGCAGCGTGCCGGCGATAATGGCCACGGCGCTGCCCATCACCGGCCAGCCGCGCACGGCGCCAAACAGGATCGCCACCAGCATCGCCTGCAGCACAAAGGCGGCGAAGGCAATCGCCAGCTTGCCCAGGATGGCAGGAGCGAGCTTGCCGTCGGCGGCCGCCAGCCAAGCGGGCACCGACCCGGCGCGCAGTTCGCGTCCGACCGCCGTGACCGCGCCCAACGTCACGAATATATGCAGCAGGCTAAATACCACCGGCAGCGCCAGCGCCATCTCGTAGCTGCCGCTGTCATTGAACAGGGTCGCGGTGCGGGTGCGGATCGGCTCGAACTGCGCCCTCGCCTGCTGCAGCGCCATGCCGCGCTTGGCGCGACCCTGCAGCTCGATCCCGGCCGACAGCGTGGCCACCACGGTGCGCACGTCGCGCGTCATGCTGCCGGTATAGGAGGGAAATTGCGCGTTATAAGCCCACTGCAGCTTGACGGCGCGCCCGAGCGACACATCGGCCTGCAGGCCGGCCGGAATCGATACCACGCCGTAGGCGCCGCGCTCGCGGATCAGGCGCATCGCCTCGCTCTCGCCGCTGGCGGCCAGCACCACCTTCAGCCCGGGCGACTGGTCCAGCATGCGCACCAGGCTGCGCGACATGGCCGAGTGGTCCAGGTCATAGACCACCAGCGGCAAGTCGCGCGCCACGCCGGCCGACAGGATCCACCAGGTCAGCAGGTAGAGCGCGAGCGGGATCGCGGTCAGCATCGCCAGGTCCCACGGATCGGCGCGCAGGCGCGTCCACTCGCGCGCAACGGATGCGCGAAACGGCCGTGCGACGGCGTGCCTGGCCATGATTGCCTGGCTCAATGTTCGAACACGACCGTCATCCCCGGCCGCAAGCCGGGAACCGGCGCGGTGGGGCGCAGCCTGACTTCAAAGGTGCGCAGGTCGGTGCCGCCGGGACGCGCGGCGCGCCACGTGGCAAAGGCCGGCAGGGCCGACACGAAGGTCGACTTGAACTGCGCTTTTACATTTAACGCGGGCACAAAGCCCGTGTGCAGCGAGGCTTTCTCGAACGGCTTGAATTCGTCCTCGCGCACCGAGACCACGGCCCACACATCGTTCAGGTCCACCAGCGTGACGACCGGAAAACCTTGCGGGGCCAGTTCGCCCGCCTGGATCGCCAGCTTGCTCACTTCGCCGGCGGCCGGCGCCTTGATATGGGTTTCGTTCAGCGCGGCGGTGGACTCGGCCACCACGCCGGCGGCCTGGCGCGTCTGCGCTTCGGTCGCCAGCTTGTCTTCGGGGCGGGCGCCGTGCATCGCCATCTCGTACTGGGCGCGCGCGGCCTGCGCCAGCTGCTCGGCGGCGCGCCACTGCGCCTCGGCCTCGTCGCGCTTTTGCTGGGCCAGCACGCCTTCGGCAAACATCGCCTGCGCGCGCTGGTAGGTCAGTTTCGCGATCCTGGCGCCGGTGCCCGCGCGCTCCCAGTTGAAACGGGCGGCCGTGACTTCTTCGGGCCGCGCGCCGGCCTGCGCCTTCTGGTTGGTGGCGCGCGCCACGTCCTGCACCGCGTTCGCCTGCGCCACCTTGGCCAGAACTTCGGGGCTGTCAAGTTCGAACAACAGCTCGCCCGCCTTGACCACCTGGCCCAGCTGCACATGGACCTTGCCGACCCGCCCCGGCACCTTGGACGAGACGTTCACCTCCTGCGCCTCGATCTGCCCCTGGACCGGATCAGGCGTGGTCTGGAAGGCCTTGTACAAGCCCCACGCCAGGAAGGCCAGAATAAGGACGCCGATCAGGGCGGGAAGGATGCGCTTGCGGAAGGAAGCCATGGTATTCAATCTTTCGTGAGTTCGACGATGTTGCTCGCGGTCCGGGAATAGTCAAGCAGCTTGCCCGGCTGGCCGGTGGTGCCCAGCAGCCTGGCCAGCGCCAGCACGTAGTCGTAGGCGGCCTGCGCGCGTTCCAGGCGCGACTTGGTGTAGCCCAGCGAGGCGTCGGCCACGTCGATGGAAGTGGCCTGTCCATTCTTGAAGGCCACCTGCGACAGGCGCAAGCTTTCCTGCGCCAGCGCGATTGCCGAAGCCATCGACAAGTAGCGCAGGCGCGCGTCTTCCATGGCACGCCACTGGCTTTCGGCCAGCGTGGGAATGTCGCGCGCGGCCTGGTCCGCCATCACTTCGACGCGCTGCTTTTCCAGCCTGGCCGCCGCGCCCATGCGGGCGCGGTCGATGCGCTCGACCAGCGGGACGCTGACCGACATGCCCACCAGCCAGTTGGCGCGGGCCACGCTGTCGCCGCGGTTCAGGTTGTAGTTGGCAAGCGCGATCACGGTCGGGCTAAATTCGCTGCCCTGCAATGCGACGGCCCCCGCAGCCTGGGCGCGCTTGCTGTCGATCTGCTTCCAGGCGACGTTCGAGCTCATTGCCGCTTCCACGAACGAGGCGAGCGAACCGACCGGCGCGCTGTGCACGAAGAGCGGCGTGACCGGATGCACGGTGACGCGCGCGCCGAGCAGGCGACTTAAAGCGAGCTGCGCGATCTCCAGGTCGCTGCGGGACTTGGCTGCTTCGCGCGCGGCGTTGTCCACCGCCACGTCGGCCTTCAGGCGGTCGATCTTGGCGATCAGGCCGGAGCGCTCCATTTTTACCGCCACCAGCTGGTGATCCTTGATCGCGTCAACGGCCGCGGCGCGCAGGCGCCACGCTTCGCGCGCCAGCTGCACCGTAAAGTAGCGCTGGGCCAGGATGGCAGCCGTGTCGTCCTCGGCCGCCTGCACGCTGGCGCCGGCTTCGGCCGCGCGGCCGGCTGCGATATCCTGCACCGCCTGCAGGCGCCCGCCGGTGTACAGCGGCCACACGGAGGTCAGTCCCAGCGAACGCAGGTCGACAATGCGATTGGCGCTGATCGCATTCGGTATGTCCGGCAGGTTCAGGCCGGGCAAAGGCGGCAGGCTGTCGAGCAGCGGATTGGCGCGCTGCGCGATGCTGCTGGTGTCCACGCTCAGCGTAGCCGAAACGCGACCCAGAAAACCGGACACGCGCAGGTCGGGGCCGGCAATCCCGCGCAAGGCGCTGGCCTGCTGTTTTTTGGCTTGCCAGTCGAGGTCGGCCCCGTTGACTGCGCCCGACACTTGCCGCAGCTGGTGCAGCGCTTGGGCGTAGTCGACTGCGCTGGCGCCCTGCGCGCTGGCGTCGCCCGCCCGGGCGCCAGCCGAAAGGAGCATTGTCGCCAACAAGGTGAGCGCGTGCCCGCGTAATTTGTTCATGGATGCTCCGATTTGACCACTCGCACGTGGCGCGCATGTTGCGATATTAAATAGTTCGGTCAGCAGCCGAGGTAAAGCTCCGGGCTTTGCTGCAATCGAAGGGGACGTTGTACGTCTCTGCGAAGCAATGTAGACAGCAGCGCGAGTGATTGCCGGCTGCTCTACTGAAAGGTGCGCTGGACCGCAGGCCCACCAGGCTTGATGCTATTAAATCAATATGTACTATACATTGCCTTGCACAAACGCAGCAAGCCAGTTCAGCCAATACCGATGAAAGCTACTAACCTGAATTTTGCATAAAAAAGGGCAAGAATGCCGTAAGTGATTGATAAAATGTGAGTTGGACGAAGCCGCTACGCGGCAGGAGTGCGATCCTGGCTGATGATCGATCCGGCTGGATGATTCAGAATGTGACCTCGTCCCTCGCCCGAGGGTGTGAATCATACGAAACGAGGTCA
>NZ_JAFCWX010000059.1:0-9035 GCF_049897805.1 Massilia sp. TWP1-3-3
CCATGGTGATCACCTTTTTTTCTCCTGCCCAAAATGTGGGCAGGAGCAGTAGAACACCTGGGTCAATTTTCGATCAGCATACCCCCTGTAGGTGGGTCAATTTTCGGTCAGCGTCAACAATACCCGATATGTACCGTGATTACCATCTCAAGCGCATCGCAGACGTGCAAGATGAACAGAAGACCATTGCCTACGACGAGGTGCACAACACGGCCGGTCAGGAGGCCTTCGTCCAGACCATGATCAAGGACGGGCGTGAGGGGCGCAAGTGGGGTATTCGCATTGTCAACGCCTCGCAGTACCTGTCCGACTATCCGGAAGAGCTGCTGAATGCCGCGACGGGCGTCTACGTCATGCGCGGAGGAAGCGCAACCGACGAGGCCATCCTGCGTAATACGTTCAAGGTGTCCGAGGAGGCGATCCGCCGCCTGCATCGCGATGCTGTCGGTCCAGGCCCGGAAGGAGGTAATTTTCTGGCGTTGTTCAAGACGAAGGTCGGCTTCGTCGTCCAGCTCTTGACCAACACGGTCGGGCCGATCGAGCTTTGGGCATTCTCAACCACGCTGGAGGATGTAGCGCTACGCAACCGGCTATACAAGCGGGTCGGACCGTACGCGGCGCGCAAGCTGCTGGCCGAATATTTTCCGCTGGGCTCGGCGCTGCAGACGATTGAACACATGCGCACTCAGTCGACCGAAAAGGACGACGTGTCGGTGGTCGAGCGGCTGGCGGAGAAGCTGGTCACGGCCTATACGAGAAACCTCATGAAGCAACAGGAGCTTTCATTATGAGAAAGAGACTATTGATGCCTCTGGCCGGCGCGCTGCTGTTTGTCGGCGCGACTGGTGCCGCGCGGGCAGTTTGCGATGGGTGCGTCGTAGGGGCAGTGACGACAGCCAATACGAGCATCACCAGCGCGATTGGCGCACTGGGTACATCGATGAACAGCATGTTGTACAACATCGGCCTGGCGGTGAATCAGAACGGCAACAAGGTCGCCAGCACGGTCGAGACGGCCGCGCGGGCGCAGCGCGAATTTGATGCCAACCAGGAGAAGAACCGCCGCATCGAGGATGCGCGCCAGCGTTACCGGGTACCAGACAACATTTGCAGTGAGGCCGGTTCCGGTGGCGTTGTACAAGTCGGTGTTGCTGCGGGCGCAGCGAAGGGTGGCATCCGCCCAGGCGGCGGCGCCGTCATCTCGAACACGGCAATCGCCCAGGCGGTGAATACGGCACCTGTCTTGCAATCGATCGACGCCTCGCGTGCGGCGAGAGTCCACGCCCAGTACTGTGACACCGATGACTATTCCGCCTATGGTGGCGCGCGTTCTTGCCCAACTGTTTCCGCGAACATGCCAGGGGCGGACAAGCGCATCGACTCAGTGCTGACCGGCGCCGGTCCGAATGGGAAGACACCTGATCTGACCTTCTCGCAGGCGCAAACGGATGTGGCCAGGATGTACACCCAAAACTCGATCCGTCGCTCGATCGGCCCGCAGATCAACAAGGGTGCGGCCGACACGTCCATCGGCGCCGAGTACGTCGGCCTGATGAATCAGTACAACGCCATCATCTCGGCAGCGGCCGATCCGCAGGATCAGCGTATTGCCGACAGCCAGCCGAACGCGGCCACCAAAGACCTGCTGAGCGAAGTACTGCAGGCGCCTTCGGCGGCGTCGTACTACAACCAGGTCGCCTCTACCCAGGCCAAGGCGAGCGGCCAGATGTCCGCGCGTGAGTTCGAGACCTTTGAGGTCGGTCGCCGGTACGCGAATACCGCTTACCAGACCGACCTGCAGGCCATGAGTGGCGACAACCTGGTACGCGAACAGATCCGCGTGGCTGCACTTAGTAATTGGTTGGCCCTTAGCCTGAAAAACGAGGTCGTGCGCGGCAACATCATCAATGGCCAGATCCTGGCCAGCATGGCGCGCCAGGAATACGAGCCGATGCTCGCGCAGAAGTATCGCGTGATTGGCGGGCGGATGGGGGGGCGATGATGGACTCCCAGGCGAAGGATAATCGGCTACGCAAGGTGGGGCGCCTGGCATCGCGGGTGTTGCTGCCGTTTTCCGCAATGCGCAAATCGGTGTCGCTGGCAAAAGCCGAAGTGCAGCGCACCAGGGAAAACCTCACCCTACTAAAGGATCTGAGCGTCGACGCGCGCAAAACGATTGCCGACAGCTTCAAAGTGCAGGAGATTGCCGCCAACGACTCGTTTGACGCAGCTATGGAGAGTCGTTCGCAGAACGCACTATCACAGCCGGAGCTCTACCGCTATTTTTTGCGCAGAAAGCGCACCGCGCTCGGGGCGGCCGTCTTTTTTGTCCTGCTGAGCCTTTATGGTGTCCTCGGCAGTATCTGGTACGACAACACGCGTGGCATCGTGTTGGGCGTGGTCTCGCTGGTGGTCAGTCAACCGGTGTTTTTCATGGTTGCGCTCGGTGCGCAGCTGCGGCTTTGGCAGCTGCGCACTCATAGGCTATCAAAGGAGGAAAAAGGCGGCTTGCGGGATTTCACCCGTGAAGTCAAAGGCTGGTGGTGGATGACGCTTGATCCAGAATTCGGGCAACGGAAAGGGGAAGTGCCATGAAGTGCTCGCGCATTTTGGTAGACCTGGTGGCCGCCGCCACATGCTTGCTTAGCTCGCTGGCATATGCACAAAGCACGTCGGTCGGGGAGATCTCGAACGCCGCCAGGCGTTCTGGCGACAAGTCGCGCGAAGCGCTCGTGTCGATCTACGGTAACGTCGTGAACAATCCCCTCGCCACGGGCGGCGCCGGTGGCGCGGACACGATTCTTGCCGGCGTGTTCCAGGTCGCGAACGCCGGTCTGCTGGTGGTGGGGGCCATATTTGCTTGCTATGTCATGTTTCGCAAGATTACACAGACGGCCCATGACGGCTCCGTATACGACCGTGAGCAGCATACGCTGTGGGGTCCGATTCGTCTGGTGTGGGGGCTCGCCTCCCTCGTGCCGACGGCGAACGGGTGGGCATTGTCCCAGCTGCTGATGTTGTGGGGTGCGTCGCTGATGGGGGTCGGGATCGCGAATCTTGGCGTCGACGCCTCGGTCGCGGCATTCAGCAATGGCCAATCGATGGTTGTGCAGCCGGTGATGCCGAGTACTGTGAACGTGGCGCATAGCGTGTTTGAGGCCAACGTCTGTATGCACGGTATCAATGCCGGAATGGCCCAAGCCGAGGCGAGCGGCGCACTGATCACGGACGATGGATACGTGCAGCAGTCGGCGTCGAGTGCCGGTTTCGTCTTGAAAAATGCGAGCTTCGTGTGCGGCGGCGCCGACATCAATAACAGCCTCGATCCCCAGCCCCAGTCAACGGACTGGTTCAGCGGCACCATCGACACGTCCGACATTCGCCGCGCACATTTGCAGGCGCTGCAAGGCATGCAGGGGAGCCTGACGACGGCGGCGCAGAACTTCGTCAACTCCGTCATCCAAAAACAAAACGGCGGCGTGGGCGCCCTGCCTGATGCCGAGATCGCGATTCAGTCTGCGGCGGCGCAGTACGAGAACACGATCAGCAGCATCGCGGCGACTAAGCAGGGCAACATTGCCGCCTTGGCCAGCCAGCTTAGTAGGTCGATCAAGGACGGCGGCTGGTGGACGCTTGGCGCCTGGTACCAGACGTTCGCCCAAGCCAACACCAAGCTGTCGGACGCTGTGGCGGCGAAGGCATCGATCTACGGCATGTCGAAGGAAGGTGACCCGGGCGTGGTCGGGGTGTACCAGAGCGCAATGGCGGCTTACAAAGCGCAGCAGTCGGCGTCAATGTATACGCCGACGCTGGGAACGACGAGCACAGGCGATTACTCCAAAGGCGCGGCCGGCACCGACCCAAGCAAAGTCATCGGCAGCTTCTTCAATGCGCCTGGGCAGCGTATCGTCAACGCCCTGATCGACGGGAACGCTGGCGGCGAAGGGCGTGGCCAGCTCAATCCCCTGATCAAAATGAAGAATCTCGGCGACTATACGATGACGACGGCGGAGACCGGACTTGGGGCGTACGTGACGGCCAAGGCGATTGCCAGGGTCAAGGATGGGTGGAGCGCGGCAGGCGTAGCCGCGAAGGTGGTCAATGCGGTGTCGTCGATCGGAGACGCCCTGCAAGGGGTACTCGATGCGATGTCGCCGTTCGTCATTATGGCGATCATCGCCCTATTCCTGCTGGGCGGCACGCTATCGACTTATCTGCCGATGGTGCCGTTTGTGATCTGGTTCGGTGCTACTGTGAACTGGCTTGTTGTTGTCGGCGAAGCGATCATCGCCGCACCGCTATGGGCGCTGACGCACTTGGCCGGCGAAGGCGACGGCATGGGCCAAAGGACTGCGCACGGATACATATTTTTTCTGAACGTAATGGTGCGGCCGATTCTGATGGTGATCGGGTTCTTCCTCGGTGGCGCCGGCGTCATTGCCGGCGGCACGCTGCTCAACCAGCTGTTCGGCATCGCGCTGGCCAATGCGCAGTTCGACTCGATAACAGGGTTGTTCACCATAATCTTTTTCCTTGGTATTTACGTTTTGATGTGCACTAACCTGGTGCACAGCTGTTTTAACCTGATCTTCATCGTGCCAGACCAAGTCATCAACTGGGTCGGCGGCCATGCGTCTGCAACCCCGGGCCGCGATGACAATGATCGACTGCGCAGTGCAATGAATGTATTCACAAACAAGCTGGAGCACCTGTCGCCAGGGCGATTCGGCGGCGGGACGGGTGCGGGCGGCGTCAAGTCCGGTGATGGTATAAAGGCGTAACGATGAAGGTCAGACCCGGAGGACGACCCTTATCAACATTGCTATCTATTCCACTAGTTCGTGTCAAGCGTGCGTGCTAAAATAGTTTTGTTGTAGTTCTGTATATAGGACGCAATACAAAATTATCGAAGTGCGGGAGGTGAAATGAACATCATCTGGTATGCGCTGCGCACGTTCTACCTGATCGGCTTGATCGTTGCCGTCCCGCTGTTTTTGCTTTCGGCCGACAAGGCCGGCAGCGAGCTTGGCGTGGCCCTTCCCCTGGGAGGGGCTTGTCTGTTGTATTTCGCGTTTGGCTACCTGCTGCTGAAGTCAGTGCCGGATATGCTGAAGTCTCGCATCCTTGCCCGTGTCGCACATCACAAAGCAAAGGGCTTTGTACCCCAGTGCGAGGTGTTTTCGGTGCTGTACAACCGCTATGTCGGGTTCGACCCCAAGACCCGAAAAACGCTGTACGTCGATGTCAATGATGGAACGGAAACACTGGTCGATTACGATAATCTGATCGCCTGGGAGCTTGAAGTCGACAACAATAAACCGGCGCTGCTAAAACTGCTCACCAGCGTTCCGACTCTGCCGGTTGTGGGTCTGCGAATCGATCGCCGCAAGGCCGACGAGTGGAAGGTAAACCTTGGCATGATCTTCGGGTAAGCCAGCCAGCAGGATGAACTCGTGGGGCATGCAATCCTGAGAAGCGGGAGCATGCCCATTTTTTATGGAGACGAACCGATGATCTCGAAGCTGGGTTTGGCGTTACTCATTAGCCTGGCACTTGCCGGGTGCGGGGAAAAGAAAGAGGCTGTCCAGGGCACCGGGGCAAACGCGAAGCCGTCGCCCGCCTCGCTGATGAATAGTCCCAAGTTGCCGGATTCACCGGCGCCGCCGACCGCGCAAGCGCCGGTCCTGCCAAAGCCCGATCGTACCCTGCCTTTGGCCAGCTACGTGGACCTCAACGGCGAGGCTGCGGGCCTTGCCCTGACGTATATTGTCTCGGCCAAGGCTCAGGCGCCGTTGAGCGACGATGAGAAGCTAAGCCGTCTGTCGCCTGCATACTTCAACGAGACGGATGCCTTCAAAAAGAAAGAAGTGGCCAAAGCGGAGATGCCGCGCGTCGATGCCGCCCTCAGCAAATACCGTAAGCACGACTACTACGCCGTGCCAGTCTCGGCATATTCGCGGCAGCCGCTTGGTCTCACCAACGTCAGCGTTGGCCAGTACGATTTCAGCACGCGGAGCTTCCCGTTGGCGAGCTATGGGCAGGATTGCTGGACCGGTACGTTACGCAACCCGCAAGGCGTTGTCCTCAAGATCCTTCAGTCGGATATACCGTGCCGCCTGCCGGTCGCGGACGAAGCACAAGCCAAGTTGATCGAAGCGGCGCGGGCACAAAACGCTCTGGGTCTACAGGGGACGCTGTACCTGTTCGTCCCGCGCGCGGAAAACGGCACCGCCCTGGCGGTGGTCTCGCGCGCTCATATCGAACTGATAAATTCTCAAACCCAGGCGCCGCTGGGTAGCTTTGATCTTTGATTTCAGAACAGATATTGAAATATCGCCCTGTGTCATATAGCCTGAAACTGAATTGCGCAATGAAGGAAAAGTCCCATGAATAATTTTTTTCACAACCTGGCACCCGTGCTGGATCGACTCGCGCGGCGTTTCAAAATAGCCTTTTTTCTTCTGATACTCGCCGTAGTTCTGTGCTCGATGTGTCTGCACCTGAGCGGTGTTATCGACGCCGACAAGGTCTTGGTTGAAGCTGCCGGGCCAAGCCTTATGGTCGTAGCCGTCACGGCCGTCACTGCCGAACTCGCGGCCGCCATGCTGCGCGCCCATCTCAAATAAACCGGCGCGCCAAACAACGCCATGAACGCTCTTTCGCTCGAACAGTGCCAGGACCTGCTCCAGGAGATCCGGGAAGGTCGACGGCATCGACTAACGGGAAGCGAGTACAAAGCGATCATCGTAGCTGTCGACAACCACCGTGGCGATCGCGAGGATGCGCGCCTCGCGCTCAGCGTCGTTGCGATGCTAGCGCGCCACGAAGGTCCGGGCAGCAAGGCGCCCTTCGGCGATGCGGTTCAAAACCGCGTCTTCAATGCGGAAAGCCAGCGAGCCGGACTAGCCGGCGATAGACGGACTGCGCCAGCACACGTAGTCATCGACACGCCCTACGCGGCGCCGTTTCCGCATCCGGTCGGAGATCAGGTCCGGGCGCAGCGCGAGCGCAACCGTAGCCGGCAAGTCCCCCGGCCCGCGTGACGATGGCGGTCGGCCGCAAGCTCGGCGCGCCGCACCCGTAACGACAATCGCCCTCCAGTACTGGCACCTCGTCCCTACCCCGCCAACCGCCGTGCCTCCGCTTGCGTGCGGGGCACATGGCTCACACCGCATCTAGTCGACCACCGGCTGGCGCGTGACGATGATGACGGACATGGGCAGCGCGTGCTCGTCAAGAATCAACAGTCCCTTGCGCTGGGAAAACTCGCGTGCAACCAAACCTTTTCTTTTGTACAGCAATTGGATCGAAGACTGAACCGACTGAATGGCCCGGTCGTTGCAGGGGACCAGCAGGCTTTCGCCGTATCCAGTTCGGCCAGCGCCCTTTCTGGGCCGGAATTTTGATGTGCATGATTACTCCTAGACGATGGCTATCTGGCTGGTGAACTGGCGGCCGCCAGTGACGACCGGCCGCTGGGATCAGCCACGAAAAAACACTCTCGCCGAATGCAAAAATCATAACGTAATCACGTAATTTGGCAGTTGCGTGACTGCTTGCGGGCACGCCAAGCGGTCAGAGGGCTCCCAGGAAGCCGCATGCGGCGCGGAGCGCCGGCGCAGCCGGGGTGAGCACCGAACGGGTGACGTAGGAAGCGTAGCGATCCTTTGAGGGCCTGGGATGCCCGAAGAAGCTCTGCAAGGCGGTGGGGGAAGCTTTTCTCGCCCTCCCTGTTGACGACAGAGGGCGACTCGCCCCTTTTCGCAGGGCGAGAAGGACGGGGGGGGTGGGTGGGAGCAATCCGGCGACAAACCGCTTGGATGAGGTGTACGAACTAGGTCAAGAGTCTGTCATTTGTCGGTGCGCCGGGCATTTTATCTTTTGTATTTTTTTGTATTGTGCCTACAATACAAAATACAAACTGTGCGCCCTACCGTAATTGGAGGGCACGTAAAAGGAGAAAATCATGGACTTTCTGCGCACCCGGTCAGCCTACTGCCCCGCTTCCTCTCTCCAGTCGGAGCCCCTGTACCAATTTAATAGGCTGGAGCTGGCCCCGCAAGGCTGGCAGCCCCTGATCGAGATGATGGCGAAAGGTTACGTTGAGACCATCGGCATGCATGATTACTGCCAAGAATGTGGCGGGATCATCCAGGGGGCGACCGGCCATCGTTTTGACTGCTCGACAATGCTTGCACGTCGTCTGCTGACCAACCTGCCGCTGCTCCTCCTTCGCCACTCCGCAGAAGCGCCAGGAGTGGACTTCCACCGCGACCATGTGAAGCGCGTGGGACAGACTGCATCGGATGCAAGCAAGTAAATGCCGGAAAATACGGCATGGGTCGATAATCTTCGAAAAGCATTCGGGGAAGAGCGTCCTCCTGGAGTTAAGCAAAGCCTATGCCTCGTCCTCAGCTTCTAGGTGCGGGGGTTTGAGGCGCAGTAGAACGGTTATGGAAAGCGGAAGCTCCCGTCTAAAACGCCGTACGTAGCGGGGCCACAAGCTAATTTTGCTTTCCATAATATTTCACTGGCGCCACAGCGGCGGCATCGGAAGCGTCAGCAACTTGCGGATGACCGTTTACGCCCCGAAGCCGCCGGTCGCCCGGTATATTTTTTTTAGCGACCAACCAATCCTTCAGCAATTGCCGGTAGTTTCCGGTCACCGTCCGAACCATAAGGTTTTATCTTAACGTTAAAAATGACAGGCGCGAAGCGTCACTGTCGATTGTAAAGTTAAGGCATTCCGTGAAGTGCTGCCTCTATTACGGCTAGGCGACGGACATTTAAGGCATGAATCGATAGAGATTCCTTTCCTGGTCGTTTCCGTTGGAGATATGGGTCTTCTTCCGAAACTATTTTTTGCCAAGTGGATCGAGCCAATTCGAGTTTTTCTTTGGCCTCAATTTCTCTTCCCGCTAGTGTAGTGCGTCATAAATAATAAGACTTATTATATATATGCATGTATCCTTGTCATATGGAGGGGAAATCATGCGTGTAGCGATGAAAGTTGAGTTGACGGAAGCGCAGCGTGG
>NZ_JAFCWX010000060.1:0-8923 GCF_049897805.1 Massilia sp. TWP1-3-3
TTGCCGGGAAGACCTATCGCCATCGAGAGAATCGTTCGAAGCCCAGGAAGCCCGGCGTAAAACCACACAAGAAGATGACTCAGAAAAACTGTTGAAAGGTCTTAACTTGGGTGGATTGGGCCTTCAGCACCATCTTGACGTTGGGCATCTTGAGCCTGAACGCGCTTGATTTCCTGGCGGATGTCGGCGTAGTTTATCTTTAGCGGGCCCTTGTACTGCGGAGATGAATACGTTGCATAAATAGTTTCGTGAGTATCTTTGTAATCAAGGAACGCGACTTCATAAGCGAACGCAGCGCCCTCTTCCTTCTCGGAGTCGCGTGCGATTGTCGATTTTCCGTCCTCGTCCTTGTCCGCAAGATCCTCCCGCAATACGACGTCAATATAGTGTCCAAATTCGTGGATTAGCGCAATAAGGAGTTCGCCCGACTCTTCGTTGTCTTTCACCGCACGATCGGCTGCCACTTGATGGACCATGATGATGCGCGTTTCGTTGTCGAAGGAGGCCGGGTAATGCCCGCCGGTCATCAGCACGATCTTAGGATTAGGTATCGTTCCTTTTTTTAGTCCATCTTGCAACTTGAGATAGATCGGTGCTGGGATATCGAAACCAAAAACGTGGACCAGCATCCCGACAAATTCGGCTTTGTTTAGCCTCTTCGCTGCCGCAGTCAACTGATCAAAGGCGAAGGTGCTTTTCAGGACTCGCGCCACTGCGAGTTCGACCGCAACAACTGGCAACACAGGAAGCTTGTAACTCGATTTCTGAGGCCCATCGAACGATTTTTTGCCTGCGTGGATGGTGATTTTCCCGGGGCACTGCACAGTAATATTTCCACCGTCAATTGTGATGTTCGCGCCGCCCGCAGTCGACAAGCTGATGCTCTTGGCTGCGGCCCAGTCGACATGCGCATTGACGCTCACGAGACTGACCTCATCCCGCGCCTGCGCGGTGAGGGTATCAGCCAACGCCTGGATGTCGATAGCATCTCTGGCGGCAATCATCTGCAAACCGAGATTGCCCTCACCGGCTGCCACTGCGCCGCCGAGCATGCCAATCGCCTGCCCGCTGTGCACACGCATCTGGCCGCCGGAGAAGTACTGGGTATCTCTCCCGCTCATCAACGTGACAGTTTCACCGTTGGCTAGCTGCATGCTCTGCCCCGCCGTTATGCCAAAACCCGCCTGTGCGGAAATCGCAATGATCGCGTCCGTCGATTGAGGAAGCGTGGACTCGCGAGGCTTGGTATTTTTTTTCTCGGCGTCGCCCTTGGCGTCGCGCAGACTAGTTGCGGCCACCATGCCCGAGACCGACTTCATCAACGCTGTTAACGGCGCGCTTGTGATATCAAGCGTGCTTACGTTAGCTTTGGCCGCACCCGCGTGCGACGCGAGCCCTACGGTCTTGTGCGTCACGGCCGCATCACTGAAGGTCTTGGCCAACGTCACTGCTTGCTTGAGCATCGCAATCCCCGGCGCATTGTCCCCCACCGGATCACGGCTGGCAGCAGCGTGCGCCGTCTTGTAACTCGTAATCAACAACCCCGCCCCGGCCCGCACCGCACCGTAAGCATCGGTACGCAGTTCAGCTCCGCTGCCCCGAAAGCTGCCGCGATAGTTATCCGCGCCGTGCACCAGATGCCCAAGATTGAGCTCACTGCCCGCGTGGCTGCTCTTGAGCTGGATGCGCCCCTGCGCATCGGTGTCGTCAAACAGCAACTGGTTGTAGCCGTTTGCGCCAAACTCCTTGCTGCGCACGCCCCACTGTGCGGCGCCGTTGCGATGGCCTTTCGACTCCGCAGATGCGCCGTGCCACAACGGACTGTTACCACCTGCCACGTTGCCCTGCGCAGAAGGCGCATGGTCGTGCGCGGGACCAAAGCGCGCCGACTGGTCGTCACCCTCGGCCGCACCGCCAGGCGTGGGCGCAACACCACCTTCGCCCTGCCCGTTGTACAAGGCGCCGACAATGATCGGCCGGTCAATATCGTTCTCGAGGAACTGGACGAACACTTCCTGCCCGATACGCGGCAGGAACTGGCTCCCCATTCCGCCCCCGGCCGAGCGTTGCGCAACGCGCACCCAGCAAGTGGCGTTACCCTTGTCCTGCCAGTGAAAGCGGATGCGCACCCGTCCCAGCCGGTCGCAATACAATTCGTCGGCGCCACTGGCCTGGTCATGGCCATCGGGTCCGACCACGATCGCGCTTTGCGCGCCCGGCGCCGTCGGGCGATGGTGGCCGCGCCCGTCGCTGCCCTCAAGTTGCGGGCGCCACGTCACGTCGGCCCCCACCGCTTCAAAATAATTCGCATAACCGCTCTTGCGCGCCTGCGCGACGACCAGTGCAAACTCCTCCGGCTCGTTGCCGCGCACGATGTCTTGCAACAGCTCCGGTATCGGTCCAAACAGCTCGGCCAGGGCCTGCTGCGCCGGCGACGGCAAATTATTCACGCCCACGCTGGTCACGCGCAGCAAGGCAAACGGGGCCGCCTCGCCCAGCTGCTTGAGCGGTGCATCGAGGATCGTCAGGCGGGTGCCGGCGAAGCGTGGAACGCCCGCGCCACAGGTGGCCGCGCGCTTCCTTGCCTTGCATCTGCATTGAGCCGCAGGATAATCCACCCGTAAAGACACTGTTTCGAGAATCAGCTTACTTGTTTTCCCAACGTTGGCGAATTTGCTTTTTCCATTCGTTTTCCGCCGCAATGTATTGCCGCACAATCTTCGTTTGCGCCTCGTGGTACAACCGTGCCTGCTCGTTCGCTCCACGAATCAATTCCTTGTTCAGCCGGATAATTTCAGCTCCAGCAGAGTCGGTGATCTGTCTAATTTTTACACCTGATATGACAGCAGCATCGTGGATCTTTTGGTTAGCAACGATGGCCCGCTGGCGAATCGCACTTGCTGCTCTTGTTGACGCCTGACTAATTTCCGCGCCAGTTTTGATAGCAACAGCATCCAGCTTATGGCCAGCTTTGACAGCATCTGATTTCAACTCGTGCGCGGTACCAACGGCCCCATCTCTCAGTTGTCGGCCGGTTTTCACAGCCGCGTTTTCGATATCGTCGCGAGTATGTATTGCCGCATCGTGCAGCGTATGCCCCGTCTCAACTGCAGCATTCTTGACCTGATTTGCCGTCTTCTCCGCTGCAGACTTAAAATGTTCTGCTTTTGCAATTGCGGCCAAGCGCGCTTCCTCGGCTTTCGTTTGAACCTTCTTGGCGCCTTGCTCTATTCTTAACCTAACATCGTTATAATTACTTAAAGCAGAAGAATATAAACGTTGAAAATAGTCAACAGTGGAATTGGCAATCCCTTTCACTTGCTTGAGAGATTCGTTTGCGGCAGAATAAAGCCGGGCGTCAGTTGGAGTCTGCAAAAAGACATTACGAAAACGAGCATATCCACCGGTCAACCACAGCGGCTCATGGTTCCCTAGAATACGAAACCCGGCACGCGAATCATGGACATATTCTGTGAACAGCGCGATACTTGCCGGCGGCGGAAGATCGCCTTCAAAAAAAATATGGAAGAAATTTTCCTCGTGCGCACTAAGAGGATCTTGCCGGTCTACGAAATACATTGACACCGGAGTTAAGTGACGCAACGCTTCTTTACTCGTTTGCCATATGCGGCCTGCCACCGTTGAATTCGCTTCGCGGCGTTCACGCCAGGATTGCAGCATAACACCTAAATCAGTATCAGCCTCCTCCAAATCTTTCTGATCGCCAGGATTCGCCCTTTTGAAAAAATCCTGCTTTGCAACATTTTTGCCAAGGGTTGTATGCATCATTCCTCGCCATCGAAGATACTGACGGCAATGTGCCTGCGTAAATTCTTTGACGGTGCCTCCGTTAATGCCCGAGGTGCTCAACCACGAATTGTAGGTCTTCAGTAAATTCGGATCCACAGAAAAGCTAGCCGCAATGTTGGGTTCGCCATGAATCTGTTCGATGGTCCTCATCGGCACCCCTGCTTTCAATGCCGCAAAATGCATATCAAGCAGCGGAATTTGGGACAGATGGGGTGAAGGATTTACCTTGGTCGGCATCGATTTACCCTGCTCACCAGGATAATAGCCACCGCCGACATCAGAGTGCATACCCGGATAACCCGTATTCCCAGAGCCAGTCGCGGACTCCAGAGGAAAACTACCGCGCTGCTCATGCAGAGCGATAAAGTGAGCGCATTCTTGGACAGATGAATGAATACTTTGCGTATCTTTCCCCCAAGCCATATGACCAAAGGTAACTGGCGTAACATCTCCAACTCCGACTGCTGCAACCGTATCAAAAATCCCCAAGAAACTGATTCGTACAGGCACACCCGCAATCTCAAAGCCATCTCCATCAATATCAAAGATATGATTAAGCCAGTGAACGAAAGCTCGCGCTTGCGCCGCCCCGCGGGAAAAACCGAATACTGAAATATTCATTTGCGTAACCTGCAAATTGCCAGGCTTTCGTAATACGGCAGCCACATATTCCTCAACGGCCGTCAACATTCGCCAACGCTTTTGCCCCTCTCTGTCGCCAGGCAGTAGATTCTCTTGGCTCATCTCCATAACCATTAAACTTTTAGCGAGATTGGTAAAGGCAGACGTCACTTGGCCGGTCGAATACTCATGGAGAGCCTTAAATATTGAGGCTATTGCCCAATTAATTCGGTCAGCACCCATGAGCGCAAAACCATTACCTATATTTGACGTTCGCCATGACCATGTATCACCAATTTCCTTAAAAGGTGTTCCGACACCCGGCACATAGATTTTTACAAATCCCATTTTGGTATCATCTAAGTGAGCATCAAATAGTCTGCTTACGTTGCTATGCTTATTACGGGCACGTTGCGATTTGCTATAACCATCTTCCGTCCACGCCTCATTATTTCCCGTGCCGTCAAAAAACACGCCAACGTTCAACTGCCCCTTGCAATGGCCATCGGCTGAGCGAAGGCATGCCATCGCCTTTGCGCGTTGCGCCGCTTCCTTACCAGTTAACCTTCTTTTCCCGTCGAAAGGTACAGGTCGACCCGCATATACAATCGTCATTTTTTTTCCAAAAAAGATGGAGAACGCCAACAATTCACGATATTACTTCCACCGTATTTCAAGAGGAACCCCCGGTACCATTTCGGCTTCCTTCCCCCGTAGTGGATATTTCTGATGACCTAGCAGGTAGTCCGTAATAAATACCTTGACGCTGTCATCATTAAGGAAATGCACGCTTAGGTGATTTGGCAGCGACCCGTCGTAGCGGGGAATCGCCACTTTTTGAACGAAAGTCTGTTCCTGGCCATTACGAGTAGAAACTTTTCTGACGGTCGCCGTTAACGTTGGGGTCCAAGCCACAGGCAACATAATGCAGCAAGTATGAGAGCCTCCGCCTGCCCCGGGAGCGATGTAACCGGCCTGCACAGTGGAACCATTACTTAGAGAGACTTCGAATGAGGCTACGCCGCTTAAACTATGATTATAGGCCATTAAATTTGCACTTATGCTAGCGGTCTGCTTTGCGCAAGCCGTACTCAGCAACGTCACGCCAACTAAAATCAGCAATGGCAGTTTCAGACATGATGAACTCATCTTTTTATTTCCGACCTGAGAGGTTTTTGGATGGAGGCTGTTTCCCATAAAGGAGGTCCCGCTGCCCAGACTCGCGCTGGCAAGTTATTGATCGCAGCGTGAAAATTGTCGAGACTTTTGGGCGGATGTGCCATGAGACTGATACAAAGTGGGTCCTCCACACCTTTGCCCGTGGTATACAGCGCTAACAGGACGTACTGGGCTTGCCTGTCAATATCGGTTACGCCCGACTTAATAGCAATTAACTGGTACTTCGCAACAAAGTCATGTAATGTTTTGACCGGAACTAGATCGGTTTCATCCTTGATAACCTGTCGAATGTATTCGATCAGTGGACCAACCAAGCGATCCGGTGCAGATCTAGTAGATGGCGCCGAATTAAATGCACTCAGAGAAGTCGCGTTACATGTCGCTCCGGTAATCGACCCGATCACTAAAAACAACACACAGCAGGTTAGATGATAACTAGCTTTCATATTCATCAAACTTCAACGGAAAAACTGGTTTTTCCATTCCAAAATCCCATAACGGCGGTCCTGCCATCCAAACGGCATCCGGCAAAGAGGCAATCAAAGCATGAAACGCGTCTATATTGGAAGGAGGGGACTTCAGTACACTTTGGAATAAGGGGTGCTCAATACCCTTTCCGGATGTATAAAGGGCGAGCAGCACGACTTGTGTCTGGCGATCTAAATCATTAATACCGGCGGTTGAAGCAATCGCTTGATAATTCCCGACGAACTCATATAGTTTTTTATTCGAAACCAAATTGACTTCATCTGAAATTACATTACGAATGTGTTTAATCAGCGTGTCGAGCTCGCTCGCATTCATCAACATTGCGAACTGCGCGTCATCCAATGTGAGTAATTGTTCACCAAAGGATGGACCAACGAAACAGATTTTCGGTACGTGCGTGCTGAACAGAAGCGTGGCGTTACCGAAACGATCAAGAAATTTGAGACTGAACATGCCCGCAGTAAATATGTCTCGTTGAGAATCACTCAAGCACGCGAACCATACCGGCATGACCCGAGTGTCGTACCAGCGTAACAACATAACTTGGCGATCGTTGAGGCCGATGCTGTGGAAATGGCCTAGATGTACTATAAATTGATTAAGCGGCAGTGAACATTCCGCCCAACTGAGGCAGGGGGCGCGGGCTCCGAGGTCGAGTGCCCATTTCCAAACGTTTTGCGTCATGCCGTCGTGACATTCGTTCAAAGGGACAAGCAAAGGCGCGATCCCGCGCAGCGCTGCCTGATCCGTGCCATCAAATAGCGAAACATAATGAATATTGCGGCGTTCCAGCCAAAGGTGACTGTCTTCATGTTGGGCGCCATCTATGAGCAAATACGCATACTGACCACGAGCGGCTACGGAATGCGTCCAATCAATCAAATTCTGTATTGACTCCATTAGATAATCACTCCTGGTGCACCTGAGCGCATTGCTTCCATTAAACAATTCTTACAAACACTTTTGCCGAAAACTGGCAGAGTATAGTTCAGTTTTTCTGGGCCGGTAAAACTCTTCCTACCGGCGTGAATGGCAATTTTCCCTGGACACTGCACAGTAATATTGCCGCCATCGATAGTAATGTTCGCACCACCCGCCGTAGACAAACTAATACTTTTTGCCGCCGCCCAATCAATGTGTGCGTTCGCACTCATGACGCTCACGACGTCGCGCGCCTGTACATTAACGACGTCGGACTGCGCCTCGATTGTAATCGGGTCTTTCGCCGCAATGAACTGCAAGCCAAGATTGCCCTCGCCGCACTTCACCGCGCCTCCAAGCACCCCGATAGCCTGCCCCGTTTGCATCCGCATCTGCCCGCCCGCGATAAACTGCGTATCCTGCCCGCTGACCAGCGTGACGGTTTCGCCGTTCGCCAGTTGCACGCTATGCCCGGCATTGACGCCCAGGCCCGCCTGCGCCGCAATCGCGATGATCGCGTCGCTTGCATGCGGCACCTTCCCATCGCTAGCTGCAGTTGTCTTGGCACCAGCATCAGTCTTGGCACTGGCAAGCGTGTCGTTGCCAACCATCCCTGACACGGCTACCATCATCGCCTTCAGGGGCGACGCGGTCTCGTCAAGCACGCTTTCGTTTGCCTTGGCAGCGCCCGCATGCGCGGCCAGCGCCACCGTCTTGTGGGTCGTGGCCGCCTGGCTGAACGTTTCGCCTAACTTGACGGCTTGCTTGAGCATCGCAATCCCCGGCGCATTGTCCCCCACCGGATCGCGACTAGCAGCAGCGTGCGCCGTCTTGTAACTCGTAATTAACAACCCCGCCCCGGCCCGCACCGCACCGTAAGCATCGGTACGCAGTTCCGCCCCACTGCCCCGAAAGCTGCCGCGATAGTTATCGGCGCCGTGCACCAGATGCCCAAGATTGAGCTCACTGCCCGCGTGGCTGCTCTTGAGTTGAATGCGCCCCTGCGCATCGGTGTCGTCAAACAGCAACTGGTTGTAGCCGTTTGCGCCAAACTCCTTGCTGCGCACGCCCCACTGTGCGGCGCCGTTGCGATGGCCTTTCGACTCCGCAGATGCGCCGTGCCACAACGGACTGTTACCACCGGCCACGTTGCCCTGCGCAGAAGGCGCATGGTCGTGCGCGGGACCAAAGCGCGCCGACTGGTCTTCACCCTCGGCCGCACCGCCAGGCGTAGGCGCAACACCACCCTCGCCCTGCCCGTTGTACAAGGCGCCGACAATGATCGGCCGGTCAATATCGTTCTCGAGGAACTGGACGAACACTTCCTGCCCGATACGCGGCAGGAACTGGCTCCCCATTCCGCCCCCGGCCGAGCGCTGCGCAACGCGCACCCAGCAAGTGGCGTCACCCTTGTCCTGCCAGTGAAAGCGGATGCGCACCCGTCCCAGCCGGTCGCAATACAATTCGTCGGCGCCACTGGCCTGGTCATGGCCATCGGGTCCGACCACGATCGCGCTTTGCGCGCCCGGCGCCGTCGGGCGATGGTGGCCGCGCCCGTCGCTGCCCTCAAGTTGCGGGCGCCACGTCACGTCGGCCCCCACCGCTTCAAAATAATTCGCATAACCGCTCTTGCGCGCCTGCGCGACCACCAGTGCAAACTCCTCCGGCTCCTTGCCGCGCACGATCTCTTGCAGCAGCTCCGGTATCGGTCCAAACAGCTCGGCCAAGGCCTGCTGCGCCGGCGACGGCAAATTGTTTACGCCCACGCTGGTCACGCGCAGCACGGCAAACGGGGCCGCTTCGCCCAGTTGCTTAAGCGGTGCATCGAGGATCGTCAAGCGGGTGCCGGCGCGCAGCGTGCGCAGCGTGGACCGCCCGCGCCACAGGTGGCCGCGCGCTTCCT
>NZ_JAFCWX010000061.1:0-8836 GCF_049897805.1 Massilia sp. TWP1-3-3
CTCCGGCGAAATCGGCGCGAACGCTGTGAGCGGGAATGGATGCAAAACGGAGCTGCTCTGAGGTAGAATTCATGTCGGGCAAGGTGGCGTTCGTGTCGATAACTGTGTTTCCAGATAACTCACATTTTATCAATCACTTACGGCATTCTTGCCCTTTTTTATGCAAAATTCAGGCTAGCGGGTCACGACCTGTATGACATGACGCAGCTCTGGGCACTGGCGGTATTCAAAAATCCGGCCATGGTCGATGGCTTCATCTACATGTCGCGCCATCTCAATTCGGGGAAGGCAGTGCTCTTGTTCGACCGCGCAAAGCCAAAAATCAGCGTCAAGAGACCGGTCAAGCTGAACAAGGCTAGCGGTTTCGGCGCATCTGCCACACGCTTCAATATCGTCGCTGCTTGAAAGACCGTAAATTCTCCATCCGGCCGCGGCACCGCCATGGGCTGGCGTTCGCCCAACTGGTAGCTGTGCGACAGAGCCGCCCCGAAGTGGGATGGCGGTGTCGTGTTGGAAGCGCATTGAAGAACCCGAAGCGGCTACGGCCGTGCGGCCGAAGCACTAGTGCTTCGGCGCCCGCGATCCGGACGGCTCCAACGAAAAGGGGAACTGAAAGCAACTATCCCAGTGCGCAAACTCCCAGTTAAAAAGCAATCGTTGCACCAATGATGTTCCGAAAAAAGCATTTCATCTTCCGAAAAAACAAAAATGGCTACAGGCCGAAGCGTGTAACCATTTAGTTTCCTACAAATTTTTTGGGGTGGCTGATGGGGCTCGAACCCACGACAACAGGAATCACAATCCTGGACTCTACCAACTGAGCTACAGCCACCACTGATTTACTATTTTGTCCGTATGCTTCCCAGACAGCTAGCGATTATACAAACTTTGTCGGCAACTGGCAAATCAAAATGCTAGTGCGCGTCCGGAATTGCCAAATCTTTTTCGATTCGCAGCTCTTTTACCACGGGAACCAGTCCAAGCAAGCTTGAAAACGCCGCCGACAGCGCAGTTCCGCTTGCCGTCGTGAATGCCTTGAGCGTGGCCGGCGTGCCGCTTTCCGGGCGCAGGCACGCGTTTGAAGCGAGCAGGCGAGCCAGCTGGCGCGCTACGGCGTCGCCCGTATCGATCAGCACCACATCGTGCCGGCCGGCTTTGGCCAAGATGCTTTCGATGCTGGCGCGCACAAAAGGGTAGTGGGTGCAGCCCAGGACGACCGTGTCGACGCCCTTGGCAAGCAGCGGAAGTAGATAGCCTTCGAGCATGACGCGCGTGGCGCCGGAATCGCATTCGCCAAGCTCGATCTGGTCGACCAGGCCCGGGCAACCCTGCAGCAGAAACTTGGCGCCGCTGGCGTTGCTGACCTGGTCGCGCAGCAGCAGGAATTTTGCGCCGGCCAATGTCACATCGGTGGCCAGCACCGCGACCTGGCCGTTGCGGCTGGCAGCTGCGGCAGGTTTCAAGCCCGGTTCCACGCCCACCAGCGGCAGGTTGGGGTAATGCGCGCGCAACAGCTTGATCGCCGCCACGGTGGCGGTATTGCAAGCCACCACCAGCGCCTTGGCTCCCTGCCCGACCAAGAACTGCGCGATTGCCAGCGAACGCTCGGCGACCACGTGTTCCGGCTTGGCGCCGTAGGGCGCATAGCCGGTGTCGGCCAGGTAGATCAAGTTTTCATGCGGCAGTTGCGCCTGGATATGGCGCAGCACCGACATCCCGCCCACGCCCGAATCGAACACGCCGATCGGGGCGTCAAGCAAAGGCGAGGCGCTCGTCATGGATCAGGCGGCAATGACGGGGATGTTCAGCGCTTCGATCTTGGCCGCCCATTCCTTGGGCCCCGTGTTGTGGACCGAGGTGCCGTTGGCGTCGACCGCCACCGTGACCGGCATGTCGGTCACGTCGAATTCATAGATCGCTTCCATGCCCATGTCGTGAAAGCCGAGCACGGTTGCGCTCTTGATGGCTTTGGATACCAGGTAAGCGGCGCCGCCCACGGCCATCAGGTACGCCGACTTGTGCTGCTTGATCGATTCGATGGCCGCCGGGCCCCGTTCGGCCTTGCCGATCATGGCGATCAGGCCAGTTTGCTCGAGCATCATGTCGGTGAACTTGTCCATGCGGGTAGCGGTCGTCGGGCCGGCCGGGCCGACTGCTTCGTCGCGCACCGGATCGACCGGGCCCACGTAATAAATAACGCGGTTGGTAAAGTCGACCGGCAATGGCTCGCCTTTGGCCAGCATGTCCTGGATGCGCTTGTGGGCGGCGTCGCGGCCGGTCAGCATTTTGCCGTTCAGCAGCAAGGTCTGGCCCGGTTTCCACGAGGCGACTTCTTCGCGGGTCAGCGTGTTCAAGTCCACGCGGCGCGATTTTTCCGTGTCCGGCGTCCAGTGCACGTCGGGCCAGGTGGACAGCGCCGGCGGCTCCATGTAGGCCGGGCCCGAGCCGTCAAGCACAAAATGGCCGTGGCGCGTGGCGGCGCAGTTGGGAATCATCGCTACTGGCTTGGACGCGGCGTGGGTCGGATACATGGCAATCTTGACGTCCAGCACGGTCGTCAGGCCGCCCAAGCCTTGCGCACCGATGCCCAGCGCATTGATGCGGTCGCACAACTCAATGCGCAGCTCTTCGGTCTTGTTTTGCGGGCCGCGCTGCTTCAGTTCGAACATGTCGATGTCGTCCATCAGCACTTCCTTGGCCATCAGCATGGCTTTCTCGGCGGTGCCGCCGATGCCGATGCCCAGCATGCCCGGCGGACACCAGCCGGCGCCCATCAGCGGCACGGTCTTCATGACCCAGTCGATCAGCGAATCGGAAGGATTGAGCATCACGAACTTGGTCTTGTTCTCGGAACCGCCGCCCTTGGCAGCGACCTTGACGTCGACGGTATTGCCTTCAACCAGTTCCATATGGACCACGGCCGGCGTGTTGTCCTTGGTGTTCTTGCGCTCGAATTGCGGGTCGGCCACGATGGAGGCGCGCAGCTTGTTGTCGTCGAAGTTGTACGCGCGGCGCACGCCTTCGTTGACGGCGTCGGTGACGCTGCCTGTAAAGCCTTCAAAGCGCACGCCCATGCCGATTTTCAAGAACACGTTGACGATGCCGGTGTCCTGGCAGATCGGGCGCTTGCCTTCGGCGCACATGCGCGAATTGGTCAGGATCTGCGCGATGGCGTCCTTGGCCGCGGGACTCTGCTCGGCCTCGTAGGCGCGCGCCAGATGCTGAATGTAATCGGCCGGGTGGTAGTAACTGATGAACTGCAGCGCTGCGGCGACGGATTCGATCAGGTCTGCTTGCTTGATGACGGTCATGGCGTTCTCTTAGTGATTGTTTTTGGACTGGTTCTGGGTGCCGATCATGATGCGGTCGGTATAGGCAATCGCCAGGGCCGAGAGCAGGAACACGACGTGAATGGCCGTCTGCGCGATGATCACCTCGCTCTTGTAGGAGCCGGCATTAATAAAAGTCTTGAGCAGGTGGATCGACGAGATGCCGATAATGGCCATCGCCAGCTTGGTCTTGAGCACGGAGGCATTCACGTGCGAAAGCCACTCCGGCTGGTCCGGATGGCCGTCGAGGTGCATGCGCGAGACAAACGTTTCGTAGCCGCCCACGATCACCATGATCAGCAGGTTTGAAATCATGACCACGTCGATCAGGCCCAGTACCACCAGCATGATGGTCGCTTCATTGAGCTTGGTAGGCCGCACGGCGCCCGGCACCGTGACGGCATCGAAAATGTGCTGCAATGCCGCTGCATTGCCCATCGCTGCGCCGATCAAATCCTTGAGTTCTACCCAGAAATGAAATACGTACACGCATTGCGCCAGGATCAGGCCCAAGTAGAGCGGCAACTGCAGCCAGCGGCTCATGAAGATCAGGTTGTTGAGCGGAGTAAGCTTGGGAGGGGTGGTCGGCAAAAGAGGGTCAGACATGAATGAATAGCTCCGGCAGTCAGGCAAAATTGTGATGCATCATTTTAACCGAGCTTTGTTGCACTGCGGCTGAGCCAGCAAAGTTGACCAATCTTTGATCTGGATCAAGCCACAAACTGGAAAGTGA
Organism: Massilia sp. TWP1-3-3; assembly: GCF_049897805.1. Lineage (NCBI taxonomy): Bacteria > Pseudomonadati > Pseudomonadota > Betaproteobacteria > Burkholderiales > Oxalobacteraceae > Massilia > Massilia sp. TWP1-3-3. The sequence continues at coordinate 4,063 of NZ_JAFCWX010000061.1, forward strand.
AACATTGGTAAAATCGTCAAGATCTATACTTCTGCCCGCACAGGAGTGATGCTGTACCATCGACAAGAGAGCCCAGGCTTTTCATGCCTGTAAGGCGACAGTAAGCGTTACGCGCTACCTTGTTAATAAAATTATTACACTCAGGAGACAAGCATGGCTAGCACCGACATCAGTCAGGAAAATCACGGTATGCAGGAAAATCGCGTCTTTGCGCCGCCGCCCGCCTTTGTAGCTCAGGCCGCCATATCCGGCATGGACGCTTACAACGCACTGTGCGCGGAAGCCGAAACCGACTACGAAGGCTTCTGGGCCCGCCTGGCGCGCGAAAACCTGGACTGGCACAAACCATTCACGTCGACCCTGAACGAAGCAGACGCGCCGTTCTACAAGTGGTTCGAGGACGGCGAGCTCAACGTGTCGTACAACTGCCTCGACCGCAACCTCAAGAACGGCAACGCCGAACGCACCGCGATCATCTTTGAAGCCGACGACGGCCAGGTCACCCGCGCCACTTACCAGGAACTGTATGACAAGACCTGCAAGTTCGCCAACGGCCTGAAGTCACGCGGCATTAAAAAGGGCGACCGCGTCATCATCTACATGTCGATGTCGATCGAAGGCGTGGCCGCCATGCAAGCGTGCGCGCGCATCGGCGCCACGCACTCGGTGGTGTTTGGCGGCTTTTCCGCCAAGTCGCTGCAGGAGCGCATCATTGACGCCGGCGCCGTCGCCGTCATCACCGCCGACGAACAACTGCGTGGCGGCAAGCACCTGCCCCTGAAAACCATCGTCGACGAAGCGCTGGCGCTGGGCGGCTGCACCACCATCAAGGACGTGATCGTCTACAAGCGCACCGGCGGCGCCATTCCGATCACCGAAGGGCGCGACCTGTGGCTGCACGAGCTGTTGGCAAACCAGCCGGCCGAATGCGAGCCGGAGTGGGTGAGCGCGGAGCATCCGCTGTTCATCCTCTACACATCTGGCTCGACCGGCACGCCCAAAGGCGTGCAACACTCCAGCGGCGGGTATTTGCTGTGGGCGGCGCTGACGATGAAGTGGACGTTCGACATCAAGCCGAGCGACGTGTTCTGGTGCACCGCCGACATTGGCTGGGTGACCGGCCACACCTATATTGCTTACGGCCCGCTGGCCGTGGGCGCAACCCAAATCGTGTTTGAAGGCATTCCCACCTTCCCGAATGCGGGGCGCTTCTGGGAAACCATCGCCAAGCACAAGACGACCGTGTTCTACACCGCGCCGACGGCGATCCGCTCGCTGATCAAGGCGGCTGACGTGAACCCGGACGTGCATCCGAAGAACTACGACTTGTCCAGCCTGCGCCTGCTTGGTTCGGTCGGCGAGCCGATCAATCCGGAAGCATGGATGTGGTACTACAAGAATATCGGCCGCGAAAATTGCCCGATTGTCGACACGTTCTGGCAGACCGAAACGGGCGGCCACATGATTACGCCGCTACCGGGCGCCACGCCCATGGTGCCGGGTTCGTGCACCTTGCCGTTGCCGGGCATTATGACCGCAATTGTCGACGAAGCGGGTGTCGATGTGCCGAACGGGCAGGGCGGTATCCTGGTCGTCAAGCGGCCATGGCCGTCGATGATCCGCACCATCTGGAACAATCCCGAGCGCTTCAAAACCAGTTACTTCCCGGAGGAACTGGGCGGGCGCATGTACCTGGCCGGCGATGGCGCGATCCGCAACAAGGAAACCGGTTACTTCACCATCACCGGGCGCATCGACGACGTGCTCAATGTCTCGGGCCACCGCATGGGGACGATGGAAATCGAATCGGCACTGGTGGCCAATCCGATCGTCGCCGAAGCTGCGGTCGTGGGCAAGCCGGACGACACGACGGGCGAATCGATCTGCGCGTTCGTGGTGCTCAAGCAGGCGCGGCCGACGGGTGAAGAAGCCAAGCGGCTGGCGCTGGAGCTGCGCAACTGGGTGGCCAAGGAGATCGGGCCGATCGCCAAGCCAAAGGAAATTCGCTTTGGCGACAACCTGCCCAAGACGCGTTCCGGCAAGATCATGCGGCGCTTGCTGCGCGTGCTGGCCAAGGGCGAGACGATCACGCAAGATATTTCTACGCTGGAAAATCCTGCCATTTTGGAGCAGCTGAAGGAGGCATCCTAAGCTTCTTTAGAGGTTACGCCCTAGTCCTGTTTTTCACTGCAGGAGCAGGGTGTGGACCGCTTGGGTCGCGCACGCAAAAACGGTTTTCCGCGTAACATTCCGGCATTTGGCAAACCTAGCAATGCTGCATGCTTGCTACGCCACCCGCCTCCACGCCGGCCCTTGAGCCGGCGGTATTTATCCGCTACCAAATATTTGTTGCCGGTCTCCTGGCCTTCCTCCAGTTCGCGGTAATCCTCGACTTCATGGTGATGGCGCCGCTGGGCGCGCTCATCATGCCTGCGCTGGCGATCACGCCGGCCAAATTCGGCATGATCGTTTCCGCATACGCATTTAGCGCCGGAGCGAGCGGGATCCTGGCGGCAGGCTATGCCGACCGCTTCGACCGTAAAAAAATCCTGCTTTCCTTTTATGTTGGCTTTTTGGCCGGCACCTTGTGGTGCGGTCTTGCACAATCGTTTGCGTCCTTGCTGGCTGCGCGCATTGTCACCGGCTTGTTTGGCGGCGTGATCGGCTCGGTCGTGCTGGCCATTGCCACCGACCTGTTTGCCGCCAATTTGCGGGGCCGGGTAATGGGCATCATTCAAACGGCATTTGCGGCCAGCCAGGTGCTTGGCATACCGATTGCCCTGTACTTGTCGAACCACTGGGACTGGCATGCACCGTTTTTCATGATGGTTGCCATCGGCACCTTGGGCGGGCTGGTGGTTGCCTGGCGCCTGAACCCGGTGGATGGCCATCTTTTAGGGAAACAAGATACGAATGCTTTCCGACACTTGATTGCCACGGTAGGCGAGCGGCGGCACTTGCCCGCATTCGCCACCACGGTGCTGCTGGCAACGGGTGGCTTCATGATCATGCCGTTCAGCAGCGTATTCACGGTCAACAATCTTGGCATTGCCGTCCAGGACCTTCCTACCATTTATTTGATCACGGGGCTATGCGCGATTTTCGTTGGGCCTTTGGTTGGGAAGGCCGCAGACAAGTTCGGCAAGCTCCCCGTGTTTTTTGTGGGTAGCGTCATGACGTCGGTGATGGTGCTCACCTACACGCACTTGCGCGCCGTGCCGCTGGCAGTGGTGGTGTGCGTCAATGTCTTGCTGTTCATTGGCATATTTTCGCGGATGATTCCGTATCAGGCGCTGTCTGCGTCGGTTCCCGAGATGCATATGCGCGGCTCGTTCAACGCCATCAGCGCGGCGATCCAGCAATTGTCGGGCGGCCTTGCCGCGGTCGTGGCCGGGCACCTGGTCAGTACGGGTTTGGACGGCAAGCTGCTTGGCTTCGAAAAGGTTGGTTACGTCGTTGTCTGCACGACCTTTATTGCGGCGATGCTGGCACGACAGGTCGACAAGGAGATCAAGCAACGCAAGGTTGCCGAGCTTGCCGGCTGACGTCGGAAAAATCTCGGGTGCCTTGAAGAATCTCTGCTATACTATGCGGCTTCGTGAAGGCGAAGAAGTAATGCAGGAGAGATGGCTGAGTGGTTGAAGGCGCACGCCTGGAAAGCGTGTATAGGCTTATACCCTATCCGGGGTTCGAATCCCCGTCTCTCCGCCAGAAATTTGGTGCTGATGTAAGTGTTTGAAATCAAAGCGTTTTCCTGCCAGTCTTACTTCGATGTTGGAGTAAGAATTTGGAGTACAGGAAGGCGCTTTTTTTACGTCTGAATTTTCGAGTAAGCATTGCCAGTTCATACTCCCTCGTGACCGGCGCGGCGGACCACGAGCACTTGTGCCAAGCCTAGGAATCAGACGACAATTCGGGCAGAGATACGAATAATGTTGTAGCGGTTGGCCTTGCGCTAGCAACTTTGCAAATCGAAGTAGCAGCTTGATGAAGATGCAGCGTCTTACCGTTGGGGCGGTGAGGGGGCAGTACGCTGACGGCATACCGAAGGTAGCTGTCGATTGCCCTTTCAATTTCCTTATCAGATCCAAGCAGACGCAGCAATCCATCGACGGGCATATAACGCTCACGTCTCACTTCGGATACGGCAATTACTGGATTGATGTTAGGGTTCATTTTCGCATGCGGTATTGATTGCTTGATACCCGACTACACTACCATTGCGAGCGGCCGGAGCGTGTCAAACTATTTGAGACCGGTTTCGCAATTAGTTTAGGGAGCTTTTTTCAGTCTGTACGTCTCCCAGGATTGTCGCTTTTGGCATATTGATACCGGCTTCGGTCGGCAGTGCCGGGGGCCGTGGGTTGATGTTCTTGAAGCGATTTGGATGTCGCGAGAAGGCGTTTTGCAGGACCTGATCGCGTTGCTCGTAGATGATCTTTGCCACGTCGTTGTGCACGGCGGCCGGGGTCATGTAGCCGATTCCAGAGTGCCGATGGTCATAGTTATACCAAGCAAAGAACCTCTGGCAGAAGGCACGCGCTTCGTCCAACGAATGGAACCGCTCGGGGAAGCCTGGCCGATACTTCATCGTCTTGAATTGCGCTTCAGAGTACGGGTTATCATCGGACGTATAAGGGCGGCTATGGCTTTTAACGACATCGAGATCGACGAGCAAATCGGCGACCAGCTTGGAGCGCATCGCGGCGCCCCGGTCCGCGTGCAACGTCAGCTGACCAGGTACGATCCCCTCCTTGTCGCAGGTGTGCCCGAT
>NZ_JAFCWX010000062.1:0-8261 GCF_049897805.1 Massilia sp. TWP1-3-3
CCCACGCTGCGCTTCCGTCAACTCAACTTTCATCGCTACACGCATGATTTCCCCTCCATATGACAAGGATACATGCATATATATAATAAGTCTTATTATTTATGACGCACTACACTAGGAGTCGGGAGTAGTAATCTCCCGTCACATACAAATTCAAGGAACCGTCGGCCTTGAGCACGACATCGGGCGTCTGGCTCCCGCTTCGGATCTTGGCCATGAAGGCGCTGGCATAGGTGTGCCCCCAGTTCGTGTAAATATAATCAGGGATGTAGATCGCATCGTTAATGCTGCTTTGGATAACCGTACCGGCACCCTGGAACATCGTGGCGCCGCTGCCGCCAATGAGCACGGTGCTTTTGCTTCCGATCAAAGTGTCGTTTCCGCTACCACCGATGAGCGTATCGACGCCCGTCGCTTCAGCAATCCAGGTAGACCGGTTGTAACTGGTCGTGATCACGTCGTCGAGGTCATTCCCCGTCACTGCAATATTGTTACTGCCAGTTAAGACAATGTTCGTGATGCCAGGCTTGACGGTCGTGCTGACGCTGGTGTACTGAATGCCCGCATCGACATAGGTTCCATTGACAAAGTCCAGGAAAGGAATGACGGTGCCGTCCGGCAGGCCCAAAAAGCCCAATGGTCCGTTGACGTTCACTTGGGAACTGATGTAGAAACCGTAGTTCAGCGAGGTGTACTGCAGGATCCAGTTATCGTCATTTCGCTGAACGGAAAATTCCGTCATCACCATGTTCGGCGCCAACTGCAAAATGTCCTTCGGCCCGCCAATGATGGTGATTTGCTGGGTGCGCGGATTGTAGTCTTGCGAGGCGACGGCAAACTGTCCATTGTCGACAAACGTCGTGGCGCCGCTGCCGCTGCCGGTGGGGTTGCCGCTGACCATGGTCACGTGGCCTGACCCGCTTACCAGCGTGCTGTTGCCCGTGCCGGCATACAGCGTATCGTTGCCGCTGCCGGCGTACAGCGTGTCATTGCCGCTGTTGGCAATGATGACATCATCCAAATCATTCGCGGTGCCGCTGATATTGCCCGCTCCGGTCAAAATTAGTTGGTGCAAGCCGCCAGCCAGCGTAGCGTTGATCGCCGAGGACTGGATATCGCCCAGCCTGACCAGTTCGCTCACCGTGGTGGTGGCGCCGTCGGCAAATCTGATTTGATTCAAGGCGCCGCCTTTGACGACGACGCTTTTCCCGCCGCTCACGGCGATCGTCACCACGGTAACGTTCGCGACGACCGCAGTCTTGGCGGACAGGTTGGCGGCGCTGATGCCCGGGCCAAATTGCAGCGTATCGGCACTGGTGCTGCTGGCTACGGTAACCACGCCGCTGCCCAGATTCACGCCATACGTCGTCGCTCCGCCTTTGCCGCCGACCAGGGTGTCGTTGCCGGTGCCCGCGATCAAGGTATCGTTACCCTGGTTGGAGGTGATCACATCGTTCAGGTTGTTACCTGTCGCCGTCAGGTTGGCCGTGCCGGTCAGCGTCATGTTTTGTATGCCGCTCCCTAATATGACATCGACCGCCGACGTTGCACTCGTTGGACCGCTGGTTGCCTGGGCTAACAAAGCGCCAAGCGAGGCGGTGCTGCCGTCCGCAAACAGGATTTTGTCGAGTGGGTCGCCAAACGTATTGATCACGACATTGATATAACTGGAAAACGATCCTACTCTGATGTTGATCGAGCCATTGCCCGTCATTTCCGCATTCGCGATCAGGCCGGCAAGCTTGACGCCGGGGCCAAAACTGAGCGTGTCGGCCGCACCGCTGTCGTTAATCGTCGTGGTTCGTGACACATTGCTGACGACGTAGGTATTGATACCCACGCCGCCAATGAGCGTGTCATTGCCGGTTCCGGCAATCAGCGTGTCGTTGCCGCTATTGGCTCGAATCACCGTATTCAGGTTGGTGGCGGTACCCGTAATATTGGCGCTGCCGGTCAGACTGAGCGTGGTGATATCGGCCCCGGCGATCGCATCGACCTTGGAATAGGAGGTGGTGCCAACGGTGTATCCTGACGCCAGCAATTGGCTCAGCGTTACCGCGTCCCCGTTTGCAAAATGTACCTGCCTCAGCGCACCACCATTGATGGTCACAGTCGCTGCCGGACCGTTGGAAATCGTCACCACGGTATTGCCGTTGACAACTGCGCTGCTAGCCAGCAGATCGCGCTCAAGGACTTCCGCCCCATATACCAGCGTATCCCCATTGCCGCTTTGGTTGATGAAAACGTCACCCGCCCACCAATTGACCACAAACGTTGTCGCTCCGCTGCCGCCAATGAGGGTGTCATTGCCTCGGCCCGCAATCAGCGTGTCATTGCCGCTGTTGGCGCTGATCACACCATCGAGGCTGTTGCCTCTGGCCGTCAGGTTGGCCGTGCCGGTCAGCGTCATGTGCTGGATGCCCTCACCCATTACCACGTCCAGCGCGGATGTTGCGGCCGTGCTGCCGCTGGTTGCTTGCGCCAGCAACGTCCCCAGAGACGCGGTGCCATTGTCTGCAAAAACAAGGCGGTCGAGCGCGTATCCGGAGCTATTGATCACCACGGCGCCGCCCATACTATTGATGATCGTGATGTTGGTTGATCCGTCATTCAACTTGGCCCCGCTCGCGCTCAAATTGGCAAGCGTGACGCCCGAACCAAAACTTAATTTGTCCAGCAAGCTGCTTCCAATGATCGTGGTAACTTGCGCGCCACTTCTTACCACGTAGGTATTGCTGCCACTGCCGCCTACCAGCGTATCGTTGCCGCTACCCGCAATCAGGGTGTCATTGCCGGAGTTGGCTGTGATTACATTGCTTAAGCCGTTCGCAGTGCCGATGAGGTCAGCGCTGCCGGTCAGATGCAGCGTGGTCACGCCCGCGCCCGCCGTCGCATTCACTTTCGAATAAGTCGTCGTTCCCAAGGTGTACGATGCAGCGAGCAACTGGCTCACAGTTGCCACATCTCCATTGGCAAAACGTAGTTGGCTGAGACTACCGCCATCAATCGTGATTGAGCCTGCCTCGCTGTTGCCGATCGTGACTACGGTACTGCCGTTGACCACGGCGCTTGTAGCCGTCAGATTTCGTTCCAAAATCTCGGGCCCGAACACCAGCGTGTCGGCACTGCCGCTATTCTTGATTGTGACGTTGCCCAGACCGACCACATAGGTCGCCGTGCCGCCACCGCCAACAAGGGTGGCATTGCCGGTGCCGGCGATGAGGGTATCGTTGCCATTGTTGGCCGTTATCACGTTGCTTTGCGCATTGCCGGTGGCCGTGATGTTTGCGTCACCCACCAATGTCATGTTCTGGACCCCACTCGCCAGGACGACACTTACCGCAGACGTTGCCGCCGTCGGACCGCTCGTCAGCGCAGCAAGCAATTGCCCCAGCGTCGACGTGCTGCCGTCGTCAAATGCAATTTCGTCGAGCATGCCGTTAATACTGTCGATTTCTGAGACATTGCCCTCCAGAATTACCTGTCCGCCGTGATTGTTTTGAAGCGTCACGATCAAGGCGCCGTTTGCGCCTGTTGCCGTGGTCGCACTCAAGTCGCCGAGACGCGTGCCGGCAACGAACATGATCTTATCGTTGTAAGTGCTGCGTTGAATCTTTGTTACTGTGCCGGTACCGGCAATGACGTCGTATTCGTCGGAAGCGCCGCCGCCTATCAGCGTATTGTTGGCCGTGCCCGCAACCAAGGTGTCATTACCGTCATTGGCCATGATCACGTTGTCAACGTTGCTGCCGATTCCAATGATGTCGTTGTCGCCGGTCAGTGTCAGGGACATTGTGACCGGGGGCAGTGCGGCTTGCGCTCCACCTGCCATCATCGCCGCGAAGCCATTGAAAACGCCCGCTACCCAATTCAATTGGCTATCTACAGAAGAATAGGTTGCGTCACCTACGCGGAAAGTTGGCGCGAGCAACTGCTCGAACGTAGCGACGCTGCCATCGGCAAACTGTGCCTGACTCAAGCCTCCGTCTTCGATCGTGAGAGTGGCGCCATTTTTCAAGGTAATCTTGACTACGCTGCCATCGATGTAGTCAACCCGACTGGCCTCCACGTCGCCGATATTCGCATCAAGCTGCAAGATATCGCGTGCGCTACTGCTGACAATGGAATTGGTCCCACTTTTGATCAAGTAAGTCGTTTGCCCTGAGCCGCCGACAAAAGCAGCCGTGCCATTTCCTGAGACAAGTGTGCTATTCCCGCTGCCCCCTGTCAGCCATGTGGCATGACCGTAAATGCCGCCGTCGCCGGCATAAATCACGTCGTCGCCGGAGCCACCAACAAGATTGTCTATTCCCAGACCGCCGTAGATCGTTGTGGCACCCGACCCTGCCACCACTTGCGTCGGACGAATGATGTTGCCGCCGTCACCCGCATAAATAACATTGGTACCGGCGCCGCCAAATAGCAGATTGATGCCCGCGCCGCCTCTGATTGTGGTGTTACCGGTGCCGGCGCTCACTTGTGTCGGATCCGTCTCGGTGCCGCCGTCGCCCGCGCTCAGTACGTTGGTCCCCGAGCCACCAAAGATCAGATCAACACCGGATCCGCCAACAATTGTCGTTGCACCAGAGCCTGCACTGACCGAGTCCCTGCCACTGCCCAACACGATCATGTTAATACCGGCACCGCCCATGATGCCGGTGTCGCCGCTGCCCGCTTCAATATATTCCGTGCCGGCACCGGCGAGAATGGTGTCGCGGCCGGCGCCGCCGATGAGTGTGTCGTGGCCACCGGCGCCAGACATTCTGGTATTGCCAGTTCCGGCTCTCAAATACGAGTTGCCAGTCTGCGAGGTTGCCCAACCGTCATTGCTGTCGCCGCTCCACATGGTGTCGTTACCGCTACCGCCAATAACGGTGACATTGCCCCCCTGCCCGACGATCAAACTATCGCCGGCGCTAACATTGATGTAGTTGTTGCCACCACCACCCCAGATCGTGTCGTTGCCGCCGCCGCCGAAGATTGTATTATTGCCGCGGCCCGCAACAATCGTGTCGTTGCCGCCGCATGCAACGAGGTAGTTGTTGCCGTTCGAAAGTTCATAGCCGCTGTTGCCGGCGCCGCCATAAATCGTGGCGTTGCCCATGTTGATGCGCCCGCCTTGGTTGAGATTGCCACGGGCGAAACCCTGATGATTATTTTGATCGTCGAAACCGTGTATATCGCCCGGCAAGACGTTTTTTAAATATTCGTACGTATTGCCGACGTTGATGACACCGTTGTAGACGGTGTTCTGCCCGGGTCCGCAAACAATGATATTGTTGCCTTCTCCAACAAGGATGAGGTCATCGCCGGTACCGCCTACCACGGTATTGTTGCCGTCACCTGCAGCGATCCAATCCCCGATCGCATGGCGCGCACTTGCCAATGCCTGCTGGCTCAAGGCTATGTCGAGCGAGGCAACGGAGCGGGCATAAATCTGGTTGTTGCCGTTACCCACGCCGATAAGGTTCTGCCCGCCACCGCCAACGATGGTGTTATTGCCAGCAGCATAATTCTGGATCGCGCCGGCAAGGCCGGTGGGGAATGTCCCGCCGGCGGTGCTGTTGGCAATGTTGAAGCTACCGTCGACCAATGTATATCCCACAATGTCGGCGGCAATAATGTTCGTACCCGTACCGGCAGTGATCTTGTCGTTGCCACCGTCGAGCTTATAAAAGGTGACGGGCGCAATGGCAGCGGTGAAGGACCCTGCCACGGGGAGCGTGCCGTTCACACCGGCGATCGCCGTCCCCGGTATGGCGGGCGCGACGGCAGCATAGTTGACCGTGACGCTGTTGCTAGCGAGCGAAGTGCCTGAAATGATGGCACTTAATTTGATCGATTGAGCCGCGCTCAGGTCACCGCCATTGACCAGGCCGACTGTGACGCTGTCGGCACCGGCAGGAATGATGATCGTTGCCGCGCCGCCCGATAAGGACAGCAGTCCCGAGCTGAGGCTGAGAGAGGGCGAGGTGCCGCCTATGGCCGCGATGGAGAGCGCGGTATCGAAGAGCGCCGGTGTGGAAAGATAAAACGTGACGCTTTGCTCGCGACCGGTGGTGCTAACGGTGCCGTCAGCAGGAGCGTAGCCATTGGAGAGGAACGAATTCCCAGGTATGTTCGCCGCTACGCCAACACCCTTTGCCAGTTGAATGCCGAGGTAACCCGTCGTACTTTGGGCGGATTGTAAATTGAAGCTTTCGATGCTGATTTCACCCGCGCCTAATGCCCCGCCGGTGATCTTGAGTGTGCCGATTGGCGAAAGAGGATTGCTTGCATCGCGGATGAAATTGTATTGAATGGCGCCGTCCGTCCACGTGTTGGCCGCTGTGGTAGATAAAGGGATGCCGCTTGCACCGGCGCTCTTTAGTTGTATCGCACCTACCCAGACGGTGCTGCCGGCACTGCCGTTCTTGATGGTTTCCTTGCCGGCTGTACCACTAGCTGGCGCAAATACAAATTTAGAGGTGCCGGTGCCGCCATCGAGGGTGTCATTGCCTGCGCCGCCAATAATCGTATCGGTTCCGCCACCACCAATCAAAAGATCATCGCCAACGCCTCCCTCCAGACTGTCGTCACCTTCCCCCCCGTCAAGAGTATCGTTGCCCTTGCCTCCTTGTAGAACGTCGTCGCCCTTGTTGCCTGTTAATACATTGTTGACATCATTGCCGATGATCGTGTCGTTGCCGTCCCCGCCTTTGGCGTTTTCTATCATTGCTCCGTCAGCAATGCCAATATTTCGCGTCCCGCCAATCGAGCTAAGGGTTCCGGGCAATAGGGATATGGAAAGCTTGTCGCTAGCGGTATAGGTCGAAGCATCGAAGGTATCGACACCGCCCGCGTCCCAGATAACTTTTCTTTGGTTTTTAAGAATCTGAAATGGTTGCAACTCAGATAAAATTCCGATACCGAGCGTTGACTCAAACTGATAAATATTGTTAGTTCGAGCCCAAGTTGTGTTTTTTCCGGAAATTTTTTGCAAAGATGCCACGTCATACAATAAAGGGGTAATGCCAAAGACAAATCCGGCAGGAACGTTAGCCTCGGACATTACAGAATCTTCATGCGTCAGTGGCGGAGGCGCATGACTTAGACCAAGTGCATGCAAAATTTCGTGGGTTAATGAGCGGAATGCCACCAATCCTAGGTCGAGATCGGCACTTTTCCACAAGGGATATGACGATATAAAAACGTCATTAACGGGTTGTGGGTGATTGGATGGAGGAGATTGAAGACTCACTCCTCCGGCAGAAACCATCGTCATAGAACCAAAACGGATATCAGTTGAGCTTGTGGGAACAGGATTCTCTACAAAACGAAGTCTAGTAATTTGCCCCACGAGTTCCAAAATTTTTCTTACGGCATTCTTCTGGGCATTGGAAAAAACAGAAAACCCTTGAAGATACTTGATCTTCTCCGCCGCAGGCCAAATTGCGAAGTCCGCAGCAGAATACGCCGTTGCAAACGAATACCTAATCGTTTGTTCTGGCGAATATTGTATCTTAAAAAAAATGGTGGGAGGTATTAATATGTCTGGATTTATTACAGTAGTCATCGTGTGTCCCGTTAAACTCTCTTATTTCGAAGATCTTATTTTTTCTACGGCCGATTCAATTTCATTTCGTTCACTTAAATCCGTAGGTGAAACGCGTGACGTATAACGCTCCGGCAGGCTCAACCTAGAATATGACTTGGCAAAAGTCTCTAAAATAAAAATCATTTTTTTTCCAATTAACTTACACTTAATATCGCCGAGTGGTCCGTTGACTGGAATAATCGTATCTTTCTGAATATTCGGCACCGTTTTGTTTTGATAAATCACTTCATCGACTCTGACTACCGCGTACAACACATCCAACTTGCTTGATTCTCTAAATTTTGCCGCATATTCTTCGGAACTTTTATCGATACTGCGATAAACGTATTTTTCAATATGACCCACAATCACGGCAGCCGACACTGGCACCATTTCCGCCGCAGTTGGCGGACGCACAGTGGTCGCCGCCGTTTCTACAGCCGAGCAGCTTACTGAACAAATGTAGGTTATGAGAGAAACAAGGCCAAATATTTTTTTCCGGTTTTGCATAAAAATCTTAGAGTTTGTCATACCCAGTGATGAGTCAATCCACCCAAGTTAAGACCTTTCAACAGTTTTTCTGAGTCATCTTCTTGTGTGGTTTTACGCCGGGCTTCCTGGGCTTCGAACGATTCTCTCGATGTCGATAGGTCTTTCCGGCAATTAGCCGCAGCAGGTCGCGCAG
>NZ_JAFCWX010000063.1:0-7349 GCF_049897805.1 Massilia sp. TWP1-3-3
AAGGCGGCAGGGTTTCGCCCATCAGGATCGACGTATTTGTATGGACTGTTATTGGCATAGGCGTACCGATTGAAACTTGATCCGGTATTTCCATCCGTCACCACCGGATCAATGCTCAAAAATCTGCCCGCTACCGGATCATAGTACCGCTGCTGCATGTACACAAGGCCGGTCTCGGAATCATTGACATGGCCGGTAAAGCCGATCGTCGGCACTGCACCCGCCGCCGTATAACCATACGGCTCGTACCTCGTTCTACTGATGATCCCGCCGTTTTGATCAGTGCGCGCGACGGGACTACCCAAGCCATCCGTATGAATGTATTCAACACGCCCAGGAAGCTGTGGCCGCTGAATCGTGATCACAACGTTCGGCGTGTTCTCGCCAAACCACTGTACCATCTCGTGTACCATCCGCCACTGGAAATTGGCCAATCCAGAAGAGGCCGTTGCAGGGACCGTCGCTGTAAAGTTGAATGTGCCAACCCCGCCAGGCAGTACGGTACTTGCCAGTTCAATTCTCGCGGTTCCCCACGTAGTGTTATCCAATAGATTGGCACTACCCAAGCGATAGGGGTTCGCGCCACCGCTCGTCCACGTTGTGGTCCCGACATTTCTCATCGTCACCGAATAGCTGTACGACTGCCCCTGCGTCAAAACCGAGGGTGGTGGTACCTGCGAAACGAACTGGGCGTTGTCGACCAATGCGGGCGGCGCTTGCACCGTGATGGCAACCCCCGGCGTTGTATCGCCGAACCATTGCAAATTTTCGCGCACCATCCGCCATTGAAACGTCTTGGTTCCAAGTACCTCTGCGGGTGGGACCGTTGCCGACACGTTAAACGTGCCTACTGCGCCAGGCGGCACCGGGCCAGCCAGTTCAATCACCGCGCTACCCCATGCCAATCCATTTACGGCTGCAAGGCGGTATGGTGTAGTTCCACCACTGGTCCACGTCGTGGTCCCAATGTTCTTCATCGTTATCGAATAGCTGTACGACTGGCCAGGAATGAGGACCGAGGGCGGCGGCACCTGCGAAACGAACTGAGCGTTGTCCACCAATGCAGGCGCTTGTACCGTAATGGCTACGCCCGGCGTTGTATCGCCGAACCATTGCACATTTTCGCGCACCATCCGCCATTGAAATGTCTTGCTTCCAAGTGCCTCTGCGGGCGGGACCGTTGCCGACACGTTAAACGTGCCTACTGCGCCAGGCGGCACCGGGCCAGCCAGTTCAATCACCGCGCTACCCCATGCCAATCCATTTACGGCTGCAAGGCGGTGTGGTGTAGTTCCACCACTGATCCACGTCGTGGTCCCAATGTTCTTCATCGTTATCGAATAACTATACGACTGTCCAGGAATGAGGACCGAGGGCGGCGGCACCTGCGAGACGAACTGAGCGTTGTCCACCAATGCAGGCGCTTGTACCGTAATGGCTACGCCCGGCGTTGTATCGCCGAACCATTGCACATTTTCGCGCACCATCCGCCATTGAAACGTCTTGGTTCCAAGTACCTCTGCGGGTGGGACCGTTGCCGACACGTTAAACGTGCCTACTGCGCCAGGCGCCACCGGGCCAGCCAGTTCAATCACCGCGCTGCCCCATGCTAATCCATTTACGGCTGCAAGGCGGTGTGGTGTAGTTCCACCACTGGTCCACGTGGTGGTCCCAATGTTTTTCATCGTTATCGAATAGCTGTACGACTGTCCAGGAATGAGGACCGATGGCGGCGGCACCTGCGAAACGAACTGAGCGTTATCCACCAATGCAGGCGCTTGTACCGTAACGGCTAAGCCCGGCGTCGTATCGCCGAACCATTGCACATTTTCGTGCACCATTCGCCATTGAAACGTCTTGGTTCCAAGTGCCTCTGTGGGCGGGACCGTTGCCGACACGTTAAACGTGCCTACTGCGCCTGGCTGCACCGGGCCGGCCAGTTCTATCCGCGCGCCACCCCACGCAAACTCATTTACCGTTGCCAACCGATACGGCGCATTTCCACCACTGGTCCACGTGGTGGTCCCGGTGTTCTTCATCGTGATCGAATAACTGTACGACTGTCCAGGTATGAGGACAGAGGGCGGCGCGACCTGCGACACGAATTGCGCGTTGTCTACCAATTCCGGGGGCGGTGCTTGTACTGTGATTGCTACGTTCGGGGTTGCCTCGCCAAACCATTGCACACCTTCGCGCAACATTTTCCACTGAAATGGATTTGGCCCGAGGGGCGCGGTAACCGGGACCGTCACGGTCAAATTAAAAGTGCCTAAAGCGCCCGGAGGCACGGACGACGCAAGTTCGATTCGGCCCACGCCCCATATATATTCGTATGAATTCCCCAATCTATATGGGTTCGTCCCGGCGCTAGACCACGTCGTGGTCCCGGTGTTCTTCATCGTGACCGAATAGGTATAGGTCTGGCCCCGGATCAGAACTGCCGGCGGTGGAACCTGGGAGATGAACTGCGCGTTGTCCACTGGAACAGGGGGGGGCAACGGTGCAGCCTGCGTGGTCAACGTCGCCTTGACGGAAACAACTCCCTCCGAGTTGTCTGCAACCCACGTGCAGTCCGATGGATATCCAACCCATGCCGCGCTCGCCGTCCCATTTATGGTGCCGGACAATCCGAGGGTCTGACTGTCGGCATAGCCGGTGCCAGATGCGGTGCAATAGAAATCCACCGCCTCTGCATTCCTGCTTACCCATGTGACCGAGTAAGGCTGACCGGCGACCAGCGTAGTCGATGGTGAATACGTGACTTGCAGCGATGGAATTGTTGGTAAGCCGATCGTCGGCTTTGGCGGTACAACAGCCTTCTTCGGCACCCCTGCCTTGATTGCCTGCCCGTGCGCAGAATTTAATCCGACGCCGATCATCAACATGGCAAGCGGCAGGGCACGCCTGACGGAGAAAGTGGCAAATTTGGAAGCAAGCGTCGACATGAACGTGGCCAGTTTGAAGTTGACGGGCGCGGTAATCATGGCTTTACCTCCGCGATCTGATGGCTGTGCAAATAAATGTATTTGGTGCCTGCGCCGCCGGTAGGTGCCGTGTACAACAACTGGCCCGATTGGCTGTACACCGATACCTGGTTGACCCCGTTAGTGCCGACCACGCTCATCCTTCGACCCAGACCGTCATAAAGATAAGTCGCCCGCCCGGCCGCACTTTTCATCCTGTTGCCCAAGTCGAAAGTGAAAGCCTGCGCGCCGCGCTGATTAATGTTCCCTTGGCTGTCGTAGCCAAAGTTGAACGCAAACCCTGCCGTGCCGATAACGCCAGTCAAACGATTCGCTGCATCGAATTGATGCACCATCGTACGGGCAATGCCGGGGCCGCCGGTCAGGTTACTTTTCGTCAGGTTATCGAGTGCATCATAGTCATACAAGGCGTCGCCCCAGACGGCCGGCGCGTTGACCCGCTTCAGTCGGTCCAGACCGTCGTATGTCATCGTACGATTGGTGACGCCCTGCTGTGCGTCGAGGATCGACTGCACGTTGCCGTTCGAGTCAAATGCATAGACATCATTCAGTACGCCTGCATCGCTGGATCGTTCAGGCAGGCCGCGCATGTTCTGGGTAAGGCTGTGCACAATTCCATTGCCGTAGGTAAAACCCTTGATGGCGCCATTAGGGTAGTACGTCACGCCGGTGGCATAAGCACCGACCTTGGTTGGCTCGCCAAGTGCGTTAGGGCTGTAAGCGACAGCGGAATTGTCGGGATACTTCAGCTGTGTGAGTGAAGCGTTGGCATCGTAGGAACGCGTGTGCGTATAGGTGTTGGTAGCGTACGCTAACGTTTCAGTTTCGCTCAACCGGAGATTGTTGTAGGTGTACGTCCAGTTGGCCCCGCCCGAATTGTTTGTCTTGATGAGGCCATCCGGCCAATAGCTACGGGTAATCTCAGGACTCATGTCGCCGTAGCTAGTCTTCAACAGTCGGTTCAACGCGTCGTAACCATATGAGATTCTCTTCATAGGGGGAACAAACTCCCGTTCACAACTTACGGAAGGTAGTGCAAGACCGGTGGCGCGCCACGCGACATTATTAGCAAGATCGTAGTCTTGTATGGTGGAGCCTGTTTCGGGCTCCATAGTTTTGCACAAACGATGCTTCGCGTCGTAGATGTAGCGCCGCGTCACAGACTTTCCACCGCCGCTACGCGTGACGGCCTGTGGCTTACCAAAGACGTCCCGCGTTATCTCGACGGTCACGCCCTCAGGCGCCGAAATACTCGCCACTGCGCCTTCGCTTGGCACGTCAAAGGTCTGGAAAGTCGATGCCGTCGAAAGATTTCGGTTATTTGATGATGTGGTCGTAAAGTTGGCGCCATAGGTATTTGTCGAACTCAGGGCACCCAGTTCACTATCGGTTCGCACAGCCAACGTACGTCCCAGCGCGTCGTATTCGGTGCGAATGCCACCACCGAGCGCAGAAAAATTTCGGACAGGGAAAGCGTTGAAAACGGGATTGCCATTGATGTCAAAAACAGTCTTTGAAAAACGCGACGTTGCAGCTTCATCATTGCGATCATATTTATAGCTTTGTACCCTGCGCATCAATGCGTCGAACAAAACGACCTCCACGCCGTTACCGGTTGAAACGGTCTGCCGCCAGTGGCCTGCGGCCAAATCGTTTTCTGCACTTTGAACCAGGGCGTACGCGATCAGCGTTTTATTCCACGTAACGGCTCCACCCGTCGCCGGCGCGATTTCCGTCAGCCGGTTCATCACGTCGTATTGGTAGCCGGTCATGAGCAGGTTCTGGTCCGTACTCGAACGGATATTGCCCAATGAATCGACGACTCGGCTGATGTTGGTTCCGTCGGCAAAAGTGATGAGCTGTGGAATGCCCCGAACGTAGCTACCAAACGATGTCAGCTGGTTTTTCTCGTCCTTGCTACTAAGGATCGTCCCGTCTGTCTTATAGGCAAAAGTTTGCTGAAGTTTTCCAAACTTGGAAGTAGTTTCGAGATTGCTGGTTGTCGGGTTGTACGTGTTGTAGACCATGTCAACCCCAGTGCCGTATTCCGAAACCTTTTCAACCAGTCCTAACAGCCACTTGTTGTGATTATCAGAAAAGGTGGTGATCTCGCGGCGCGTCGCCCCGGGCGTGCTTTTCCGGGTAACGTCCTTCGCGCGGGCAAAATAATCGAACTCATTAACTTCATAGATGAAATCGACGCCTTGTTGGCGAATGACGCGGCGCTTCAAGGGTGCCGGTCGGCCCAACTGGTCGGCGTCGCCGATTGACGTAGTCTGATATCCCAATATGGTAGGGTAAGGATTGTTGCCGGGCGGCTGGTATGTCAAGTAAGTGCTACGCAACAACGTGTCGCCGTCATAGACATCTGTCTGCTGTAACTGGCCCTCCGTCTCGTCAATTCTGTTGCCGAAGTAATGAACCGTTTTGTCGCCTGAAGGATCGGTAACCGTCACAACCTTGTTGGATGCACACGGGCTGTTGCACGGCGCCCAGCTTGCGTTCGCCGGCCCATAGTCGTAGCTCCACGCGCTCGGTTCGAGTCCGGGCCCGGTGATCTCTTTCTTGGTCAAGGACATCGTGGTGAAATAGCGCGGGCGCATGTTCACCTCGACTACGGTAGCCCCGCTTGGGCTGGAAAGGCGGCAGTCGCGAACAACATTGGAACGTCCATGCAGCGTGGGGGTTAAGGTGAATATTCCTGTGGCGCCCGACGGATGGGTCATGGTGCCGATCAAGCCACCACCTCCGCCACTCGTCTCGTCGCATCCAGGCGGAGCGGAAAAATGGACTTGGTGGAATAAGGATCTGGCCTCGTACAGATTTAACACCGACGCATCCGGCAGCGTCACCTTTTCCAATTCGATTTCGCTGGCGAAAGTGCCCGTTTTGATGTAGTTGTAGGTCCAGGTCCGTGTGCCGCTAGACGTCACTTCGCTTACGGTCTGGATTTGGCGCGACGGCCCGGTAGCACCCGGAACGTAGGTCAACGTGAGCGATCGTCCATCGCTCGCGGTAATGCTCATTAGATTTTCCGGCACAACAGTATCGTAGACATAGTCGACGTAGTTGCCGAACCGGTCGGTGATCCTGGTGGGCAGAATCCAGACGTCGTTGCGGGCAAGTACTCCCACGACGTTTTGATCAACTGTGGGGACATGGATTTGCTCGGTTTCAGCGGCATCGCTTGCACCGATAATTTGAAGCGATGCCGCTACGCTGGGAGAATCCAAGCTTTTGATCAGATTGGGAACCTGGTACTCGACCATCCAGTCAAACTGGTATTTCGTGCCGTCTGGTGAAATCGCCAGGAACCCCTCCCCTGTTCGCTTCTTGATTGTTGAAGCGTTCTTCAGTGAAGGAAGGCAGGAAAAGGACCAAAAGTCGCGGGTAACGACGGGATAAAGGGTCGGCGCGGCCGGCCAACTTGGCGAGCGGTTGTTGGCGCCGTCCCTGAGCAGCATCTGCTGCTCACCGGAGCCAGGAACATAGAGAAAATTGCCGGCCCAAAACTCATCGCCGTCCCAAAAGGACGCATTACTCGTGCCCGACGTGCCTTCCGGGCTTCCGAACGTGGTGCAACGATTGCTCGCCGCACCCTCGCTTGTCCAGCCTTTCCGCGCCGAAAAAACACCATGCACGTGCGGAATATCCAGGTCCCACTGGCCAAAGGGGCGGTCTGTCGCCGCTGGTGCACTGGACCCGGTGCCGACGCGGCGCCCCACAGCAACCGGCAAGGCATTATTACCCTTCAAACTCACATCAACTTGGCGAAACTCCACCGAACCCGTATAGAGATTGACCGTTTCGCCAAAAAGATCGGCGCCGATCCTGGCGATCGCATCCGGCGCCTGAATCTGCTTGATCTGTTCACTGTACGGTACCTCGGCGGCGGCTGTAAAACACGCAAGCATCAACGTGAGGAAGAGCATTCTGGACGGCAATGTTGCGCTTGGCGTAACGTATTTGGAATTGCCGCAAAAAGGCTGACTGCAAGTTGGCATGGGAGCTTTCATAGGAAACAGTGACATAAAACTACGAGTTGCCAGAATACTACCTAGAATGATCGCTGCATGCCATCAAAAACTTATATTTTTATTAATTGTCAGCGGACGCCTTCTCAGCCTCAAAAATATGTTAGCAATTTCACTATTTTTTTCAACACTAACCAAAACCACGCGCCGTGTCGCTACTTGTAAGCTATTTCAGTGACGCCTGCCTGGGGAGATGCGACGGGTGGTGAACGCAATCCACCCAAGTTAGCGATGGGCGTGCACTTCAGTAAATTATTATCGATTTTTTCACAATAACACTTGACATCACCTTAAAATCGCGGCGCCCAGCATGGATTTTTACTATCCCTGC
>NZ_JAFCWX010000064.1:0-6986 GCF_049897805.1 Massilia sp. TWP1-3-3
TACGGTGCGGTGCGGGCCGGGGCGGGGTTGTTGATTACGAGTTACAAGACGGCGCACGCTGCTGCCAGCCGTGATCCGGTGGGGGACAATGCGCCGGGGATTGCGATGCTCAAGCAAGCCGTCAAGCTTGGCGAAACGTTCAGCCAGGCGGCCACGACCCACAAGACGGTGGCGCTGGCGGCGCACGCAGGTGCTGCCAAGGCCAACAAGAGCACGCTGGACGAGCGCGCCGCCCCGCTGAAGGCTTTGCTCAAGACAGTCTCCGGGATGGTGGGCAAGGATAGCTTGGGCACTGCCCGCAGCGACGCAAGCGGGAAAAACACGACCCCCGATGCGGACAAAATACCGCACCTCAGCGATGCTGTCATCGCAATCGCTGCCAAGGCGGGACTTGGCGTGAGCGCGGGTCAAAGCATGCAACTAGCAAACGGCGAAACCGTGACGCTTTCCAGTGGCACGGATATGCAGTTCATCACCGGCGGACGGGCGCGCATGCAGACCGGGCAGGCAATCGGCGTGCTGGGCGGCGCGGTGAAGCCGGGAGAGGGCGATCTCGGCTTGCAGATGATTGCTGCTCAAGGGGCGATCGAACTGCAGGCACAGGCCGATGTTCTACGGTTGCAGGCCCGGGAGGACATCAAGGTGATGAGCGTGAACGCACATGTGGACTGGGCCTCTGCAAAGTGCATCAGCCTATCAACAGCGGGCGGGGCAAATATTACCATCGAGGGTGGAAATATTACTGTGCAATGCCCTGGGAAGATTATCATCCATGCGGGCAAGAAGAGTTTTATGGGGCCGGAAAAGCTGAACTACGAGATGCCGCCGCTGTATTCGGCCAATATGCCCGAGGACTTCAGCAACCGGCTAGATGTGCATGATTTGTTTATGCAGAACGAATTTGGTCGGATTGCATACAAAGCCCGCTTGGCAGACAAACGCGTTGTCGCCGGCGTTCTCGATCTGCACGGTCGCTCAGACCAAATTTACGCGAAAGAAGGCGATGAGATTGAAATACTTGCGGGACTGACGCTAGATCAGTGGGACTTAATAACCGACTATGATCCGCAGGTCAGCGATGACATCGGCAACGGCGATTAGCAGGCAATCCATGCGAGATGAGAATTTAGGGCTCTATGCCGTTTTCAGTGGAAATGGACGACCGGCACGGTAAGTGGTAGATCTCAACGGCGCGGCCGATTGCATCGGATTGCGCGGCAAGTTCTTTAGTTTGGACATGCGAAGGTAGGCGATGGCGACGAAGTTCTTCACGGTTCGGAATCCACGCGCGGCCCGCTTGACCTGCTGGAGCATGCCATTCATCGCCTCGACATAGGCATTGCTGCGCCCATCGAGCATACCGCGCACTACGCCGGCCAGGCGCTCCTTGAGCGTGGTGGCGAGCTTCTTGAATGGTTCGAGCCGGCTGCGTCGTGCCCACGAGATCCAGCTCTTCAAGGCGTCCTCGGCCTGTTGCGGGCAGTTGCTCGTGACGCCGGCGGCGTAAGTCGAGCGCAGCCCCTCCTTCAGGCGCCACGCGCGGGCGCTCTTGAGGTTCGAGCGCTGCAGCCGGTACATCGTGTTGATCTGATCGACGCTCCAGTCGGCGTGGTCCTTGCGCATTCCCCAGAACATGCCCTTGAGCGCCTTGCGGTCCGTCCCCATCGCCGCGCGCACAACGCGCGGCTGGTCGCGCATTTCGTCGCGCCTGACGGCGTCCATCGCCTCGTTGGCCAAGGCAATCACATGGAACCGGTCGAAGCTGATCTGGGCCTGGGGCAGCATCTCAGTGACGCCCTTGGTGTAGGCGGCGCTCATGTCCATGCAGACGTGTTTGATGTCGTCAGGATCGCCGCCGTGCGCGATCAAGTCGGCCTTGAAGTCGATGACGGTGCCGTGCTTGCGGCCCTCGGTCATGAACAGCAGGCGCTTCCCTTCCAGATCATGGACCAGCGTCACATAGTCCTGGCCACGCCTGAAACTCAAATCGTCGATGCCGACGACGGCGACCCCGGTCATGTCCTCTTGGGCGCGTGCAACTCCGACGTAGTGTTCGATCCGGCGCCACAACTGCTTCGCGTTGACACGCAACAGACCAGCGGCGTGCGCGACCGGCATAGACTGGCACAGCGTCAAGGCGAGCGCCTCGAACAGCAGTGTGAAGCCGCTGCCCGGCCGCGCCCACGGTGCCTCCACAGTTGCCGTCTTGCCGCAGGCGCCGCAATCGACGCGCGGCACATCGGCATGCAACAACGCCTCGTTCTGGAAGAAATCGAGATGGCGCCAGTCGCGCCGGACCCTATCGTGAATGCCTTGCCCGTTCATGCCGCAGGCCGGGCAAGGCAACTGCTTGGCGTTGCAGGCCACCTCGAAATCGATCCTCCGCTTGGCGGTGTCGAGTTCGACCTTGACCACCTCCCACGGCGACTTCAGTCCAAGCGCAGACGTAAACAGGGCTTCGACACCAACACTCATTGCGGTTCCTCACACAAAAACAATTGTCATTGCTGTGGACGAGCACAGCGTCGCCGGGCGTCTGCATGGCCATCGCCACGGCATGCCAGATCGATGGCCATGCTCCAGCGTATTGGCCCTGCACGGCGTCAAGGGTTCGCTTCGCCAGGCCGCGCTTCGCGCAACCCGCCCTTGACCCCGTTCCGGGCCGCGAGTCACGGCGACATCAGGCATTCACAGCGGAATCCGATATGGTAGCCGGAGTCAAGTTCCACTCAAAACGACATTGGGCCGAATTTAGCAGGACATATCATATTTCCTCGATTTGAAAGCGGATATTGTTCCAATTGACCCAAAAAGTTGCGAGGAAATGAACGGCCGGACAGCTGTCTTGTCCGTCGCTATTAACGAATCCAGAAATGCTAGTCGGGAAAACGTAAGTTTTCTTGCTCCAAAAAAAATGGTTGTTGCTGTTGATTCTTCGAGTAGCCAGAAAAGTGCGCCTGTCTGATTGCCTCTCTCCGGACCACGCCTTACAAGGGTTGGGCCGGGCAGGTGGAAGCCGTCCTCCGGACCGCTCAAATTTCGCTGCAGAGTTTTTACTCAGCGGAGCGCGCGACATAACCGTGTAGAATCAATTGCGATTCAGCCTTCAGGAACACCTCTTGCCCGTTCCGCGCCCTGAAATTATAAGCATGATTCGGACAACTGTCCCAGATTTGACTCCTCAATACAATTTCTGAAACTTGCCACTTTCGGTCAGCTTCGCCACTTTCCGCCCTTCGGAAACGCACACGTAGTCGGGGCCAAAATCGCAGCCGAACATTTGATCAATAATCTTTCCGTCAATGATAGAAAGGTAGACTCCGCTCATGACATCGCGGGATTCGTTGCGAACAACTTCGAGATCATCGACACGAATCAAACCAACATTTTTCATCGATGGGAAAACGAGAAACGTTGCGGGAACTTTCAGCTTGAATGGCGGCGAAAATCCACTGGTGTATTCCTGGCCGCCTTTTGCGTAATCGTGATTTCCAACAAGTTTCATAATAGGGTCGTTACTGCTTGGGTCAGCCACATACGGGAAAAAATCCGGTGCGCATTTGTCACTGGTCCTTGGACGGCCTTTAGCGTCCAGTATCTTTGGTGCACACTTCTCGAGATAGCGTTCCACACTGATCGGCAGACGCGATGCTTTATAGCCCATGACGCTTGTGGTATCCGAGGAGCCAGCGGGCGTTAATGCAGAAGCATTTTCAGGCCCGGCCTTCGTGTAGAGATAAAACGTAACCCCTATGGGTACGAGGATTTTATCATCGACGGCAAAGAATTCCATCATCGGCCCCGCGCAGTTTGCAGGCGTGGGCGACAGCAAATAAACGATCCGTGTGTTCGACAGATCAAATTTGAACTGTTTTGTAAGAAATCTGTCGAGTTGCTTGTCCGTGATCCCCTGTTTGGTCATCGGTTGGAACACGTCCGAGAAGTAATATTTTTCAGGATTAACGCGCGCCACGCATTGATCCGACAATCGGACATCATCGGCACGGACAATAATGGTCAAGATTTTTGGTTTTTGATTGATCGGCGTACGGCCAAAATAATCTGCGGAACGCTGGAATTTCCAAGTTCCCTCTAGACCGGCGGCCCGCGAGTTCATGCTTACTATAAGCGTGCACGTCAATAGCAAGATTGTAAAAATTCGCATCGTAGTTCCTTTAGTGCTTGGCATCATAAATATTATTCCTGAACATTTTCATTTCTTTTTTTCGTCGGTCAGTCAACCCTTTATCGCCCCCATTCGTGATATCGGCGAACTCGTCACAACACGCGCTGTAATTCTCCGTGTTTAGGTAACCAAGCAATTTTTTAAATTTCGTCAGTCCGCCAGTATTGAAAGCTAAACTCATCAATGCATCGAACTCATACTGATGCAAGGGTTTCTGAATGCTTGGCAAGGTGCTGTTCACGATTCGTTTCACATCTTTCGCAAAAAGAGCATTTTCCTCGTCTTCGGTGATGCCATCCGCTATATCCTTGTACTTGGCGCTGCCCAGGCTCTTCAGTTTCTCACATGAGGTTTTACCATCGACCAGGTGACCGACACCGATTGTACAGAAACCTTTGTTATCATTGTAAGGCTTAAGGTGCAGCGTAGTCAGGCTGCCGCTTTCCCAAACGCGGATGAACTGTAGCCCAAGTTTTGAAACTTCGAGCATGTTTGCATCCTTGCGCCCCGTGGATGCAGGACCAGCGGTCGTGCTATCTGCGCCATTCGGTGGTGATGCCGGGTTGGGCTTTGCGGGCGAGTCTTTTTTCGGTGTCTCGGGCTTGGGTGGCGCCGGTATGGACGGGGGAGTTGTCCCGGTCTTCGGGGTGGCACCGGGTATCGGTCCAGAAATAGGCGTTATTGGCGTTTGCGCAGGAGCGGCGATGCCACCGCAGTTAACCAGCCCTAGTCTGCCTTCCTGTTTTGCCATAACTAACATATCCAAACCGTTCGCCGCGTCCTGGTCTTTAGCATAAAACCGGTCGAGCTTATACCGTGGCATGAACTGGCGGACATCCATATGAACCCAGCTATGCGCTTGACTGATGGGCTCCAGCGAAATTTTGTTAGGCGCAGGCCAATTATGCTGCGCTTTTAGCCTTCCGACAAATACAGCACTCTTCATTGCTTGTAGTGTACCTCCGACAATTTCCACTCCGTCGCTTACTCGCTTGAAATGCACATCCATCGCGTTGCCGTGATGGTTGACTGTGTAGATGCCCATCTGACTTGCACGCTTCCAACATCTGTAGCCGGAGGAAATGGACATGAATTTGGCGTCCAAGTTCTTGTCTTTTACGGAAAGGTAGAACAGTGCAGCGCGCAAGCTCCAATACAAAGCACGGTGAATGCCAGGCCGTTCAATGCCTGGGACATTGATTGTTTGATCTTTGTAATAACCGATGGAACCCGAATTGACTCTTGCCAAGCCGAAGCCCGGACATCCGTGGATCCCAGGATTATATGCATGGCATTGGCATTTTAAGCCGCCATAGGGGATCGGGAATTTTGCCTTAAATTCATCAAGAGAGGCCAAGACCGCGCCGCACACTTTTCCGCTCTCGAGCACCCCCATATAATCGCGCTGAAACTGTTTGACTGCGCGTTCCGTGGCAATGGTAAATTCGTCGAACGGTAACGGATCGTAGACCGTATTGCCAAAACCCATAAGACGTAAATTCAATTCCTCGACGAGCAGCCCCTTCGCCCCGACCTTGATACAACCACTTTCGTCGCAAGACAAATTTATAGTTGTCTTGGGTGTTCCGTTTTCGCCACGGTCTTCCACTTTATCGGTCGATGCAGGGGGGGGCGGCAGCGGTGCTTTCGCTACATCAGGCTCTTCATCGACGCCGACATCGCCTGGTGCGTCTTTCGCACGAAGTGCTTCTACGTCAGCGCCCGAACCGGCAATTGGGTCTTCAATTGAGGTAGGGGCTTCAGATACTGGCGGTGCAGACGCGGGTGGAGCTGGCACTGGCACTGGCACTGGCACTGGCACTGGCACTGGCACTGGTGCCGGTGCCGGCGCTGAGCTTTGGACGGGGCCGTCCGGTTTTCCATTGGGAACCTTTAGCACTTGGTCGATATGAAGTGTGTCCGCTACTTTGATGCCGTTCAGCGTAGCCAGAGCTGCCGCGCTCGTTCCAAACTTTGGTGCAATTTTCTCGAGCGTATCCCCTTGCTTGACCTTGTACGTTTTGCGCCGATATCCGCCGGGATCGCCTTCATCTTTTTTTGCGTTGACTTTTTCCTTGACTTTTCCGCTCAGGAGCTTGACCCGAAAATCTTCGGCCCATGGAATAAGCTTTCTTATTTCCTTCATTTCTTCCGTAGCAAAACGCTCGACATGGACCGTCAGTTCTGTCCCGACCGCCGTTACGAACGACATAATTCCGCCTTGAGCATCGGTGACGCCCTTGGCGACAATCTTTTCGCCTTGCCGAATCTGGTACTTGAGGCCTTCGATACTTTTTCCCAAAGGATCAAGGAGGCGAACGTTGACAGTACTCTTCACTGCGTCTACGACTGATTTTCCTGGTCCGTTCATGATATGCTTTGTGCCTAGAAGTTGCAAAAATTATACGTATGGTAGTACCATTGTTGCAGCGCCGACTTCGCAAAAGGATAGCTTCGTTGCTGCTCAAATACTTTATGAACAATAAGACGTCCAACGAAGCTGCTTTCCAAGAAGCAAGTTAGCACTCGTCAAACCCTAAGCTACCACGTGATTGTGTATTATACAATCTTCCTTGTTTTTAATGGTAAATTCCATCCGTAGTGATCGCTGGCGTTGGACGGCAGCCGCGATCTCAATCCAGACCGGTCGGAGCGGCGAGCATGCGCTGAAGGCAAAGGTCTGCAAATAACGAACCCGGTACGCACATTTTTGCGCTGCCAACATCAAGAATGTGAATACGGACCGCGATGACGACCCTGACCGAAAAAATTACCGCCGTGCTGTCGCAGTTTTCCAGTG
>NZ_JAFCWX010000065.1:0-6933 GCF_049897805.1 Massilia sp. TWP1-3-3
GAGGCGATCCACAGCCTGCAGCGGCAGCGCCGCACCTTGCACGGGCTGATGGCGAAACAGGGCAAGGATGCGGTGCTGGCCCTGCACCGCAATGCGCAGCGCTTGCTGCGGCCGCTGGCGGTGGTCAATCCTTACGCCGACCAGCTGACCTTCCTGTCAGACAAAACCCGCACGCGGCGCGACCATGAAAAGTATTTAACGATGATCGACACCATCGCGCTGCTGCACCAGTACCAGCGCCCGGTCAAGAACGCGCGCGGTGGCGATGGCGCGGTGCTGGAGTACATCGAGGTGACCCTGGGCGACATCGAGCAGGCCAACCGCCTGACGCACGAGGTGCTGGGCCGCAGCCTGGACGAGCTGCCGCCGCAGACCAGGCGTTTGCTGACGCTCGTTGCCGGCATGGTGGGCGAATGCGGGGCCGCGCTCGAGCTGGCGCGCCGAGATATCCGCTTTAGCCGCAAGGACGTGCGCGAGAAAACCGGCTGGGGCGACACCCAGCTCAAGATCCACCTGGGCCGCCTGGCCGAGCTGGAATACCTGCTGGTGCACCGGGCCGAACGTGGCCAAGGACATGTGTATGAACTGCTGTATGACGGTGACGGCAGCATGGCCCCGCACCTGATCGGCCTGCTCGATGCGGGCGCATTGGGTAGTTACGACAAGCGGCGGTCGGGGGCGGATCAGCCGCAGTCGGCCCCCGGTCGGCCCCCGGTCGGCGGGTGGTCGGCCCCCGGTCGGGGCGGTTCATCGGGCAGGAAGCCAGCAACGGCAAGGGCTGCTTCGGAAAGCGCCGGGTTCGAGCCTGAAAATGCACGTCATGGCGCCAACGGACACGCGCCGGTCGTAACCGTACTGGCGAGGGATTCATGACGGTCACGCGCAAGCCGCTGCACGCGGGAGACCCGGCCATCGTCGGCGGCTTCTACGGCCACCTGGTCGGCTTCACCGACTGGCTGGGGGCGATGCGCTACTCGGAACACACGATCAAGACGCGGCGTACCGACCTGGGTTACTTCATCGACTGGTGCGAGGAGCGGGGGATACGCACGCCGCTGGAGGTGACGCGGGCGATGCTGGAGCGCTATCGACAATACGTGTTTGCGTACCGCCGCCAGCGCGACGGCTTGCCGCTGTCGTTCAACTGCCAGGGCACGCGGCTGGTGGCGGTGCGCGTGTTCTTCCGCTGGATGACGCGCCAGCATCACCTGCTGTTCAACCCCGCAGGCGAACTGGACTTGCCGAAGAAGGAGACGCGCCTGCCGCGCCATGTGCTGAGCGTGGCCGAGGTGGCGCAGATCATCAACGCGGCCGACCTGGACGCCGCCTTCGGGCTGGGCCTGCGCGACCGAGCCATTCTGGAGACGCTGTACAGCACCGGCATGCGGCGCGCCGAGCTGGTGGCGCTCGATGTGGTCGACGTCGACGTGGAGCGCGGCACGGTGCTGATCCGGCTCGGCAAGGGCAAGAAGGACCGAATGGTGCCGGTGGGCGCGCGGGCGCTGGCGTGGATTGCCAGATATGCCGATGATGTGCGGGCCGATCAGGTCGACGACGAGACGGCGCTGTTCCTGACCAGGCAGGGCCTGCGGCTGACGGGCAAGCAGCTGTCCAGCATCGTCAAGAAGGCGATTGACGGGGCGAAGCTGGAGCGTGTGGCGGCCGGCGGACCGCTGAACAGTTCGTGCCATCTGTTTCGCCATGCCTGCGCCACGCACATGCTGGAGAACGGAGCAGATATCCGCTACATCCAGGCGCTGCTGGGCCACGCCGACCTGGGCACGACCGAGATCTACACGCGGGTGGCGATCATGAAGCTGAAGCAGGTGCACGAGGCGACGCATCCGGCGAGGCTAAGGCGTGATGACGACCAGGAGAGGCTGGACTGAACTTCGTTACGGCGTAACGATCCAACTGGGAGAGGAGGCGATGATGGCGAAGACAGCAGCGGAAAGGCAGGCGGCCTACCGCGCGCGCCGGCCGATGGTTGGTAGCAACGGCGAGCGCAGGCTGAATACCTGGGTGAGCACCGGGACGCACCTTGCACTGGAGCGCATCGCGACGCGTGACGGCGTAACGCAGCGGCAGGTGCTGGAGCGGCTGATCCGCGTCGAGGACGACCGGATACTGGCGGGCATGGCGCCTGATACGCCGGAGTGGCTTGCCTACTTCTGTATTAAGTGATCGTTACGGCGTAACAGCCTTGCTTGCCGGACACGAGCGCGAAACCCACTGTCCAGCCGCTGCGCGGTACTGCCAGCCGCGACGCGGAAGGCAACGGCCACGCTCGGATCGAGTCAGGTCAATAGCGCGCGCTCCCGCGCCTTGCAGGCGCTCTCGCTTGCCGCCGCGCTTCGCCGTTAGCCAGTAACGGACAACGCAAGAGCACAGCCCCTCCGGGGTAAATCGCGCCGATGGCGCGCTTTAACATAACGGGGCATTCCGCAAAGTTACGCCAGTCGCTGCGCTGGCGCTTCGCTTGGTGGCGCAACCCCGCGCTGCGCCGGGCCCTGGCGGGTTCGCGGAACGTCCCGTTATGTCTGGCGCCCCTGCGTGCCTGCCAGGCCGTATGGTGCGCCCTGGGGCGCATGGCTCTGGTCGGGCGCACGGTGCGCGCTCCTGCGTCGCGTGCTGCCGCGCTTCGCCGTCAGTCAGGCCAGCCCCAAACAACCGCAACTGCAGCACCTTCCAATCCCTCAACTGCGCGCGCCTGGCGGCGCGCCGTCGCGTTCTTGACTCACCCAATTAGCAGCTAAACAAGAAAAGCCTTGCCTCCCGCGCATGCGCAAGCCAGAATCGCGTCTAGGAAAAATTCGCTCTTTACCCACAATTCGCCAGCAAAAAACCGCCGCAAGTCTTTGAATGGACTAAGGAAAACGGCCGCGTTTACGACAAGTGCACGTCGGGCGGCTCCTTCTTGAGCATTGATCCGGTGACCACGGATGCGGAAAATGGTAGCAGCTTCAATCGATACGCGTACGCCAACAACAGCCCGTACAAATATGTCGATCCTGATGGTCGTGAGCCGACACCGATAGGTGAACGCGAGTCGATGTTGAAGTTGCAGGCGGCAGCAGCAGCCGCTGAGACAAGACCGGCTCTCAGTTACATGCATAGCGAAAGTGTCCTAAAAAACTCAAGTGGGAGCTACTCCTCGTTAAAAAAAGAATCCACGGAGAAGATCGTTTCTTCATTAAAGCCGGGAGCGAAGGAACCGCTGAGGGTTGCCGCCGACGGGAAGATTTTTGATGGAAATACTAGAGTGCTGGTGCTTCAAGAACGTGGTGTAAATGTAAACCAATTGCCTCGGACCCCGCACGCCCGCGGTGGAACCGGGGGCAGTGCATTCGGATTGTTGTTTGTCGTTGGAATGGTTGTTGAGCTGAGTGAAGCAATTCAGAAACTTCCGCAGCAGGCACCAGTCACGGCCGCTGCCCCCCCGCCACCGCCACGGCCACCGCCGCCACCAGATCCAGTGTCAGGGAATAAATAGCCGCTAAATTAAGCGTCTAGCGGCTGAGAGTTTTTCCTAACTTTTTGGTGTTTGTAGAGGAATGAATGGATGAATCACGTTATGACGCATTTCCAAGAATTTTTAGAGAGCGAGCACGCTTTCGATTTTCTAATTAACTTGGCTTTCGATCTTACAATTTCAGCACGCGAAACGTACGTGGCCGGACAAGAAACTGTGGAAAGCCCCGTTGCTTTGAGAGGGCTTAACGAGATAAATCACCGCGTTCTTTCGCGTGCCATGAGTGTGCTGGATGATAGTTGGAAGCACACACCAGCGGCTTTTTGTGAAATGATTTTTGGTATTGCCAAATCCTACGGGTGCGTTGAGAACTTGGAAGTCGCTTTAAATATGTCCTTTGAAAAGCAGCGTAGAGGACGGGTTGATCACTAGCGAAAGTGAACGGCAAGCAGGGCAGAGGGTCAGTGCCGCCATTCGGACACGAGCTGATCGGTAAGTTCTTCTTCTAAAAACAAAAAAAGCCACTCCCTCCGGCGCCCCGGATGCGAGTGGCTTTCTTCATTTAGCCGCCGATCGGCGGCGCCGGCCTAGCTGCTCAGGTTGCCCATCATCTGCTTGGTCTGGTACTTAATGATCATCCCGTCGAGCAGCGCCTTGATGATGCGGCGCTCTTCGTCCGGCATGTGGCTGACCGCCTCGAACTGCAGGGCCAGATCATCCGACGGACCGCGCTCGGTTTCGTCGAACACGAGCGTGTCCAGGCTCAGGTGCAGCGCCTTGGCCAGCCGCACCAGCGCCTCCAGTGTCGGCTGCGCGGTCCCCGCCTCATACCGCTTGATTTGGTTCACGTGAATTTGCGCGGCATCGGCCAGGCCTTGCTGGGTGAAGCTCTGCGCTTTGCGGAACTGGATCAAACGGGAAGAGAACATGGGTGGTAGCAAAAGGATGACGGTGCCCATACTGTACCCCCTGGTATCTTAAAAGGTGTTCTGCAAGTACATTATACGATATAATAAAAGTACAGTATAAGGGTCTTGACAGCTTTTTAGAGAAAGAGGGATTTATGCCCCGTATCCCCGTCGCCGAGATCGAGCGGCTAAAGAATGAGGTATCGGTGCAGCAGCTGGCCGAAGCGCGCGGCATCGAGCTGAAGGGCCAAGGCAACAATCTGCTGGGCCGCTGCCCCTTCCACGCCGACAAGACGCCATCGCTGGTGATCACGCCCGACAAGAACCTGTGGCATTGCCTGGGCGCGTGCCAGGCCGGCGGCGGCCCGATCGACTGGGTGATGCGGGCCAACGGCGTTTCGTTCCGCCACGCGGTCGAACTGCTGCGCGCTGCTCCCGATTTAGCCGCCGGGGTTGGCGAGCCGGTCAAGGGCTCGCACACACGCAAGCTGGCAGCGCCGGTCGAGCCCACCGCCGGCGCAGGCGAGCTGCTGAATCAGGTCGTCGACTTCTACCACCAGACCTTGCTCGAATCGCCCGAGGCGCTGGCCTACTTGGCCAAGCGCGGCTTGACGGATCCTGAATTGATCGCGCGCTTCAGGCTCGGCTACGCCAACCGCACGCTGGGCTACCGTCTGCCGGCGAAGCGCGCGCAAGACGCTGCGGGCCTCAAGGGCCGGCTGCGCGAGATCGGCATCCTGCGCGAATCGGGCCACGAGCACTTCAACGGTTCCATCGTGGTGCCGGTGATCGACGGCGACGGCAACGTGACGGAGGTGTACGGCCGCAAGCTGCGCGACGACCTGCGCGGCGACACACCGCGGCACCTGTACCTGCCCGGGCCGCACAAGGGCGTGTGGAACGCGCAGGCGCTGGGCGGCAGCGACGAGATCATCCTGTGCGAGGCGCTGATCGACGCGCTCGCGTTCTGGCAGGCCGGTTTCCACAATGTGACGGCCAGCTACGGCGTGGCCGGCTTCACGCCCGATCACCTGGCCGCGTTTGCGCGTAACGGCGTCAAGCGCGTGCTGATTGCCTACGACCGCGACGAAGCCGGCGACAAGGCCGCCGGCGCTCTGGCCGAACAGCTGATCGCCGCCGGCATCGACTGCTGCCGCATCGAGTTCCCGAAAGGGATGGACGCGGCAGACTACGCGCTGAAGGTTACGCCGGCATCGAAGAGCCTGGGCATCCTGCTGCGCAAGGCGGCGTGGATGGGGAAAGGCGCGGCGCCGCAGGCGCCAGGCCAGCACCCCGAAGCGGTGGAATGCGAGACGCCCGCGCCGGCGCCGGCGTTGGCGATCGCACCTGTTCCTGCCTTAGCCGCTTCGCCGGCGGCTGCGCCAGCGTCGTCAACCATCGCCGCCGACGTCAAGGCCGACGAAGTCGTGTTCACGTTCGCGGAGCGGCGCTACCGCGTGCGCGGCCTGCCGAAAAACCTGGCGCCGGAGACCCTGAAAATCAATCTGCTGGTGGCCGTCGGCGAGCGCTTCCACGTCGACACGCTGGACCTGTACAGCGCCAAGGGCCGCGGCCATTACCTGCAGCAGGCGGCCAAGGAGCTGGGCGTGCGCGATGAAGTGATCAAGCATGACCTGGGCCGCATCCTGCTCAAACTCGAAGCGTTGCAGGACGAACGCATCAAGGCGGCGACCACGGCGGCACCGGCCGTGCCGGCGCTGAGCGACGTGGAGCGCGAAGCGGCCCTGGCGATGCTGCGCGCGCCCGGCCTGCTGGAGCGGATCGTGGCGACTTCGACGCCTGCGGCCTGGTAGGCGAGCGGACCAATAAACTGGTGGGTTACCTGGCGGCGGTCAGCCGCAAGCTGGACCGGCCGCTGGCGATCGTGGTGCAGTCCTCGTCGGCGGCCGGCAAGTCGAGCCTGATGGACGCGGTGCTGGCGATGATGCCGCAGGAGGAGCGCATCAAGTACAGCGCCATGACCGGGCAGAGCCTGTTCTACATGGGCGAGACCAACCTGCAGCACAAGATCCTGGCCATCGTCGAGGAAGAAGGCGCCAGCCGCGCCAGCTATGCGCTGAAGCTCTTGCAAAGCGAAGGCGAGCTGACCATCGCCTCGACCGGCAAGGACGCCAACAGCGGGAACCTGATCACGCAGGAGTACCGGGTCACGGGGCCGGTGATGATCTTCCTGACCACCACCGCCATCGAGGTCGACGAGGAGCTGATGAACCGCTGCATCGTGCTAAGCGTCGATGAAGGCCGCGCGCAGACTGAGGCGATCCACAGCCTGCAGCGGCAGCGGCGCACCTTGCACGGGCTGATGGCCAAGCAGGGCAAGGATGCGGTGCTGGCCCTGCATCGCAATGCGCAGCGCTTGCTGCGACCGCTGGCGGTGGTCAATCCCTACGCCGACCAGCTGACCTTCCTGTCCGACAAAACCCGCACGCGGCGCGACCATGAAAAGTATTTAACGATGATCGACACCATCGCGCTGCTGCACCAGTACCAGCGCCCGGTCAAGAACGCGCGCGGTGGCGATGGCGAGGCGCT
>NZ_JAFCWX010000066.1:0-6927 GCF_049897805.1 Massilia sp. TWP1-3-3
ACGCTGCGCTTCCGTCAACTCAACTTTCATCGCTACACGCATGATTTCCCCTCCATATGACAAGGATACATGCATATATATAATAAGTCTTATTATTTATGACGCACTACACTAGGTCCGGGGAAGATTGCACTCTATGACGACGTCATGCAGGCGTTTCTCGACGGTCTTCCACCGAAAGATGCCAAGCGGGTCCAAATGCACGGCGGAGCTCCAGCACGTACGCAGATCTGGCAGTACGGCGACGCCCTGTTCGTCCGCACGGCTTATGACATTCAGAGCGCGTTCGATCAGAGCCTGGCTTCAGGTGACGGAACGCGTGTCTACCGTCTGGCGCCGACGCCTTATGTCACGTTGTCCGAGATGGGCCGCTCGGTGACGCTTCAATTGGATATCAACTGAGAGGTCAGACTATGAGTTCAGTTCAATCAGATGTCGGGCGCCAGGGAAAAGTGACGGCCGCGGCCATTGTCGTCGCGTGCGTGGCGGGCGGCTATGTTGCGGTCACCTGGCTGACCGACAGCTCGCGCAAGCAATCGCAAGTCAGTGCAGTCCAGACCCAGTCGCGCGGCACGACCACGCAGGAAAGCGAACACTATTCCCAGGTTCTCGACCGCTATAACCGGGAGAAAGCGAGCGTCGCCGAGCAAACAGGTGATTCCTATCTGTCTGTTATGTCGAGCCGTGCGAACAGCGTGGCGTCGCCGTCGGCGGCTCAAACGCCGGCTCAAGCGCCGGCCCAAGCAGCCTACCAGCCACCACCGCAACAGGTCGTGTACTACCCGCAGCAGCCGGCACAGCAGGCTTACCATCAGGATCCGCAGCGCGCCAAGGAGGTTGCTGAGCAGACGCAGGGTTTGATGGCCAACTGGGCGCCTACCGGCCATAGCTTGGCGCGTACGTCGACCGACGCGGCCGACTACGCAAAGTCGCTCGCGCGGCCGTCCGAACCGTTACAGGCTCAACAAGGCGCAGCGGCCGCCGCGACTGCGAATTTGAAGGTGGTCGAGGACTTTGCGATGGTGCCTGCCCTGCTCGAGACGGACATCGATACCGACGAGAATTCGATGGTACGAGCCAGTATTCCGAGTGGTCCGTATGCGGGTGCCGAATTGTTCGCCTTGGGTTACAAGCGGCTGACGAACACGGTCGACATGACATTTACATTCATGAAATGGCAAGGGCGTTCTTACAAAGTCACCGCAAAGGCAGTGGACCAGACTTCTATGCGCACGTCGCTGTCGGGCGATGTCAACAATCGCTATTTTTCGCGCATCCTCCTGCCCGCAATAGGGATGGGTCTCGGTCGGGCCGGACAGCTCTACGAGCAGGCGAGTACGCAGAACATCATCACGCCGCTGGGCGGTGTCGTACAGACTTATCCCGCCAAGCCGAGCGCGTCAGCAGTGATGGGTACGGTCGTCGGCGGAATCGGCAGCCAGGCGGGCCAGGTGCTGGCCAACGACGCAGCGAACATGCCGCTCAAGCAGGTTCTCATCCCCAAGAAGACGACGATCGGAATCCAGTTCGTCGGCCCGGTGCTGGCCAGCGACGATATGGCAGCTGGTGCAGTTGGATCAGCGCAACAGGGTGAGCCGGTTGCGGATGCTCTCAGCGCGCTCAGTCTGCCGGCCGCGCAGCCTCCACGCACGAACCCACCGACTGCGCTTCAAGGCGCTGGCGCGCAGCAAGGGCACGTCTCCGCCGGCCAGCTGCAGCAGTACGTACCGCCGCCACTTCCGCTGTATTCCCAGTAGTAAATCTGTAAAACCACCAACACAAAAAGGCACCGCATATGAGTGAGCCGATTAATAGAGACAAGGCGCCGGCGTCGGGCGTGGATGTTTTCAACATGAAGCCGAGCTCAAAGCCGGACAACACAGCGAGCCAAAGTGATGCGGCCACCTCTGGAGCCGGCGTAGAAGGATCGGGCTGGGCGTTGAAGGCCGGTCCGGTCCACTTCGCTGTCGTCGCGGTCCTGATCGCCGGGGCCTGGATTGGTTGGCCCTATATGTCCGGTGGCTCTGCCGCAAGCAACCAGCTGGCCACCTCGCCGCAAGTGCTTGTCCCCAGCGACGGTCGAATAAATACGACGAGCAAGCGGCTCGCGCCGCCCTCCCCGTCTCCTGCCCCGGCTCCAATGGCGGTCGCGGCGCCTGGGCCGGTGCCAGCGGTGATGCCGGCATCAATGCCAGCGCAGGCGTCGCCACGCGAAATGGAACTGCAGGCTACGGTTGCTGAGTTGCAGAGCAAACTCGCTTCTGCCGAAGCTCAGGCAGCGGCGCGCACGCCCCCTGCGCAGGCGACGGTGGCCAAGCCAACGACTTCGCGCAAGCCTCAGGCGAAACTGCATGACGTGGGCAGGTCGCGTCGTGCCGTCGCCACCCGCGCCGGGCCGACGCTGCATGGTTACACGCTAAATACCGTCTATCGCGAACAGGCGTGGATTCAAGGCGCCGAGCGAACCTATGTTGTGCGCGCAGGCGACGTAATCGACGACGTGCGGATCGTGCGTATCGATCCGCGTGCACGCCAAGTTGTCACCTCGCGTGGCGTGATTCGGTAGGGGTGGAACATGGACCTGGCTCAGATGATTATCCACTTCGCATCTACCTTCTCGGTAGCGATGTGGCGATTCCTGTGGGTGCTGGGCGCTCTCGTCGGGCTTATATACGTAGGCAACTCGTTGATGCGTATGCAGCGCGCGTCGCGCTTTCCGGGCCAAAACCCTGTGACCACCGGGGACATCCTCCCCATCCTGATCATCGGCGGCCTGCTGCTCAATCTTTCGCGCTTCATCAACGCGACTTGGAATTCAATCGGAATCGGCACCGTCACCTACGGGCCGATCGCGTACAGCGGTGCCGCCGATTTCGGGCGCTTTGCAGAAGCAATCAATGCTGTTCTAACCCTTGCGAGTGTGGCAGGTGGCGTCTTCTTCTTTAAGGGCGTTTTATTCCTGAAGAAAGCATCGGTAAACGGTGAATCGTCACAAGGCGCAGACGATTCTGTCTGGCGCGCTGTCACCCACATGCTGGGTGGGGCGGCGCTGGTGCAGATAACGGAAACGATCGACTCGTTTCGGCAATCATTTAGCTTGTTCTGGTAGGAATTTTTCTTTCAAATGGAGAAATAGTAATGAAAAACCATCTGCTCAAGCCCATCGAATGGGCCACTGATATGACTCGCCAAGCCCACGTCGCCCTGCTGGCCAAGAGCGAAGAATTCGCGCAGTGCCCGCGTCAACGTCGTCTTATGACGGCGAGTGCCGCTCTGACTTTCATCGGGATGTTCGTCGCCACTGCAGCACACGCCCAGGATGGCATTGCGGGCATGGTGGACAAGGCTGCGCAACAAGGCGACACCATAAAATCGGGAGTGGGCAAATTATTCGCTGCAGCCGGTTTCGGCGGCGCTGGCTACGGCGGCTACAACTGGTGGCGCAAGGGCAAGGAAGGCGAGCAAAGCCACGTCAAGGGTAGCCAAATTTTCGTCCCTATCTTGGCTGGCGCGGTGCTCGGCGCAACTGGCTTCGTAATGATCAAGATGGGCGAAACGGTCGGCATCCAGGGCTCCTCGCAGGGCCAATTGCCAAACTAACGGCGTACTTTAATGGGGGGCGGCCGAAAGGCCGCCCGACAACCTATGACGACAGATCGAAACGACAATCACGATCCGGCTACCGTCGATCCGGCGAAGGTGCACCCGAAACCGAGCTTGGGTGCGAACTTCGAGGTTCCGACGTACCCAGCACTGGGGTTTTCCACGAAAAGCAGGGTCTGGGGCGACAAGTCGCCTAGTGCGACCGAGCCGACCGCCCCCGCCTACACGGCGGCGTTGCGCCGGCAGATCCTGGTCGAAGGCGGGCATCGTTGCACGTTCTGCGGTTTTTATTCCGAGCGGAACGAGGTGCACAATTTGAACGACATCCATCGCGATGTCCGTCCCGAGAATCTGCGTCCCGCAGACGCTCTCTGCCACGGTTGGCAGCATCTGGGAGAGCTCGGAGAAGGTAACGCGGTCGTGGCCTATCTGCCGGGGCTGAGTGGTCAGGATGCGAATCACCTGCAGCGCACGATTATGGTCGCGCTGGAGTCGGACGAGGCCAGCCTGCGCGAGGAAGCCAAGAGGCTCTTGAACTGGATGGCATCCCACCGCGACTATGCCAACGACGCATGGGGAACGAGCGAACCTGCTGTTTTTGCTTCCGCGCTGATTCGTCATGGAGACCGCGAAAGCCGTGCCGTCGTGTTTCAGGATCTCGCCGTTGTTTTCAATCCGGGCACTTTTGCCCAACACGTCGCTTCATGGTCGCAGGAAGCTTACCGAAATCTGCCCGTCGGCAGATGGCACCAGGTTTATCACGACGTCATGAATGCGCCAGCATAAGAACACGTAAGGAGCGAACATGGGCTTTCTGGATAAAAGCGTGCAGGCTGTCGAGGACACTCTGGCGTATCTCGCGCGCTACATGATCGGCAAAGATCTTGCCGGCTACTGCGAGCTGGCAACTGCCATCGGCCTCACGGACGAGGATATCAAGCGTCACCCTGAGCTGAAAGACCCCTACACACTCGTGACGAGCAACCAGTCTCTTCTGACCGTGTTTGACGTACAGGGCACCTATCAGATCCTGTCCGATGACGACTTTGGCAAGATGGTCGAGAACTTGCGCATCAAGATGAATGGGTACCTGAAGCGCTACGGTCACTCAATCACGTTAGGGTTTGAGCGCGATCCGGACCGATCGCTCGATGAGCTGATGCGTCTTGCAGAACCGCAGCTCAATGCCGCGCGTCGCATCGGTCTTAACTCGGAAGACTTGATCCTTGACCGGGTAAGGCGCAACGCTCCGCTTGTGGCCTGGGAGCAAAACTTGATGGTGGTGTACACGCACCTGAACGTCATGAGTTCCGAGGAAACAAAACGCGAAATGAAGGAGCGCGCGCAGGAGGCTATGAAGCATAAGCTGCCTCGCATCGAATTCGGACAGAATCCGGCCTCGGTACTCATGGCCATGAAATATCGGCATGACACGATGGTTGATCGCGTGACCGCGGACTTCGAGCACTCCGGAGCGGAGGGGCGGCCGGGGATCATGCTCAAGCCACTAAGTGCCCATGAGGCTGTTAAGCGCGTACGCATCATGGTCAACCGCGAGAGGACTTCACAGAAGTTCCGCCCGGTACTGCCCGGCGATCGGTTCATCCCGCGTGGCCGCGAAGAGAAGGATGACTGCTCCGATCTGGCTCCGGCACCGGTTAGCTTTCAGATTTGCACGAACGATGTCGACAATGACCGCGATCTCATCCTGACAGACAGCCTGTGGCACGGAAACCTCTCGATGGAATTAGGCCCGCAGCAGCCCCAGCCTTTCTCGGCGCTGTTCGATTCAGTCGACCGTTCGATCCCATGGCGCATGCGCATCGACATCAACCCGGGCGGGCTCAACGAAATGCGCGCGCGCCAGATGATGGTGGCGTTTGTCGGCATGTTGCCGAACAACCGACAGATTCGGCAATCCTTTATCGACCTGAACGAGCGTAGCAAAGAAGATGCGATCTGCTCAATGAAGATCACGGCGTCGACCTGGTCAGGCAGTAAAAACGACACGAAAACACGCCTTGCATCACTTGAGAAGGCCATTCAGGCGTGGGGAACCTGCCAAGTGACGTCGGTGCATGGCGATCCACTGGCGGCATGGGCATCGACCATTCCGGGCTTCACGACGAAGAACATCGCCAATAGGATGGTGCCGCCACTGCCGGACGCCCTGAAGCTGATGCCGTTGCAAAGGCCAGCCACGCCCTGGAGCGACGGGGGTTCGTGGATCGTCCGGACACCTGACGGCAAGATCTATCCGATTCAGCTGGGAAGCCGGCTGCAGGACACCTGGATCGAGTTGATTTCGGCGCCCCCGGGGAGCGGAAAGTCCGTCGCCATGAACTCGATGAACAGCGCGACGGTCCACCGCGCCGGCAATGTTCGGCTTCCGTTGATGACGATTGTCGACGTCGGGCCGTCCTCGTCCGGTCTGATCCAGCTGCTTCATGATTCCCTGCCGGAGCACCGCAAGAGCGAGGCCGCGTACCTGCGCCTGCAGAATTCAATCGATTACGCAGTCTGCCCGTTCGACACGCAGCTCGGGGCGCGCTATCCGACCGTGCGCGAGCACGAATTCTTGGTCGATTTCATGACTCTGTTCTGCACGGATCCCGCAACCAAACGCGCACCGCCAGGCTGCGCGCAGGTAATCGAAATGCTATTGCCTATCGCCTTTGAGGACCGTGCCAAAAAGGGCGCAAACTTCTACGAGCCGCTGGTTGAGAAAGCGGTCGACGCCGTGCTGGAGCAGTCAGGCTTACGGGCGCATCATAACGAGGAATGGTGGTCGGTGGCCACCTGGTGGGAAGTGACGGATATGCTGTTCCAGGCTGGCTACGTGCGCGAGGCGTCCATTGCACAACGTCAGGCTGTGCCGGTGCTTCCCGACTTCTCCGCATATCTCAACAACCCGTCTATCAAGGATTTGTTCGGTGAAGCGACGATCAACGGCAGCAGCGAGTCGTTGCTCAAATATATCTACCGGTGCCTGGCGGTGGCAACGCAGAATTACGCACTATTTGCAGGACGCACTCGTTTCGAGCTAAACAGCGAAACGCGCGTGGTGTCGATCGATCTGAACGACGTGATCGGGGCTAAGACGCCCGAAGGCTGCCTGCGTACCGCAGTGATGTACATGTTCGCTCGCCAGATGGCAGCAAAAAACTACTTCTTGCGTGACGAAGTGGTCCTCCCGGTGATACCCTGTTGACGCTGATCGAATATTGACCCACCCTGCTGATTGAAATTTGACCCAGGGGCGGGCGCTGCGTTTGATGCTAGCAGCTGTGGATAAGTATACCAAATAGCAAGGGGAATTGGCGC
>NZ_JAFCWX010000067.1:0-6690 GCF_049897805.1 Massilia sp. TWP1-3-3
TCAACGGTGTCAGAAACCAGAGACTCGTCCTCAGAGGGCTTGCTGGTCAAGCTCTTTGAGGGCGCTCAGCCTTAAAACCTCAGTTATTCTGCACAAAACTCCCTCAAAAGCCATCAAACTTCTTGCACGCGCTCATCGTATCGAACGGCCCGGCGGGACTTACCGCGCTAAGTGCCAGTAACCCAGGGGCATGGGTTATTGGTGATCTAGGAATCTGTCCTGTAGGTGGTTCGCGGTGCGACCAAGGGGGGGCAATTTTGAACGAAGGGAAATCCACGCCGCGTTACTCACCAGTCCCAGGTGGTCCTAAGAATTGCGTTCGCTGTCGTTTTTTCATTACGGGTCCTGCTTTCTTAGGAGGGATGGTCGCGCACTTCAACGCTGTCGGCGTCTCCATCACTGAGTCTGCCGAACGGTTACGTGTCCTGGAGAAGCTTATGTGCGACATAGAAGATGCGCAGCAGACCGCACCCGATCAGGAGTCGAACCGCAAGCTGTCATCAGCATATGCACGACGCGATCGCGTCTTGGAGCAAGTCGATATCGACGCGCATAACTGGCATGCAACGTTCGCCTTGGTCGAGAGGTGCAAGGCGGCCTTGGCCAGCATGGTCGACCAGAAAGACGGTCGCAAGATGGATTTGGTACTTGCCGGGAATTTGAGCGATTTGCAGATAGGGGTTCTGGAATGCACTGACTTCGATTTGTACGACGCTGTTTGCCAACGTGCCCGGGTCTATCCGAACGACAGCCTCTTGACGGCTAATCTTCGTCGGGGGCGTCTACTTGAC
The DNA here is from genome assembly GCF_049897805.1 of Massilia sp. TWP1-3-3. Taxonomy (NCBI): domain Bacteria; kingdom Pseudomonadati; phylum Pseudomonadota; class Betaproteobacteria; order Burkholderiales; family Oxalobacteraceae; genus Massilia; species Massilia sp. TWP1-3-3. The sequence continues at coordinate 792 of NZ_JAFCWX010000067.1, forward strand.
GCCATGCTGGCCAGGAACGGTAGAACGCCGATATTCGCTACCTTGACCGAAGCCGAGGCGCTAGCGGTAGGCAATCAGTTTGTCGAATTGCTGATGGCGCGCGTGGGACGTAACGACGCTAACGCAATTGTCGACGGGAAGAGAATGCTTGACAACTCGGGGCTGATGAGCGAGATCGAAAAATTAGTGACGTCAAAAATGCCGACAGTGTTGTCGTTTAAAGCCAAACAGTGATCGGAAAGATATATGAAGAAAACGAAGCCGGATACTGAATCATTTCTTAACGATCTTTCGAAAGGTGCTCATCCCAGGACACAATCCTCCCTGCGACTTATCTTCGAAATCTGCAACGAGCAGCATGAAAGGGGCAGTCGCGATTTTTCGATTGCAATGATCGGCGGGTTGTCGGCGGAGCGTGGCGGCCCATCAGCGGCAGCGATCCGTAACAAGACAGGTGAGAAATATAGGGCATTGATAGCAGCCTGCGCCGACTCAGTCGGTGGAAAAAAGCGAAAGAGCGTTTCGGTCCGGGTTACACAAGCAGACGAAATACTTGAGGGCGTTATCGATCCTGTCTTGCGGGCGAGGCTGGGCCTACTTCTTGCCGAGTTGAGATCGACCAAGGTTCAACTGAGTGCGGCCCGCCACTTGGCGTCACAGAACGCTGTAGTTGATTTGCGAGTTCAGCCAACAGGCCAGACGGCTGCTCCATCGCATCACATTCTTACCGATAGCGAAAGGAAGTCCCTGGCTTCTGCGATTTCGAAAAAAACATTAGATCATTGGGGATGGAAAGTCGACCAGAGCGGACGGGTGTTGACTGAACGGGAACAGGTCGTTTTTGGAATCGGCTTCGTGACAGCCATCGAGAAATTGTTAGGGTGAAGCGGGGGTTTGAGCTACAACGGAACGGCCAACCGGGTAAGCAGGATCACTGTCCGGTTACGCCCCTTTGCGGGCATTCGCGACTCCACAAAGCGCCCGCTCAATGTAGAGATAAGCGGCGTGCGCCAGCGCGTCCGGCGGAACGAAGCGTAGCGAACTTGAGCGCATTTTTGGGCTGCCGCTTAATTGAATAAAGCGTGATTATTTGGGCGAAGAATTTCTGGTGAAGGGGCCTGTTTTTGTTGCGAAATAATGATTCACAACAAATAGCGCCAGCACGAGTTCATCACGTATATCCGTTGTTACCCTGTCACCCTCAAGTTCAATGCACTTCTTGCCTTGTGAATCGTAAGCCGATTCGTCGGACATTTCATAACGTCCGGAAGAAGCCAGAACCTCCGCGCCTGGGCCATCGCGCCAGTGATAGGAAAGCGTCGCAGTATCACCATCGCAAGACGTGCGGATATTGTAGCCCTGGCCGAAAGGCCCATAAACCTCATACATCACAGCGGATGATAGGAGTACTCGTCCCGCATGTGCAGAGCTTGTCTGAGGCAATATTTTAAGTCCGCGTAGCAACATATAGATGTAGAAGCCCAACGTGGTATAGGTCGCAAAACGACGATTTAACATAGATGTCTGCGATATAACATCTCATGCTGCCGAACTCAAGGCGACCCAGCAACGGCGGTCCCTATTTCAATTTTACTCTGCATCGATACAGCTATAACAAAACCCACAAACCACGCAAATAGTTGGATGTCCCCTGGCCGGGTGCCGCCGTTGGTGATGCCGGATGGTGTATGCCTGCCGACCTATCCCGTCGACGGTAGTTGTCAACTAAGATGTCGCGTTTTGTCATGCAGCTTTTCTTAATTCTTCTGGCTGATCTCGTTCTGGATTCAACCTCACCTCGTCCTTCAGATTCCAACCTCGTGTTTCTTCGGCCCAGCGCTCTGGGTGCCGTTCTTTCGCAGCCTCGTAGACTTGCTTACGGTGCTGCAGGAACGCCGCGTACTGGCCGTCATGGCGCTGCGCGCGGGCCGCGATCTCATCTGGCCTTCTCAAGCTCGACGATGATGTTGCATGCTTCGGCTGGACTAATGACGTCGCACTCAGCCAATGCGCCGGAACCGAAATGTCGCCATAATGTGGCATCCCCCACCCAGCCCTGGACAGTTGCATAGCGCTCCGGAACCCGCGCCCGGTTTTCGTAAAACCGGAATACCCCCGGCAGGGAGGTGCTCGCTCCGGGCGAATAGGCATAGTATTTCACGCCATGAATGCGCGCCCGCCCGGTCAAGCTAGCCAGGAGGGCGGCGCGGTCCGGCGCTTTTAAGGCAGTAATAACATACCCGCAAAAATCCTCGTCCTCGTCAGCCGGGGAACCAAACGCCACCGGCCAGGGAGGAGATTGGAGCCACCAGGACGGGTAGGTGAGCTGCACCTGCTTCGTCCTGTCCGCCGCCGAAAAGACAGTCGTCCCATTGGACTGATGCACATAGTTCAGTTTAAGCGCTCCGTACTCCGGCTCGAAACACGCCTTCCCGACATAGAGGTGCTGACGCGTGCCGTTTTGGACCAACGCAACGCATGTGTCGGCGACAACATCGCCGATACCCTCGACGGCCGCATCCTCCACTCTTTGGATTTCATGCGCGTCGCCCGTCGCGGGATCGAAGGCGATTGACTTATTGTAGACATTGAAACGCTTCAATATTCGCTTGCGTGCGCGCCACTCGCGCAACGCGTCGAGCGTGCGCTCGTGAAAGTCGGCAGGCAAGGCGGGCGCGGTCCATTGCAGGTCGTACGCTTTCCCGTGTACGGTGCCCGCCAGGCTATTCATCCAGCTGTGACCGCCAGCGGCATACTCGGCGGCCTGCCCGTCCGTGAGTTCTGCAGTGGCGCCGTACGAGATAGCACCTTTTTCGATCAGCACATCCAGATACAGCCTTCCACTGTCCTCGAAGAGAAACCAGCTCCAGGGTTCTTCGTCCACCACCCACATCTGACATGTCCTTTGCTGTGCGCGGGCTCGCCGCATCGTTCGCGCGAGCCATCATTGAACGGTTGGGACCGCATGCCGTCAATTGTACGCAGGGCATGCGCAGGCTGTCCATGCCAGGCGAACTCAGCGCAGAGTGCTTGTGTGGTCGGCATTGCTGCGCTATCGCGACGACGGCCTCATTGAGATCGACAACTTGGCTGCCGAACGGGCCTTCCGCGGCGTAACCATCGATCGTCGCAACTACCTGTTTGCTGGCGCCGACAGTGGCGGCGAGCGTGCCGCCGCGATCTACTCGCTGCTTGGCACGGCCAAGCTCTACTCACCCGTTCTAGTAGTTGGAATGTCGGCTTCTGGCCGGTTCCTGTCGATTGTACGCGACGGCATCAGACCTAGACGAGCTTCTTGAGTACCCGCGCCAGCCGGGCGTTCGTGGCTTCGGCGTCGTTATGGGCAAGAATGACGTCAATGGCCAGCGGCAGCAAGTTGTGCTGGTAGTTGCCCTTGAGCAGAGTGCCGCGCGCCCCTTGCTGGACGGCGCTCGCCGCCAGATCGTCATTGCCCGTTTCGTGCAAGGTCAGGATCGGGGTCCCTGGCGCGGCCGCGTGCAAGGCGTCAAATGTGGCAAAGCCGGCGCTGTCGGGAAGCGCGCATTCGACGTGTCAATCGTCGGCGCTTTGGCGCCACCCATTGTCGTCATAATGGCGCACTAAGGCCATTCGGTTTGGGGCTCAAACTTGGGTTGCAAGAATGCGTCATTTCGGGCGCTGGGCTCTACTAAAGTTCTGGCCAGCACTAATTTGCTAGATAATAGTTACGCATCACGCTTTTCGCTGTGGCCAGGACGCGCGCGCGTTCCGGCGAGTCGTGCGAAGCGCCGCGCCGATCATGGTAATGGCAATGGCGCCGTGGTCATCGCCGTAATCGCACCGCTGCAATTTTGCGGAAGCCGGTATTGAACAGGTTACGTGCGGCGCGGCCAGCGGGATCATTTCGAAAACAGATATAGAGATCCTTGGTCTCCACCAAGCGCTCGCTAAAAATCAGCTCGTCGCTATGGGGGCGCAAATTCGGATCCTCGCTCATCAGATATGCCATCACGGCGGCGTCAACCACGGCTAAATCAATTCGCCCGGCAACCAGCTTCCTTAGATTTTGAGCATCATCGCGCGCTTCATCGGTCGGTTGCTCACCTGCAGCGATGGCCGCGTCTAACTGTTCCGAGTTCACGTAATCGCGCACTACGCCGATACGGTACTTGCTTAAATCGCGCACGCTATTCAATGCGAGCGAGCGGACTTTCTTCTGTGCAAACCCGAGCCGACTAATTCCGATAGGCCCGGCTAACAGACACTCTCTCCGGGTTCGCACAGACGCGTACTCCGGGTAATAGCCGACATAACCTTCACGATAAGTCGTGGCGGAAACGGCCCGCGCCCACGGATAGAAACCCGGCTGCAAGTGATAACCGACCGCGTCGAACGCGGCCTTGACAAGCTGTGTCGACTGACCGCCATCTGGTAGGTTTTTCCCGGTGTACGGTGGCCAGTCCAAGGTCGCCAGCGTGACGCTCGGCGCTCCTTGCTGGCCCCACGAAAGCGTGCATGCACCCGCGAGCATTAGCACGCCCATAACGCGTCCGACTCCGGTACCGATTGTTTTGATCCAGAAGGTGGACCATAGGCGATTGACCGAAACACTGCGCCCCACCCGGGAAGAGCTAGCGTGCATCATATTCAAAGGATCGCTTGCAGGCGGGATGTGGCGTGCACAGGGAATATGATCAAGGTAGCTCATCATCTGCAATTATTGCCTCGCAACCAGGTCAGCTGCCGTGGAACAGACTATCCCGTAATTGCCTTCCCGCAGCCTCCGTTCCGGTAGCGGCGCGCAACCATACAATTGAGCAGGGCCTTTTTTGCGCGCTGCACGCGGCGCATCGAGAGCACGTAGACGCTACAGGCGGTAAATCCACTTCGCGATCATACCGCGCACCATTGCAATATCACAAGGAGAAATCCGCCTACGCACACGTGAACTTCGATCTCCGAGGTGATACTGGAAATTTACCGCGCTGACCAGCCGCGCTTTGTCCGGCAGCGCCTGCGCCGATATTATCCGGCAGTCGGTGTGATAAGCAGAAGGGGTTATGGCTACCATGTCAACACACTGCATCCGGAGCTCGAAGTGTAAGAAACGAGGGTTTGTTGGACTCCCGCGCCCGGACTTTTAGCGGCCTTGTAAATGCGCGCAAATTTGGCTTTAAATGCGCGCATTTGGCCGTCCTACGCGTCTATTTGAACGTCGGCTCCTGGCCGGTTACAGCCTATCCAAAAACCCTCGTGTGCCAAGACATCTGCGGCGACGCAAACCACGTTTCGTTCCTGGCGTTACGAAACTGGGCAAGCTGCCTCATGGGTATCCGATATCGAGAGAAGAGAGCTATCAGGTCTCGCAGCGATGCCTGGCTCAGCTTCAGTGATTTAACCACAAGTGTATCTTGCTCCCACCGCACTGCGCCTGGAATTTGCATGGCCCACTCGAACAAGTGACGTTCATCGAGTTGTGAGCCGAAGGTTACGCCAGAACAATCAAGTCGAACCATAAAATCGATACCTTTTCCGAATGGCGGCTTCTGGCCGACAGCGGAAGTTGCCTGAGACGATTGTACCGTACAGGTTTGCTCTAACTGACGTCAGGCAGCGCTTCAAACGGCGTCAATGGCCTCAATCAGAAAGATGCCCCTTCACCCGGTTTTACGTTCGGTTGCACCTCCAACCCCAAGCGCATCAGCTGCAAGCCGAATATTATAGACATGTCGCCAAGCCATTGATTTTCAATTACTTATTATATCGACCACTGACAAAAACTGAATTTGACCATCTAGATCCGTGACTGTTCAGCGCCTATGCAGTGGGCTGGATAGGATTACCGGCGAAGGCGCGTTGCAGCACCTCCAGCATGCCGTGGCCCTGCTTTCGCAGCGTATCGAGGCAGGAGCGAATGACG
>NZ_JAFCWX010000068.1:0-6602 GCF_049897805.1 Massilia sp. TWP1-3-3
CCACGCTGCGCTTCCGTCAACTCAACTTTCATCGCTACACGCATGATTTCCCCTCCATATGACAAGGATACATGCATATATATAATAAGTCTTATTATTTATGACGCACTACACTAGGAATCATCGTATCGGCGCCAGGAGGGAGTGACATCCTTTCGCACCGACGCATTGGGTTCACACGCTCACGCTAGAACTGCCTGAGCTCGCGCTCCGCGGCTCACAGTTCAGCAGGCCTTCAGCAAGACATTTTCTTGTCTGCTACAATAAATTCCCTCGGGATAAAACCCTTGCAAATCCCAGCGCTCGCTGGCCTCTTTGACTATGAGTGAAAGACATCATGGGAACGCTTGTCCAAATTATTTACGTCAGCCGTGCAACGTCACCGCCTGGCCGCCCAGAAAACGGCATCGACCCGGCAGTGGCGCGCATCCTGGCCAAATCACGGTCGAACAACCGGAAAAACGGCCTCGTCGGTGTACTGTATTTCGGTGATGGCTGCTTTTTCCAATGTCTGGAAGGCGACGAGGCCGCAATCGACACGCTCTATGCCAAGCTGGAGCAGGACGCCCGTCACAAGGACCTGAAGCTTATTTCCCGCAAGTCGATTGCAGCGCAGTCATTCAAAGACTGGTCCATGAAATATGTGCCGGCAGAACAGGCCATGAGCAGGCTGCTGCACGCCAAAGGCATGGCCACGTTCGATCCATACCAGTTCGATGTGGCGATGACGCAGGAAGTGATCGCGCTGTTGCTGCATGCCAGCGCGCCACTGGAAGCGGCGGCGCCGGTCGTCCAAGCCGCGTCGGCACCCGTGTCGGCCCCGCTGCCTGCCAAGAGCAGCCCCAGCACAATAAAGATTGCCTTGGTCGTCGTTGCATTTCTGGCCGTCGCTGGCCTGCTGTTCGCGGTCTTGTCGTAACGCACACGTCGGCACGGGCAGTACAGCTTGCCCAACGCACAGCCGATCACGCGCTGCGCTTACGCGAAAAACGTGGAACGGCCGTGTGCATCCCTGCAACTGGCGCCGTCCGGCTGCATCTCGCGCCGGTATCGATCGGTCCGTCGCATAAATCCCCTCCTCGTCGCAGTCTCCGGCAAAGTGGCACCAACTTAACCCACTTGCGGAGCTTGCCATGCTGATTCAGATCCTGTCCCACACCCCACTCTACGTGTGGGCCATTCTTGCTTTGCTGATTTATCGTGGCATAGTGGCGTTGCGCGACCGCGAGATGGCCGTTCGAAAAATGTTCATCATTCCCGTCATCATGCTGGCCCTGTCGCTGCAGGACATTGTGGCAAAGTTCGGTACCGGCTTGCTCCCCTTGTCCGCCTGGGCCGGCGGTGCGCTGGTGATGACGCTGCTGGTGTGGAAATTAAGCAGCGCCGGTATCAGCGCCGGGGCCGACGCTGGCAATGTGCGCGTCCACGGCAGCTGGGTGCCGCTGGTGCTGATGATGGCAATTTTTTGCACCAAGTACGCCACGGCGGTAACGCTCGCCGTCGAGCCGCACGCCAAGGGCAATGCGCTGTTTTCGACTGTGGTGTGTGTTTTGTTTGGCGTCTTTAATGGTTATTTCCTGGGTCGACTCGCTCGCAACCTGAAGTGCCTGCAGCTATTGCGTCAAACTGCTGGGACAAGCAACTATGTGACGGCCATAGCCTGACTCCACCAGCACTCTGGCGCTCCGGGAATATGGCCGGCATCGAACGCGATAACGTCGCTTTTCATCTGGCAGAAAATACTGAGCGCGTGTGGGGCGAGAATGCAAGTTTCAGCATTGGCGTACTCGGACTGGAAGCCCTGTACGACGAGTACCGTCATCTTTCGATCCAGGTGGGTCCTCTTGAACTGAAAGCCTGGGGCCGCCGTGAATTCCACCTGATCGTCGCCTCCGGCGTATGTTTCCAGTTCTATGAGCGCGCCCCGGGAACGATAACAAGCGTTTGACGATCATCGTGTTCGGGACGGGTGCTATGATTGCCGCATCCTCTATTTCCAGACTGGCGTGCGCCTTGACTATCTCTCCGACCCCGATCACCGCAGCACTGGCTGGTATTTTCTCCGCCGTCGCCTGGCCGTTGCTCTGGTCCCGCTTTGTCGTACCGGAGTCTGCCGGGACAATTGCGGCAGTGTTCATCACGCTGCTGGTGATTGCACTGCCGGCCCATGCCTTTGTCGTGGGATTTCGCCCAAGCCAGAAGCAGGGAACGCGAGCAGTCGATACCGCTCTGCTCGTGCGCATCGGCGCGTGGGTGCTGGCCGCTGCGGTCAGCGTCCTGATTGCCGCTGCAATACGAAGCTAGTGTCACAGCGGACTCACGGCGCGTCAGGCGCGGCCGGGCAGCTTCCAGTCCGGACGCACAAAATGGCAGGTGTAGCCGTTTGGAATACGCTCCAGATAATCCTGGTGTTCGCGTTCCGCTTCCCAGAATGGGCCCGCCGGCGCCAGTTCGGTCACCACTTTGCCCGGCCAGATTCCTGAAGCATCGACGTCCAGCATCGTCTCTTGCGCCATCTTTTTCTGTTCATCGCTCGTGTAATAAATTGCGGAGCGATAGCTGGTGCCAAGATCGTTGCCTTGGCGGTTTTCGGTCGAGGGATCGTGGATCTGGAAAAAGAATTCCAGAATCTGGCGGTAGCTCAGCTCTGACGGATCGAACACCAGTTCGATCGCTTCTGCATGGGTGCCATGGTTGCGGTAGGTGGCATTGGGCACGTCGCCACCGGAGTAGCCCACGCGCGTGGACAGTATCCCCGGCATGCGCCGGATTAAGTCTTGCATGCCCCAAAAGCATCCGCCGGCAAGGATCGCCGTTTCTGTCGTTGTCGTCATGGTTTTCCTTTACGTGATTGCTTAATTATATCGGGGTGATACCTCAGTTTCCAAGGGCACGCGGCAAGCGCGCATCATCAGGGTCCGGGCGGCAACAGCTGGCCGTCTTGATCTCAGCCGTCCATCAGCGTATGGTAGTTGCAGAAATAGCAGCGCAGTACGCCATCCTTCAATCAACTTGGGAGCTCATATGAAACGTGTTACCGGCATTGGCGGCGTGTTCTTCAAATCACCCGATCCAAAGGCGCTGGCCGAATGGTATCGCGTCCATCTCGGCATGAATGTCGAGCAGTGGGGCGGCGTGTCATTCCAATGGTCGGGTCCCGATAATCCGACCGGCCTTGGTGCGACGATGTGGAACCCGTTTCAGGCCGACACCGACTATTTCGCGCCCAGCCGTGCATCGTTCATGATCAACTACCGGGTCGACGACCTGCACGCCCTGTTGGCTGCGCTGCGCGCCGAAGGATGCCAGGTGGAAGACAAGGTCGACGAATCGGAATACGGCAAGTTCGGATGGGTCATCGACCCGGACGGCAACAAAGTCGAGTTATGGCAGCCGCCCGACGGCCAGTAAGTTATCAGTAGCGCGCCCAGTAAGTTGTCCGTGAGGGCAAATCTCAGCAATGACATCCTCCAGCCTTGCCGCCGAGATATAATAAAATGATGAAAATATCAATAGCCAAGGCAGCGCTGGCCGCGTTCTTCGCGTGCGTGAGCATCCCGGTTGTGGCCGAGGTCCAACCCACTGCCAAGTTGGCAGTGGGCATCGACGCCAAGCCATTCATTCCCCGTTTTGCAAGGGTGGAACAAGCCGCGCAGACGGTGTCCATGGATCTGTGCGACCGGCCGGTCTATCCAAAATCTTCGCTGCGCAACGAAGAAACCGGCACGGTGGTGCTGCGCTTCAAGATTGCAGCGAGTGGCTTGATCATCGATAACACGATTGCCCGCAGCAGCGGCTTTCGTGAGTTGGACAAATCGGCGTTCGCCGGGTTCAGCACCTGCAAGTTCCGTCCCGCTACCATCGATGGCCGCGCGGTCCCGGCGTTTGCTTTTATCTCTTACGTTTTTACACTCGAATAATGCGCAGCCTACTCTTCAAGCTCGTCCTTCCCTTGCTCGCCTTGAGCGCGGCCCCCCAGGCTTTTGGCGCCGTCCAGTGCGATGCGACGAGGGCGATCAAGCTGAGCAGCGAACAGCTTGCCTTGGCAGCGCAGACCGAGGCCGTCTTGCGTAACGGCGGCATGACGCCTGACCTTGCCAATGTGGACGCTATCCACTCGCTGTCGTTAAGCCAGTTCGCAGGCTATCGCCAGCGTGAGGCGACCAGCACGGCGCACGTGGTCGCCACGATCTGGCAACGGGAGACGCCGTCGGCAGCCATTGCCGCGCGCGCCTACGTTCATGCGCAACAGCAGCAGGCGCAGACCAATTGCCCGGCGGCGGAAGAGTTATTCAGCACCGCGCTGGAGATTGCACGCAAAGCGCTGGGCGATGGCGATATTCTGACAGTACGCATCATGCACGAATTGGCTATCCTGTATCGCCTGCAGCGGCGCCTGCCCGAGCGCCTGGCGCTCTACCGCCGCATCGCCGACGTGCTGCGTGCCGATCCAACGCTTGGCGCCCGCTTGCCCGAGCTCTACCTGGAAATGAGCGACATGGCGTTCCGCAACAAGGATTTTAAGCAGGCAGAGCAGTACGCGCGCGACGCGATGGCGCACCTGGACAAGGGCGCCAAGCCGCCGCCGCGTGCCGTGGCCACGGCCTTGTACGAAGCTGCGGCTGCGCTGTATGCCCAAAACCAATTGCAGGAAGGCGACAAACTGCGTGATCGTGCCAACACCATTGTTGGCGCGGAGGGCGTGGCCAAGAGCTCCGCGCCGCAAGCTGCTGCGGTCGATAGCGTGGCTGCCTTGTACAAGTCGGGTCAGATCGATGCTGCCCTTGCCAAGGCCTTGCAGCGCGTGCAAGCGGCCGACGCCAAAATGGCAGAACTGACGCAAGCCTTGACGGTTCTGCAGGCCGATCCTGCCAGTCAGCCGGCCTTGGCAACTGCGGCGCGCAAGGGCGAACTGGCAAAAGCCAGCCGGGCGATCGAGGCCCAGCAGCGTGACAGCGTCTACGCCCTGGCCGACGCGGGCGAACTTTATCAAAGCCAGGGGCGGCTTGCCGAAGCGGAACCGCTGTACCGCAAGGCCAATGCAATGTTAACCTGGGACAAGGCGAGCAAGTCCACGCTCGCAGCCAGGCTGGCGCGCGACCTTGGTATTCTCGCCCGAAAAAAAGGCGATATGAAAGAGGCGGTTCAGTTCCAGCAAATCGCTTACGCGAATGTGGAAAGCGAACTGGGCCCCGATCATCCCGACGCGCTCGAAGCGCAAGCCGAACTGGCCTACCTGTTTGCCGCACAAGGCAAGCTGACCGAGGCTGGCGAATACTACGCAGCGCTGGCTGCGCGCGAAGAGCAGCGAGCGGACGCCGACCGCGACATGTTGAGCGATTACCTGTTGCCCCTGGCCGAGGTGCAAGTGCGACAAGGAAATCTTTCAGGCGCTGAGTCGAACTTCAACAAAGTGGCGCTTCTGTGGCGTCAGGGCGGGACAAAAAACGCGCCTTATTTGATGGCCGGGTTAACTGGCCTGGGCAAGATTTATACGAAGCAAGGCAAAGTTGCGGAGGCAAAACGTATCGATACCGAATTGGCGGCGTTGAAACGCGCCAAGTAGGGGCATTCTCAAACACCAAGTGCATCAGCGCTGAACGACTGCGGCGTTGATCTGCGCCGCCATGGCGCGCGCGTCGTGGGCGCCGAGGATGATCCGATCCCACTTCTCGTTCGCCAGTTCAATGACAACGGGATGGGTGCCGCGGGTCCAGAAGACAAATTGCCGGTCCCCGTTCTTGCGATACATCCCCGCGTCGATGAGCCCCGGGAAACCCGTTCCCGGCGATCGCAAACCGAGCGCCAGGCCGCGAAAGCCTTCGTCGTCGGTCGCTCCCCGCACGTTTTTCAAGGGGATGCGGATTGTTCTCTGCAGTGAGGCAAGCGCTTCCCATAATTTCAAGTGCACGATCAGTTCGTCTTTGTTCAACTCAAGCGTTGGCATGGGGTGTTCCTTTGCTGTCAAGATGTTCTAAAAGTCGCGCCCCGAGCAGGCAGGCCGTCGCGTCGCCCGACTCCGACACGGCTGCACGACACAAATCGGTGACGGGCCCGTCGCCCGGGGCCAATTCCTTGAGCGCGATAATCAAGAGGTCGATCGATGCCGCGCGTTTGCTCCATCCCGGCGTTAGCGCGCCTGCAAGCGCCAATCGGAACAGGTTTTGCTTGGACCCGAAGGCTTTGTACAAACTGCCTCGTTGCAAGCCCGTCGCTGTTACCAAATCCGCGATCGACGCGGCGTTAAATCCAAGGCGGCCAAATACGTCCGCGGCCTGTGCCACGACCACATCTTCTTCAAAATTTCTGGGTCTGGCCATAAGGTGTTTTCAAGAGATTGAACAAGATGAGGGCGAGAAGACAAGGGAAGATCCGGCCGCTCCATGAAAGCGGGTCATGGCGCCATCTTGATGGTTATTGAACGATTGGTCAACAACTATCAGCGGTACTTTCGATTCCCTCTTTTGCCCGATGTGTCACTGCTGCTAGTGTAGTGCGTCATAAATAATAAGACTTATTATATATATGCATGTATCCTTGTCATATGGAGGGGAAATCATGCGTGTAGCGATGAAAGTTGAGTTGACGGAAGCGCAGCGTGG
>NZ_JAFCWX010000069.1:0-6535 GCF_049897805.1 Massilia sp. TWP1-3-3
TGCCCCCCGTCCCATGAATGCCTGCGGAAAAGGTCCTCCGAAAAAACATCGCGACAAGTTCCAAAATTCAACCTCGAATAGGATGGTACGCCGCCCCTAAAATACTGCGGAACGTAACAATGGGGATCAGCGCTGACGCACCGTCCCCATGTGCACGGCATTGTTCCGGGTGGAGGACTGTCGCCTGATGGCGCACGCTGGGTAGCGTGCAAGCATGGCTTCTTCTTGCCGGTACGGGTGCTCTCACGTCTGTTCCGGCGGCGCTTCCTTGAAGCGCTCGCGCAGGCCCACGCTAGCGGACGACTGCAGTTCTTCGGCGAATATGCTGCGCTGGTGAAGGCGCGCGCCTTCACCGACTGGCTGGCGCCGCTGCGCAAATGTGAATGGGTAGTGTATGCCAAGCGACCATTCGCGGGCCCGCAGGCCGTGCTGGCTTATCTGTCCCGCTATACGCACCGTGTGGCCATCTCGAACCAGCGCCTGATTGCGCTCGATGAACGAGGCGTCACGTTTCGCTGGAAAGACTATCGCGCCAAAGGGAGAATGGCGGTCAAGACCATGACGCACACAGCGCCCGAATTCATGCGCCGCTTCCTGCTGCACGTGCTGCCGAGCGGCTTTCACCGCATTCGCCACTATGGGCTGCTTGCCAATGCCGGGCGAAAAAGCAATCTCGCACGCGTACGCGAACTGCTGCAGGTCCCCGCCCAGGTCCCAGCAGCCAAAGACTTGAAGACCGAGGCCGCCCAAGCGACCTTCGTCTGTCCTCACTGCGGTGCCGGCATGGTGATTACCGCGACTTTGCCACGTCGCTACTCAATCAGAGCGCCACCTGCGTCGCGAGGTGCAAAATGACGCAGTCAATGCCAAAGCGTTCAACTGATCCACCATCGTCGGCGTCACAACCCGCCGTCCGGGGACGGGTGTGTCGTTCACAGAAATTCGGCCTCCGAGCGTATGGTGTATCAGCAAAAGATGGAGACGCCCGTTCCGTCGCAGGCCAAAACGTGGTCCCAATGACCCGATTGGCTGGGCTACTGGAGCATTCCGTGTTCATTCGATCAGTCAAATCCCCATAGGCCTGTAGAACAGCGGGCCGCAACTACACATCCCGCGGTTTCCTCCCTTGAGGCTTGTACGACGCCTGCCCGCTTGGGGCAGCGGCCCTATTGCATTCTCGACAAAGGGCAGGCATCCTACAACCCTAAACAGAAGCGGCCATCGGGAAAAGGCCGCCGTCAATTCATAGCCTCTTGGAAGATAACTATGTCGAAAGTTTGTGACGATTGCGGGACGGTTGAGGGCAGTTTGCACGAGGCCTTTTGTACACGAGAGCGTTGTCCATTTTGTGGAAATCAGCTCATTTCTTGTAGATGTATATCGAAGATATTAGAGCTTGATGTCGAAGAGCAGAAAGCGTTTGATGATTACGAGGACGACTCTGTAGAGCCTCTTGCCGGGGTTGTCCGCCGCTGGGTTAAGGCACTTGATCGCAAAGGCCGTATTCCATTTTAAAGCGGCAAACGGCCAAGAGCATCCCGTCGCGCAGCCCCACGCTAAACAGGAACTACACGTTAGGTAATATGCCATATTTTACATGTATCACAACAATCAATGATGCCATCTATCTCTCGCAAGCTGCGGCAGCTGACGCCGCTTCCGCTCTTCGAGAGGCAGTTGCTAAACTGCCGTACGATGACGGGACTGGCCCATTCGACGACGAGCTTGAGTGGCTTCTGCAAGTTTCTAACGGAGCAGTTCCAGTCACAATGCACCCTCTTGGCCACTGTAAGAACACTTGGCTTTGGTTGGAGGGCGCGCGATATGAGCCAAAATACCTCACTTATGTAATTCAAACTGATGTGTCGCAAGTGGCCTGAAAATTTAATCAACCAGACGGCTTACGCGCGCTCCAGCCGGGTCAGCATCACGTTGAACTCGCCTATTGATGTGCTCGTAAGTCCGCTAAGGGGCGGCAGCCGCCTATCTTGCCCACGCCGGTTCGCCGTCGAGTACAATCTGCAGAGATCTGCCAGTGGCAACCGATCGGCATTTAAACATCGCCTATCGCTGCTACCTAACCGTCGTGCCACCAATTTCTTCGAAAAATGAACGTTAATTTCCTCGCCCGCGGGTTTTCCTCTGCCATGGTTTTCTGGGTTCTGTTCGCCAGCCACGTGACCGCGCAAAGTCAGCCAACTGCTGCCCTGGACGCTCAGAGTCCGGGTGCCGCAATTGGCATCATGAAGTCGACACTCCTCACGATTGGCGTTATGACTAGTAGATGCAAAACTCTGTTTCCAGCGACCGCTGACAAAATTGACGCAGAGTTATCGACTTGGAACCAGGCCGAAGCGCATGTGATATCGACGACAAACGCACACTGGCTCGTGAAAATCGCCGAGGAGCCCCAGTTGAATACCATTGCGCAATACTCGGCAGATACCATTTCCAAGCAAGTCGATTCGATACTGAATACGCCCGGCGGGCATGGGAAATCGGTTTTAGGAAAAGTCTGCGACAACTACTTTTCACAACTGAATACGGGGGCGCTCCGCCGTAGGACGCCAAAGGTATTCGAATTCATAGACCAGATGAAATAGGTTGCGGGGCGCCTCCGTGTGCCCCGAGCGGTTCAGTTGACTCTGGTAAGTATCTGCTTTGGGGCGGCAGCCGTCGAGGTCGGCGCCCCGCATCGAAGGTCGAGTACAATCGGCAGGGGGACCGGCCAAAAGCGGCCCGTCGCCGTTCCGCTCTATTTTCGAAATCAAGCTATGCCAATTTACGTAAAGCGACATTGGAACGAGACCCGAGGTGATCAGTATGATACTTGGGGCACCTCATGGTGGTACTTCGAAGTCGGAACTGATGGCTGGGTAACTCGGCAGATCGAGCAGTACAATTCCGGTATGCAGCTTCGCTATGGTCCTGAGCACGAGGACGACGAATTTGGCGGCCTCGCTCAAGCAGCACTCACGCTAGCGGAGCCGGAGTACGTGCCGATTTCTCATCAGGAATTCACTGCGCTTTGGCAGCGCTTGTAGCGCCACCATCGGCCAGGAGCAGACGTCGCAGTAACTTGGAATCCCAATGGGAATTTTTTCGAAATCGAAAGACACGGGCAACCCGCCACGCTACCCGGAAAAGTTGAGCTCGCAGTTTTCCGGGGCGCTACGTACGTTCAGCTTTTGGATAGCGAACGGAACTGTAGGGCTTCCGCTGCTCGAGGGAGTAGATTACCGCGCGGAGCTGTTCGCGTCGCCTAGCGTGATGGAACAGGCTTACGCCATCTTTGCTAACGTAATTCGGTTGTCTGACGATGGAACGCCGACAAACGAAAAACATGCTGAGCATCGAGCAGCGCAATACATACGCAGCTACTGCGATCCGACGTACGTAGTGCATCCTCCTTTCGAAGATTGGGAAGTTGAACTGTTCGGTTAAGGCTTTAGAGTGCGGCAGATTCAACCGTTGCAACGCTCTGCTCCTGGCGGTAGCGGCCGCTCAAATATGATGTCCACATTCGGCCATAACCAGACATACATATGCGAGCTGAACCTCTACATCTAGCAGGCCAACATTCTAAGCGCACTTATTACGCAGATAGATTTACATGGTAAACACATCAGTTTCTGTTGCCTATGTTCGCGGTGAGATCACAGTAATCGACTATTGGAAAGCCGCATTTCCAGATTCGGCTTTTGATGAGCAGTGCTGTGAACTTATTGAATGGGCAGAACACTTTCGCGCAGTTGTCAATTCGGGTTTTTGGCGAATGGATGCGCTCGATCGGCTTGACCCATTTTGGATGCACACCAATGGCTTGGCTACGGTGTCAAAACTTCATGATTTCGCAAATTACGAACGGGGCAGGAATCCAAGCAGCGTTTACGCAGCATGGCTTTCTATTGCCGTGAATCTATTCCATGGTCGAGATCATCTGGATTCTGCCCCGTGGAAGGTGCTATTTAATGCCCGCGTTGCAGAACCCAGGCTACCGATTTGTACCGCCTACTCCATGTCACCTTACTGGACGGACGGGTGTGTCGGCCGCGTTGTCGTGCTCGCTCGAGACATGAATCTAGAGTCAGTATTTGAACATGCGTTGAATTGGCTCGCGAGTAGGGGAACAATGCAAGCAGGCTGGTCCAATGACGTACTGCACGCGCTCAATTCCTAGGTTCGCTGTTGACGCTACGCGCTGAAATGCGTGCTCGGGATTGAACGACCGCATTTGCGAACTACGACCACTACGACCGGCCGCAACGGGGCGTAAACGGTCATTCAAAAATTGTTGCTGACCGTGCCGCTGGTGGCGGTGCCAGGGGAATATTATGGAAAGCAAAATCAGCTCTCGACCCAACATGTGAGGCGTTCTTTGACTGTGGCTTTTCATAACCAGCCGCTTTCCATAAGAACGCTTATGCTCTGCTGAACATAACCGTTCAACTGCACCTCAAACCCCAGCTACGCACACAACGAATCCCCCTTCCCTGTTTGACGCGTCAAACGGATCTCAGCCTGCTCCTTGCGCTATCAGATAAGCGCAAACCTCATGATATTCCTTGAGCCTCAGCGCATCCTTGCCATACGGCTCGGCGATGCGCTTCAAATCCATGTTGTCGCGGGTATCGGCAAGCTTTACATGCAGGGCAATCGGGTGCGCGGCGGCGCGACGCGCTGCGTCGATCCGGCTTTCGCCTTCACGCTTGGTCAGTGCACTGACGGCTTCGACTATGTGGCTGGAAAATCCCTCACGTGCCAGGTCTTCCAGCGTCACATGCGTGTCACCGACCAAGTCATGAAGAGCGGCGGCGATCTGCTGTTCAGTCGTCTTGACCGCAAGCATGACACGCAGGGGATGCAAAATGTACGGGTTGCCGCAGCGGGCTATTTGATTGGCGTGTGAGGCGGCTGCAATTTCGATTGCACGTTCCAGGGTAGACATGGCAGCTCCGAAAAAGGAGATTAGACAGATAAACGACGCGGCTTGTGCGGCATTTGCGCCAGCCACAGCGCTTGCAGGAAACAGCGCGCTGTCTGGCGGAGTAGCGGCGACCCCACCAAAGCTTGTAATTCTATCAAATATTGCTGCATCATCGAGGACACGGTAATACACGCGCACGTGAGCTTGCCGCGTTCAGGCTTAAGGTTTGGAAAAGATCAGCCCCGCTACGGTTGAATCGATGTTCGTTTTTTCCCGCGGTCCCCGGCAGGCATCTTCGCTTGGACCAGCTGCCATTGCGCTAGTCTGGCCGGATTGATCAGGCCTGAATAGGCGCTTCGTTTCCCCGTGGCGTCGTACCAATAGCTGCGGGGCTTCTCGCCGCGCCAGGCGGGATCAACGGCATAGCGCAGGCGCTCCGGCGCCTCATTGCCATAACTCCAGGCGTCGTCCAGCAGCCGCAACGATGCGAGACGGGTGCGCACTTGCCCGCTCAAAACGGGGTCCGACATGGGGGCGGTCGTTACAGTGACAATATCAAGCGTGGGATCGGCAGCGCGCGCTTTCGCCAATACGTCCAGGCTGGCCTGGCAGAATTCACAATCCATCGACCAGACCAGCAGCAGAAAAGGCTTGCCGTGGTGGCTGGCGACGATCTGCTCAAGGCTGGCGGGCTCGAATGGCTTGATCGGATGCGCCTGCGCCAGCCCGGCAACCCCAAAAAATGCAACGAGAAGCGATGCGACGCGTTTTTTCAGCTTCACGCTGCAGCCTCCACCCGGTGAACGACGACGCCTTCGTCTTCAGTGCGCCACACCAGCCACATGGCGCTGCCGTCACTGACCAGGTGCGGATGGTCGGATGCGCCGCGCGTCGTGACCAGCGCCCGCTCCTGCCATGCAGGGCGATTGCCGCTCGAGAGCCGGAGCATCACCTTGGTCGCCTGCCCGTCGAATTCTTTCCACACCACCGCCACGGCGCTCCCTGCCGCAAAGACTTCGCCGTGCCCGGCCTGCGCGCCACCCAGGCGCACCGGTTTTCCAGCCCGGCCGTTCAGCCCCGCCACAGCGTAATACAAGCCACCGCGCTCGTCGCCGCCGGTGAACCAGACCTGGTGGCGGCGGCCCCGGGCATCGAACGCGAGCGCCGGACCGTGGTGGGGACAGGCATCGATGCGCCAGTTGTCAAAGCTGATCCGTGTCAGCGCGCCGGGCCGCCCGGCCGGCGCCAGGATGGCCATTGCATGGTCGCGCACGTTGGGCGCAAATACGTGGCGCCACATGGCCGCCACATCACCGTTCGGGGTAAGGGCCAGTGCGATCCGGCAGCATTCACAGCAATGGTCGGCGACTTTGACGTCTGGCCCGAAACTGGCGCCCTCGTCGCCCGAGACGGCATAGTACAGCGCCGCGCCCCGATACGCTCGCCCGGCTTTTCGCGCGGCGTCGCCATCGCGCTTGTCGATCCAGGCTGTTACGTTCCGCAGTATTTTAGGGGCGGCGTACCATCCTATTCGAGGTTGAATTTTGGAACTTGTCGCGATGTTTTTTCGGAGGACCTTTTCCGCAGGCATTCATGGGACGGGGGGCA
>NZ_JAFCWX010000070.1:0-6228 GCF_049897805.1 Massilia sp. TWP1-3-3
CCATGGTGATCACCTTTTTTTCTCCTGCCCAAAATGTGGGCAGGAGCAGTAGAACACCTGGGTCAATTTTCGATCAGCATACCCCCTGTAGGTGGGTCAATTTTCGGTCAGCGTCAACATTCCAGGGGTTAGATGTAGGTACAACGAATAAGAAAAGGCCCATGACATGGGTATGTCATGGGCCTTCGGGGTTGATGCGCGAGTGCTGCCGATAGGAGGCACTCAGCGGCGGTGTCGGGTGTGCAGGTAGATCAGCGCCTATATTTCAGCGAAAATTGTAAATCGAAGCTGCGCGGCATTAGCGCGGTTTTGAAGGCAGAGGTTCCCGTGTTGCCGGTTCTTGTGCTAGGCGAGCGAGCCCGGCTGTTGTTACCTGACCATTGCCAAGTCGGTTTTGCCGTGATGTTCATTATTCGGTTTCCTTTTATGTGCGTCAGAAATGAAAAAAGCCCATGCCGGGTGAGGGTGTGGGCTTTTGACTGGGTGAAGTCATGGGAATAATATATGACTAAAACAGGTTTCGCTTCAGACGGAACAAGAGATTCTGGACAGTGCCTTCTAGTGCAGCTGCGAGAGGATCAACTAGGGGCGAGCGCGCGCAACACGTGCGGGGGGCGTGAGCACAACCCGCATGCAGAGAAAGTGCTGCTCTCCGCCACCTATACGGTTTTTAAATCAAAGTACTCCAGCAGAAACCCAAGCGCCAGTTCCTTGTCCTTTTTGGGGACCGCCTGCATGATTGCTACAACGTTGAGTTTTCCGGTATTCGAATCCCAATAGTTCTTTTTCATTACCTGATGTCTCCCACACAGTGCTTGCCATTGCCCCGGGTTTTCCGGATCAGAATTTGGGTTTACCGAATGAGGTGTTTTATGGTCGGGAGTTAATTTCACCGTTCCGCCGCCGACAGGATCGATGTCGCCATCGCTCATACCGCATATATGACCACCCTCGACCCATTCGCACTTGTTCGTTGCACGAGCCAGAACGTCTCTCCATGTTGAGGAAGTAGGCATCACGCGACCGGAAGCACCCGTCCTTTTTTCGGCCGTGAGCATAAGGTATTCCCCAACTGCCAAGGACGCGCGGTCCCGTTTCGACAAAATCGTGTATCCGGAGTTTGTGCGAAGTTCAGATAGTCGTTGATGCCAGTTCTCCGGCTCGTTGCCTGTAACTGGATCTTTGGCAACCTCTATCAGCTGAGCGTTAGTAATAATATTGCCAACATTGTCCAAAAAAAAGTTTTCGAGACGTTTAATAATACTCTTGTCGGTGTATTTCTTTGAAGAGTTGCAGTACGGAAACGAGTGTGTGGCAGTCATATCAGCGGAGCGTCCTGAAACGTGTGAAAATTCGGGGTGCAGCTAACTTGGAATGAGTACCAATGGACAATGAATCAATGCAAAAAAAAGTGGCATCCTTGGCAGGCATGCTTGGACTGGGGCGGGTTGAGTCGATATCTTCCCCATCGGCAATGCTTGAGGGAATATTGAACGCAGAGTGCGCACTTGTCAAGGCGGATAATTTAGCGGCACTTAGTGCGCTACATCTTCAGGGCGAAGTTAAAATCGATTTCTGCTATATCGATCCGCCTTACAACACTGGGAGCACGTTCGTTTACGACGACAAGCGGCGGATCAATCGAGGGGGGCTGTGGGGCCGGCACGAAGACTGGATGACCTTTATGCTTCCTCGCTTAGTCCTCGCACAAGGATTGCTTCGCAATGATGGAATTATCGCTATCAGTATTGATGATTACGAATATGCTCATTTAAAAATCCTAATGGACGCGGTGTTCGATGAAGAAAATTACATCGCTACATTGGTCGTATGCCGCAGTAAAAACGGGAAGGGCGGGAGGGCAAACGTTGCTGTGAATCACGAATATGTCTTGATCTATGGGAAGACATCAGAATCGCTACTTCATGGCATTGCTGAAAGCGATACCGAAAAGTATGACCGGGAAGATGAGCATGGTCAATTCACCATAGACGGTCTATTTCGGAAAAAGGGCGATGCTAGCCTTCGAGAGGACAGACCAAATCTATACTATCCGCTTTACTGTGCCCAAGATGGCTCCGTCTACGCAGAGAAAATTAGTGATCACCTTCATGAAGTATTTCCCGTGGACTCGAAGGGCGTCGAACGCCGATGGCTATGGGGGCGTGACAAGGCAAAGGCCGAATCATGGAAGCTTTATGCATCCAAAGGGGGCGTGATCTATGTTAAAAATTACAATTCTGATTTGAAACGAATAAAAATAAGAAGTATTTTCGATAAGTTAGGGTATCTGACAGATAGAGCAACAACCGAAATCAAGGAGATATATGGCGATAAGGTATTCGAAACTCCAAAACCGCTCGAATTAATAAAGGATTTGATCGAGTGCTGTTGCGCTAAAGACGCCGTTATTCTTGATTTTTTTGCGGGCACTGGGACAACAGCGCATGCCGCCTATGAACTAAATCGAATAACTAACGCCTATCGAAAAACGATTCTTGTGGAGCATCCTCATCCCGTATGTTCGAGTCATATGGCGGGGAAAAATGGGTTCGAGACCACCGCGGATATTACGGAGTTTAGGTTAAAAAAAATACGCAAAGATGACCCTGGCTTTGAATATTCAATACATTCTATTTGATGAGACTATCGTGCAGTACGTTTTTCTGCTAGCCGTATGCAATATTCCATCAACCAGCTATATGACCGATGTTGTGTCAACGCCGTAGTGAAGTTCCCTGTGGCAGTTTGCGCAAAGGGCATTCGCATTTTCGACCGTATCTTCGCCGCCATGCGCTAATTGCTTTCTATGATGAACTTCGAGATATGGAGTTCCATCCTTCTTGCGCATGAACGGTGCAGCTGTACAACAGCGTTCGCAAACACCTTTTGCCCGATCCAATGCGGCAGCGACAACATCCGGGTTACGAACGTAGACTTCGGTCACAACGCGCATTTTCACCGGCATCCTTGCTGCTTCTAGGAGCCGAGCATCTCTGTTTGCTGGCGAGTCAGCAATCGCTTTATTGACCGCAGCGTTAAAGGCCGCCTCCTGCGCGGCGAGCGGTGGCGGAGCACTCTGATTGGCCGAGTGCCGCTCAACCACAGCTCGCATCGCGTTCAGGTTGACTGTGCGAAGTCCCTCATAGTAATCAATGTGCATGCGAACAGCGGCAATTGCCTTGTCCTGCGAGCTCGATCCACGTTCAGAGCGAATACGTGTCAGGTAATATTCAATCGCGGGGGCACTCATGGCGCGGTGAAAGACTTTCCCGTGCAGCATCATGCGGAAATCATTGATGAAATCCCGTGCCGTATTGATGTTTAGTCCATGCGTGTCTTGAAGTAGCAGCGCGCCTGCTTCAGATGGAATTTTCTTATCAAATACTTGACTAGCAACGTCGTAGGATGCCTCTACTTGCCGCATTGTAATTCGCATTACAGAGCCCTTTTGTTTCGTGTGTGCTGCCAAAATCGTTGAGTGTCCGATGTGTCCGTATTTGCGTGTACTAAAATGGAAAATTTAAAGGCGGAGAATGACAGGCCCTAAAAATCCGAAATTGCCAGCGACATTTTCAGGTCTTGGCCGTATTTAAGTCCAGCGACCTCACAGGCCAGTCGGGCAATTGTTTCGATCGTATTTCGACTATGGTTTGTGCTTAACCACCAGCCGGAACGAAGGTGAATCGAGTGCTTCAGACAAAGATCCGGACGCCGATATAGTTCGTCGCGGTCACGGGTGAGATACCGTCGCGATTTTCCGTGAGGGCGCTCAGCGAACCGCTCGGAAAACGTGGCATCACCGGCACTCAGCTGTTCGATTATTTGGCGTAGAACGTCAATTGCGTTGCGCGCAGGGTGAAACTGCCCTGCGAGTTCGTACCCGATCGGCGTCCCTTTTTTCTGCACATTTTGATCGGAGGGATTGCTTTGTAAAGGTGCTTGTATTCGAACGAAAGGAGGTTGTTCTGATGGCAATGATGTGCTGGGCCGGATCGATTTAAGGTTGGCAGGTCGAACTTGCGAAAATGACTGGGAAGTTACGAGAGGTTGTTTCGTTAGATCGGTAAGGAACCGTATGATCATGTCTGGATCAGGCTTGAAGCCGCAAACGCTTTCGACTCGATCTGCAACGATTTCAATAAGCATGTCGTCCTCGTCCGCGATGAGGCCGGCCCATGCTGCGGGTAATGCTGCCCCCATCTGTCGCGTCTTCGATACGTTGCGGTAGTCATCGCGTGCCGCATGAAGTGCGGCTCCTGAGGTGACCGAACTATGCAGTAGGTAACGTTTTAGACGAGCTGCGCATTCGTCAAGGTCCCGTTCAACGATGTTGAGTTTGTAGACACGTCGCTCGCTGTAGGCTCCCTGCTCACCTGGTAAGAAAAAATTCCACTCACGACCATCTGTCAGGATGGCCATTGGAACGCCTTCATGAAATGCGTACTCGAACAATTGGCGCTCGGCGCCGTCGCTTTGGCCTATTTGTTTGACTTCGATGATCGCGATTGGCTTGGCCGTCGGGTGGCACAATGCGAAGTCGACGCGGCGTCCAGAAAGCGAGTATTCTGGCCACACCACCTGAGTATCGTATGCGGGCCATCCTAATGCGTTTAGCAACCGCAGGACTATACCCTGAGAGACCGACGCCTCGTTGGGAAAACGACCGGTTTTTATTCCGTCGCGAATTGCCGCGATCTCTTGTTCGAGTGCCATGAGCGCCTTTGTTCGATCACATTTTTGGATGAGAACAGCATGTCTAACGATTTTCTGACGTTGCGACATAGTAAAGTTTCTTCACCGCAAATGATACTTGCATTAGATCGAGAGCGCAGGGAAAAACGGTTGCTCGGATGACTTTATCGCAGACTTGGAAGATCGTTTAGCGGTCCTTGTATGCACGGTGCATACCGGTGATTGACCGGACACGACGACTGCGTATCCCAGAAACGACAACGTCCCCTTGCACGAGTGGGCGTTGAGTAAACGGTGTTCCTGGTGGCCAAGGGCAGAATTGAACTACCGTCACAAGGATTCTCTTACTAGCGTCAATATACAAATCGCCAAGCCCATATTTGCAGGAAAATTATGCTAGTTTCTTATGGCTATGGCGATCGAAGTCGCTGGCATCACTAATTATCATGTGGGTGGCGGTGTGGCGAAGCTGATGGACTCCGAGAAAAACCGACTAACCACCTAAAATCTCACGCATTGCCGCAAAACCTGCGTAAACTTCGTTGTATCCACGCTCATCAATAAGCTGCTTAATTTGGTGATCGTTGTTGTGGCGTATCAAGTGCGCTTGGGTAAATGCACGCTTTATATTCCCAATCCGAGTTGGTTTATCTACTAAGCTACCGGACCATTCGATTTTATCGTAGAATTTGTCAAACAGAATCTCGTAGTCGCCCCAATTCATAGCATCAAGCACTGCGCCAACACCAGCGATATTACCCAGTTCGATAAGTTCTTTTCGTCCTAGAGGGCGATTCTTCGCATCAGAGGGAATAGCGCTGACGACATGGGCAACAGCTTCATCTGGCGCAGTGTCTCGTTCCAGATCCACACGCAACCGTATTCTTACTGCTTGCTCAATAACCTCAATAACGTCCTTTAACTGTTTTTTCTGCTCGATAAATTCAATAGCAATTGGACGCTTCAATGCTTCACGAATTAAATCAAGAGCAATAATAGGCAAGTCATTCTCAAAGTGTAACAGACCGTACTGTTCAAGGTGATGCGCATAAGTTTCTCTAAAATCGTCGTTACTCCAAAGATCAGCGTACGCTTGTGCCCCACCATTAGCGATATCTCTTAACATACGCTCTTCATCGGGAGACACGCGCGCTAGATGCTCTAAGAACCAAGCCACTTGATTAAAGAGGTCTCTTTTCTTTGCCTTAAACGCTTTTTCAACGTCTTGTGCATTGACGGATTTACGATCAGTCCGATGGAGCGTGCTTTCATGTATTGCCGAACCGAGGCGCCTAAGTAGCAACGGATGGCCACCAACCAATTCGAATGCGCGCGTAAGAGCTGACTCTTGAAAAAGAAGTCCCATTCGCTCGCCGAGGCTGGAAAGAAGTAAATGTGCTTCCGGTGCTGGCATCAATCCACCCAAGTTAGCAGTTGGCGTGCATTTCAGTAAATTATTATCAATTTTTTCACAATAACACTTGACATCACCTTAAAATCGCGGCGTCCAGCATGGATTTTTACTATCCCTGC
>NZ_JAFCWX010000071.1:0-5759 GCF_049897805.1 Massilia sp. TWP1-3-3
ACATAATATAGCACCGAAACCGTATATATGGACCGCGAAAGCGACCGACATTCTTGCCAAAGTCACGCGCGCTCGTGCCAAACTTAATAAGCTTCAATCTGTTTGACGCACTACACTAGAGCGCGCTCGGCCTGCCCGACTTCTTCCGCTCGTCAAGCAGCGACAAGGTCACGCACGGCACCCGCTCCCCTTGCAGCTTGACCTGGAACGTCATCAGCTCATCGCGCCTGAACGCGTGCACGGTCACCGTGTCGCCCACCTTGTACCGCCCCAGCATCGCGTCGAGCGCCCCGCCCACGCGCAAGCCGTCAAGCGCGATCACGATATCGCCCGCCGACAGCCCCGCGCGATGCGCCGCGCCGCCCTCATGCACTTGCGTGAGCTTGCAGTCCGGCCCATCGCGCCCGGTCCCCGCATCGAACGACGGCTTGGCATTGCGCCGCTCGTCCACCAGCTTGACCCCGAACGGCGCATACAGCCGGGCCAGCGGCAGGTCGGCCGTGCCGCGCACGTAGCGATCAAACAGACTCTTGAGCTTCAAGCCGCTCACTTCGTCGAACAAGGCCTCGACCTCGGCCTCGGTCACGCCGCGCCCCACGCTGGGATAAAAATCGCGGCCAAAGCGCTGCCACAAGGCGAGCATCACATCGTCGAGCGACTTCTTGCCAGCCGTTTTGCTGCGAATCGTCAGGTCAAACGCCAGCGCAATGAGCGAACCCTTGCCGTAATAGCTGACGATGGCGTTCGGCGCATTTTCGTCTTGCCGGTAGTACTTGCCCCAGGCGTCGAAACTCGAATCGGCCACGCTTTGCTTGGTGCGCCCGCTGCCGCGCAATACGCCGCCGATCGCCTTGCCGAGCAGCTTGAAGTAAGCGGCTTCGCCGATGATCCCGCTCCTGACCAGCATCAGGTCATCGTAATAGCTGGTAAAGCCCTCGAACAGCCACAGTAGCGGCGTGTAAGTCTCGCTTTGCAAATCATAGGGCGCGAACGCGGCCGGCTTGATGCGCTTGACATTCCAGGTATGAAAATACTCGTGGCTGCACAGCCCAAGAAACTTGAGATAGCCTTCGCCAATGTCGGCGCTCTTGACCGCGCCGGTGCTGGGCAAATCGGCGCGCGCGCAAATGAGCGCGGTCGAGGCGCGATGTTCCAGGCCGCCGTAGCCGTCGCCCACCGCCAGCGTCAGGAACACGTAGCGTTCCATCGGCGCGTTCCGGGTGCGCGGCTCGAAAAACGCGATCTGGGTTTCGCAGATGGCCTTCAGGTCGGCCTGCAGGCGCGCCATGTCCAGATTGGGCACGCGCCCGGAGATGACGATATCGTGCGGCACGCCGTGCGCCTTGAAGGTGGCCAGCGCAAAGTCGCCCATTTCAACCGGATGGTCGATCAGCTCATCGTAGCTCGACGCCAGGTAGGTGCCAAAGCCGTAGCGTTTGGCGCCCAGTTCGGGCATGGCGGTGGCAACGCGCCAGGTGGCCGCTGCCGGATCCGACGGACGGACAATGTCGACCTGGTGCGGCATGTCTTCCTGGCCGACGACGCGCAGGCACACGCTGGTGCCATTGAAAAAGCCGTGGGTCTGGTCCAGGTGCGCAGCGCGCACCGACAAGTCCCACGCGTAGACTTCGTAGACGACGGTGAGTGGCGCGCCGACCGGCGCAGCGCGCCAGGAGTGCTTGTCCAGCTTGGCCAGGGCGACGCTCTCGCCGTTGGCCTCGGCGCGGATCTGCACGATGTTGCGCGCGAATTCGCGGATCATGTAACTGCCCGGTATCCACGCCGGCAAAGCGAATACCTGGCCGTCGGACGCGGGGGCTGCCACCGTCAGGCGCACTTCGAACAGGTGTCCGGCCAGGTCTTTTGGGAAAATGGCGTACGCGATTGCGGGCGCTCTGCTTTTACTTGGTTTTTTCATGAGGGAGGCGCTCGCCCGGGAGGTGGGTCAACTGGCGGGCACCGGCGCGCGCCCGCGTGAGGCAGACGCGCGCCGAACCGCCCGGCGTTGTTACTTGATGGACTTGAACTTCGCTTCCATGCCCTTGGTGTCGATGGCGCCGGAAATGCGGCTGCCGTCGGCAAAGAAGATCGCGGGCGTGGCGCTGACGCGAATCTTGCGCCCCAATGCGGCCACCTCGTCGTTCGGGTTCTTGCACTTGGCGTCGGCCATCGGCGGGGTTTTCCCGTTCAACATCCAGTCGTCCCATGCCTTGTTGCGGTCCGGCGCGCACCACACGTTGCGCGACTTGATGCTCGAGTCTTCGGCCAGGATGTTGAGCATGTAGGTGTAGACGGTGACGTTATCGAGTTCCTTGAGCGTGGTGCGGCGGAACTGCTTGCAGTAGCCGCAGTTGGGATCTTCAAAAATGGCGATCACGCGCTTGCCGTCGCCCTTGACGGTCTTGAGTGCGTGCTCGGCGGGCAGGTCGGAAAACTTGATTTTATTGATCTCTTCGAGACGCTCCTTGGTCAGGTTCTGCGCCGTCTTGGCGTTGAAAATCTGCCCCATGATGATGTACTCGCCCTTTTTGTCGGTGTACAGGACATCGCCGCCGGCGCGCACTTCATACAAGCCCGAATACGGCGTGGCGATCACGGAATCGATCTTGACGCCGTCCGAAATGCGCGGGGCCAGCACTTTCTTGATGTTCTCTTCGACACTCGGCTCGGCGGCCGTGCACGCGCCGACCATACCGGCCATCAGCGCCAGCACCAGCAATTTGCATTTCAACATGACTTCTCCGGTAAATATAGTAAGGGGATTACTTGCCCATCGCATGCGTCATCAGGCGCCGCTTAATCATAGGCAACTTATTCAACAAGTTTAATCCCAAATTGCGCGCAATGCGAACTGGCTCAAGGTCGGTGCCGAACAGGCGCACCAAACCATCGGTAGCGAGCTGCATCAGGAAGATGTCTTCCTTGCGCGCCCTGGCGTAACGGGCCAGCACGCGCTCGTCGCCGATGCTGCGCTGCTCTTCGCGCGCGGCAATTGCCGCCAGCAGGCCGGCCACGTCGGCAAAGCCGAGATTCATGCCGTGTCCCGCCAGCGGATGGACCACGTGGGCGGCGTCGCCCACCAGGGCCACGCGCGGCGCGACGATCGCATGCGGGCGGATCAGCGCCAGCGGCACGGCCTTGACCACTTCGGGCAGCAGTGGGCGCAGCGGGCCGAGCTGCTCTTCGCACAGCACGGCCAGGCGCACCGCCAGTTCGCTCATGGTTTCGGCCATGATGGTGTCGGCCAGCGCGTCGGACGCCGACCAGACCAGCGAGACGCGCTCGCCCGGCAGCGGCAACAGCGCGACGATGCCTTCCTGGCCGGTGAACCACTGGAAGGCGGCGCCGCGGTGCGGCTTGGTGCACGAAAAATTGGTGACGATCGCGCGCTGGTGGTACGAGCGGTAGTCGATGCCGATGTCGCACTGCCCGCGCACCCACGACTGGCCGCCGTCGGCGCCCACGAGCAAGTCGCAATCGATGCGCGCGCCGCCTTCGAGCACCACGCTGGCGCCGCTGTCGGTGGTGGACATGGCGACGGCGCGCGCGCTGACCATGGTCACGCCGGGCGCGAACTTGAGCGCGGCGTCCAGCGCCTGGTTCAGGTTGCGGTCCTCGACGATCCAGGCCAGCGTGCCGGCGTGGGCGCCAAAGGCATCGAAGGCCAGGTCGCCGCTCTGCGCGCCGTCGCCGTTGACGACCATCGCGTCGACGGCGGCAACCCGCGTTGCGTCAAGCGCGCCCCATACCTTGAGCGAGGCGAGCAGTGTGTGGGCCGTGTGGTTCAGGGCGTAGACGCGCACGTCCCACGGCTGTTCGCCGACAGCGGTTGCTGCGTCGGTGGCGGGCGGAGGCGGAGATAGCAGCGTGACGATGTGGCCGGCCTTGGCAAAGCCGAGGGCCGCCGTCTTGGCGATGGCGCCGTTGCCGACGATGCAAACAGCACTCTGCATTGCGTGCGGGGAGGAAGTTGGTCTGGTCATGCAAAGCATTATAGCGGCAAGAAACAACAGCGTTTCACACTGTATTTCACCGTTTTTTGCCAAAATTCATTAGCTGGCCTTGCAAAGCGCCGATCGGGTGTCTATAATCATGCCTCTTGGCCTGGTAGCTCAGTCGGTAGAGCAGAGGATTGAAAATCCTTGTGTCGGTGGTTCGATTCCGCCCCGGGCCACCAAGAACATCGTTCACGCAACGCCCACTCATGCAAGTGGGCGTTGTCGTTTCTGGGCTGCGCAGTCCTCGGCTCCGGTCCATTTCCGGCACGCGTTCCCGGCAGCCATTCTTGGCTGCGACTAAATGCCTTCAACACTCGCCCCTCCCCGCAGCTATGGCAATTTACGAGAAGCTGATCTGTACTCTCTGTGTGGCATCCCCCCAAATTGCCTAGGATTTCTGAATTGAAAGCACTGCGGCATTACAGCATCGTGTAGAGTGACAGCCTGATCCAACTCATACTTTTTTGCCATGGCGATAATTTTACATCACGAGGCGCAGTCGGCTTTTGACGCCGCCACGCAAGTTACGAAAGATTCCGCTAGCGCGGCTTTAGAGTTGTTTTCCTCATGCTTCCAAATCAATTGGTTCCGCGAGACCGGCCCGAATCTTTGGTTAGCGGTCGTCAAACCGTTCGCGGCGACCGCTGAGCATTTTGGGCTCGGGCATGAATATTTCGTAATTGGGAACGGATATCCTGATGATTTCCACCAGCGCACGCTCAAAGCAGAGCCGCCATTAAAGCTTGTTGACCGGCTTGATATGACGATTCGTTTTGTCGCCGCAAATGCCCCCCGTGCAGAGGCCTTTTGTGCGGCATGGGCCCAGAAAAACAAGGCTACGGCCATCGTCATTCGTACGGAAAGCGCCTCGCAAATATCGCCAGTTGATCTGATGTACCAATTGCTCAGTGCTTCACTGTGGCGCCGTGATTATTTTGCAGAGGCCGAACCAGTTCGGGGGCCAAGTGAATTTTTCGGCCGCGAAGTTGTAGTTAACGAACTATTCACTAAAATTCTTCTTGGTAGTCCGTTTGCCATATTTGGGCTTAGGAAAATCGGCAAAAGCTCCCTCCTTGGGCGCCTCGAAGACCTAATTGAACAGGATGAGTCAGCAATCGGCGTTACTGCATTTCTTATTGGCAACTCTACTCGTCTAAAAGGAGGCCGGTGGTGGGATGCAGCTGCAGATGCCGTTGGAGCATGGCAAGCGAAGTTGCAACGGCTAGCGACAAAACTTGGTTCGAAAGTGCATGCGAAAGCAGAGCGACTTAAAGAAGCTACACAAAAAAAGGAATCTGATAGCCGCCGGTTAGCAGTTGCATTTGAAAAGGACATTGGATCTTTGCTTAAGGCTGCTAAAGCGCTAGCTAAAGAGGCTGGGCGCGATGACGTTAGATTAGTTCTTATCCTAGACGAGTGTGACCACTTTTACCCACATCTGATTGATTCCGGTCACTGGCGAACAGACTTTTTCGTCTTCTGGAATGCTCTTCAGGGGATCAAACGAAGCTTAGAGTCACCAGAAGAATTTGTTTACGTTCTTGGTGGAGTCAATCCATCAGGTGTAGAGCAAGGCTCGCTACTTAGCCAAGCCAACCCTCTTTACGAGACGCAACGCCTATATCTTGGTCCCATGCCAGCACCAATCCACCCAAGTTAAGACATTTCAACAGTTTTTCTGAGTCATCTTCTTGTGTGGTTTTACGCCGGGCTTCCTGGGCTTCGAACGATTCTCTCGATGTCGATAGGTCTTTCCGGCAA
>NZ_JAFCWX010000072.1:0-5107 GCF_049897805.1 Massilia sp. TWP1-3-3
GGGCCGGCCCCCGCTGCGACGATGCCAGCCGGTCACGAGCGGTCGCGTCGCGGCAGAGCGTCCGATTGACCATCAGATATCGTGACCATCAAGCCATCAAACATCTTGCACGCGCTCACTTGTCCGGTCTGAATACCGTTTCGCGCGCCTTGGTGCGCTCAGCCGTTCCAGCGGCATCTCCTTGCGGAGTCATGACGCTCCATGCGCCGATCCGAAAGCGCCCTTTAGGCAGTGGCGCTACAGCAAGTACTGGTGAAGACGCCTCAGCGTTAGCTACTGCGGGAGTCCTTGCAAATGTCGCCGACGGCGCCAAGCGGCGCCAGCCGGTCCAGCAAATCAGAGTCAACAGAAACGGCGGGATGAAAGTCCCCAGAACGGTCCCCCTTTCGCCGTTAAAATCAACCCGCGCAGGTACCGCCACGCTGAGCAGGGAATACCAGGCGATTCCGGCGACGAGCAGGAACAGCAGCCAGCCAATAATGCTGAAAACGGTGCGCCGGCGTACTATCGCCGATGCCGCCATCGACGGTGTGGTCTGTGTCACGTTGTTATCCTATCCCTGCGAAGCGACCGGCAAGCTGGCAATAAGAGCACATCCACATGCCGATTTGTGGCCGTGCAGCGCGACCTTGCGGCCACCAACGCTGAAGACCGGTGACTCTTCAATGATCGGATTGGCGCCGTGGCCCGGCTGGGGGCATGCCACCATGTCGCCCACACGAGCAATCCCGATGCCGCGGACGGTATGAATCGGCGAAGCACTGATGACCGTTCCGCCGTGCGTCGTCCTGTCGCCAAGGCGAACCACTGCAAGCGCCATCAACGGCCTCCTAAATAACACGGATGCATGTCAGAGCCCCAAGGCCGACATCGCGCCCGTCCAATTTTCTGCGACAGTCTTAACGCCGGCGTCATAGGCCGAGCCGACGCCGCGCCCCACGTCGGATGCCCCGCTCTGAACTTTTTGACCAAATTCGATCGCCGATTTTCCTGCTGAATCGGCAAGTTGACCAGTTTTTTTCGACGCGGCATCCAGTAACTCGCCGCCTTTTTTCTGCGTCGCGTCAGCAAAATCGCCCACGTTTTTCTTTGTTGCGTCAGCAAATTCTCCGACACTTTTCTTTGTTGCATCCGCCGCTTCTCCAGCTTTTTTCTGTGTCGCGTCAATAAACTCGCCAGTCTTTCTCTTGGCGGCCACTGCCGACGTGACGATGTAACGTCCGGTCGCTTCCATGGTTGAGATCACCACCTTTGAACCTGCTTGCACTATCTCGATGGTGTAAGTGGCACCAGCGATTGACTTCTCTAGGACGAATTTCTCCGCCAACTTGTATTTTTTGGTAGCAAAGAGTACGCCATCATGCAAAGTCTGAACCACCACAACCCCGGTGTCATTTATGATCTGCCCAGTGTCATAGATTATCTTAAAAGTGACCTTCTTCACGGTACTTGCCGTGTTGTCCAACCAATCCAATCCCCTCGCCAAGACGTTTCGACTCGATTCGGCCATACCGCGCGGGCGGAAGTAGCTGAATGGCTCGACACTGCATATGAACGCGGCTTTTGAATCGTGGACGGAGTGCTGGATAAACTGCAAGACTGCGTCTGAGCAGTCGGTCCGCCATGCAATCAGCCGCCATGGTTCGGGCCGAACCACCTGTGCGTACGCCAACCCGGCCACCTGCAACAACCGCAAACCTGAATCGTGCAGCGCCTTATCGGTAATTGCACCCATTGCCTTAAAAGGTCGGAGCAATAACTCGGCCTCCTCTGCGATACCAATATGGCCGATCAAATTGTAAGCAGTGCTATCCTTAGTGGCAATCAAGTCAGGCGTAGTAATCTTTTTCCTCGTCATTGTTCCCCAACCCGAGTACAACGCTTTCATGTGCGCAGCTACAGCGCCCCCGATCGCATCTGGAGGATTTACCGCCGCCATATAATTTTTGAATCGGGCTTCGGTCTCGGGATGGATGAGGAAGCGCTCTTGATATAATAGCGGACGATCGACGGCCATTGTGTCGAAATCCAGCATGCGCACACCGGCCTTTGTGGCTACGCGCATCATCTTTCGCATCGGAATGCGCGAACAGTTGTTGGATATACCTTGCACCACTTTATCATATCCACCTCCGACGTCGGAGTGAACTCCCGGATAAACCAATTCAATCCAATTAGGCCGATATTTCCCACCTTTTGAGATTATATCCACGGGAAATGAAAATCTGATTTCGTGGCCCGCGATCAGATGGACGCAGTTTTCGACACAATCAGGCACGACGAGATTTTTCTCAAAAAAGGGAGCATCTATGTTTACACTCGGCAAACCGAAGGACGCTACTGTATCGAACAAGCCAAGGAATTTAATCTTCAATAGATGTTCGTTAAAATAGATTTTTCCGTCTGAATGCATTTTGCACTGCTCTTTAAGAAAATCGTTGACAAAAGCCCGTGCTAGCGCGGCTCCGCGGGAAAAGCCAAATACTGAAAGATTAATAACACTTATTAAATTAAAAGGTTTAAGCGCCGTATTGATTTCACCAAGGGACGCGTTCTTACTTTTGGCAACGTAGGCTTTGGTAACAGCGTTAAACTTTTTGGCATTGTCCAGCAAAGCTTGACGCAGAGCGTCATTAACATTGCCCTGGCCGAACTTAGTCCGGCGAGTGCCGCCCTGACCAAAACCGTTGCCAAAAGCAGCATCCTCGACAGCGGCATCATTTTCTTCCCAGAACGTCGGCGTCTTGCCTTGATAACCATTATATTCGGTTCCGACCCCTGAAATATAAAACGCGTAATTGGTTGTTTTCGGGCCCGTCAACGCCTGTGCCGCACGCCAAAGGCGAGCTGGATTACTCCAACGGTGGACCTTTTCGTCAACGTCGTAATTATTCCCAGTACCATCGAAAAAAACACTAATATTTACAATATCGGAGCAATTTTGTTTGGCGCCCGGCTTATCATTCTCAGCATCACTATTGCACGATGCCGCACCTGCTAGCTGACTGCTTTCATCTGCCATGTTTCTCAGACTCCTTCAATATCGCCTCGCCGCGAGCGGAAACCTCCGGGATATATTGCGAGAATGTGAATTCTGCGGTCTCGTCCGGGTAAAGATGAACGCCCATGTAGCGTGTGTTGGCCGGGACGTCGCTCGCTTGAAGAACAACCTTATTTTTAATGACAACTGTTTCACCATTGCGCGGCGCGCCAGCTCGACCGTCTACTCGCCAACTCAACTTTTGAAGCCCCATTGGGACAACAACGCCAGAAACTACCGAAGTGCTACCATGTCTACTGGCAATGCCAATATCGGAATCGTTCAAATGAATATCAATGATGTGGCTATTGAAGAAGTTATACAGAACAACGTCAAATCGCATTTCCTTTTGCATAGCCTTTCTACTCTTTCCGCACGCCAACAATGGGTGCAATAAACTAAGACTGACCAGTTTGAGAACGACTTGGCGTCGTGCGAGGCCACTTGATATGATTTCTTTACCATTGTTCATCTTGGTCCAATCTATTATTCTTCTCTACAGAATGCCAGTTGAATCGATCGATAAATCGATCCAACGACGCCCTACCATGGCGATTCCTCTCGCCCCGGAAACAGCGGAATCGCATCGTCAAACGCGATTTCGCCTTCCTTAACACGCGCGAGCAGGGATAAAATCTCGGGATCCGAATGCACTGCTTCCCCGTAAATGAGCGCCGCGCACGTGTAATTGAGAATATCTCGCATGCCGAACAGTTTGGTCCTGCGGGCCTCAAGCAAGTGTTTCTCCACACGCCTGTAGCGCTGTTCCATGGGGATACGCTCCAACAGAAGCGGCTGGTTTTCGTGCAAGAGCGCGAGCAACTGATCGGGCACTCCGGCTTCGACCAGCATATCGACCTGGACCTGACTTAGCAGCAACGGCAAACTCACCAGGTGTGCCGCAGCGGTTTCCGGTCCGGCGACGGGACGTATCTCCTGTGGATAGCCATCCCGGTCCCAGTACCACCATGCCGTCACACCTTGCAGCAACCGCGCACGCTGGCGCTCGCTTAATACGCCAACAGAAACGTGCAGCGTCTTGTCGCTCTTTTGCCCGACTAGTGTGCCCAGAATCGCCGGATCCCAAAATGCAAAAATCATCGTCGTCTCATCGGGCAACACTATTTCTGTGAATTCGGCCAGGTTAGCCCACAGTTCATCGAAATCAAGCGTACTGGTCAGCAATGTAAAACTGGCCGGATGCGCGGCGCCAGATCCAAGTAGGGCAGCCCAGGCGTCAGAATCAGCGGCGAGCGGACTCAAGGCGACAAGATGCGGTGAATAATCCTCCATCTCCGATTCAATCGCAGCGGGCACTAAGCACATGCTGCGCGTGCTCAGCGATTCCTTCGCGAATTTTTGCAGCAGCGTACCATCTTGAGCCGCATCGACAATGGCGTAGCAGGTCAAGTCGGGGTTGTCGAAGGAGGCCGCAAGCTTCGATTCGAAGGTGGTCGCCTCAAGTCCGGCGAAATTCATTGCTGAGCTCCTTTGTTGACGAATGCAGATCGCTGCTTGGCGCGCTTCTTCAGACACTCAAGACATACTGCCTTGGGAAAGACAGGCAGCGCGTACGGCATAGTTTTCGGTCCGGGGAGCGAGAAGTCGGCATTGTGGCTGATGCGCTGCCCGCTCGTCATGTCGGTGATCCCTGAACCATTGATCACAATCGCCGATCCATCGGCGCCGATCACAATCTCTTTTTTGGCCCATATTTCGATACGATCCGTGGCCGACATCAGGCGAAGCACTTTCGCGGCGATGATATCGAGGTCTCCGCTTTGTGCCTGGATTTCGATTTTTCCTTTTGCCGCGAATAGCTTGATCCCAGCGTTATACGCAAACAGACTGATCTTTTCCTTCACACTGGCGATCAAGCTCTTGCCGACCGCGACGTTGATGTCGGCACCGGATGACATCGTGACCTGGTCGCCGCTGTGGATATGCGTTGTTGACGCTGACCGAAAATTGACCCACCTACAGGGGGTATGCTGATCGAAAATTGACCCAGGTGTTCTACTGCTCCTGCCCACATTTTGGGCAGGAGAAAAAAAGGTGATCACCATG
>NZ_JAFCWX010000073.1:0-5026 GCF_049897805.1 Massilia sp. TWP1-3-3
CCACGCTGCGCTTCCGTCAACTCAACTTTCATCGCTACACGCATGATTTCCCCTCCATATGACAAGGATACATGCATATATATAATAAGTCTTATTATTTATGACGCACTACACTAGTGCTGGCCAGTCAAGCTGCTATCGTGTCCTCATCCACCAAGTCGAGCCATTTCTCAAGCAACGAACACACTGCGATCACGGCAGGCAAAGACCTGTCACTCGCCGCCGGTTTCAGCTTCTTTGCCAGCGTCAGAGAAACTTTCCGCCTGTTCGTGCACCGGGCAGGGATGAAACTGATTGCGGCCGCTGGCGATATCGACGTGCAGGCCTTACAGAACAGTATCAATCTGCTTGCGAAGCTCAATGTCAGCATTACCGCCAACCGGATCATGATCAGCGCCAAGGAGGAAATCGTCATTAATGGCGGTGGCAGCTACGCGAAATACAATACTCAAGGCATCGAGTATGGCACGAAGGGCACCTTTGTCGCGCATGCAGCTACCCATACATTTGGCCAGGCTAGCTCGGCGCCCGTCCCTGAGTTCGACTGCCCTACCGCCAACAGTTTCGACGAACAATTCCGGCTGGTGAACGATAAGGATCATCCGTTGGCGTACACCCACTACACGATCGAAAGCACGTGCGGGAAAGTGTGGAAAGGTATCAGTGACGCCGACGGCTTCACGCGGCGTGTATTCACTGACGCGCCGTCGTCGCTTTCAGTGGCTATCGTCAGCGGCCTCTTTGATGAGCAGTTCAGGCTTGTCAACGAACTGGACGAGCCGCTGATCGACCAAGCCTACCGGATTACCAGTGCCTGCGGAAAGACCTGGCAAGGCAAGAGCGACGCAGACGGCATGACGCAACGGGTATCCACATACAAGCCGGCCTCGTTGTCGCTTGAATTATTAGACAAGGTTTGACATGACTAACAAGAAAAACGATAGCCCGCCGCAGGACGGCGGTAGCAAAGGTGGTGCGAGTAAAGGCAGCAAGAACGCCGGACAGACGAACAAGACAAAGGGATCGTTGACCAAAGTGGTTGTGAAAGAAGACGATGTCGGCAATTGGATCACTCCCGAGAAGGCGGCGAAATTCTATCTTGATGACGACGCAAAATTTCCGTCGATTGAATTCTCGTTCCAGACCGACTGCACAGGTCCCTACAAGTGGACGTGGGAGATGAAGTGGGATGCCCATGTCAGCGGACTGAGGGAAAAGCCGCGCGGTAAAAAAGTGGCCAGTTTCAAGGACAAGGGGAGTTTTTCGTCAACGGACAAGTGCTGGGATGCCAGCGCCATCAAGAAACCTATCGGGGGAAAATTAACCGTGACAGTGGAGTTCCAAGGAGAAAAGCTGCGCCGCACGGTACAAGTCCTCGGGACCCAGCCCAGCACCGACAAAATCAAGGCGTATCTCAAGGAAAAATCAGCCACGGCGTTTGAAAAACTGATCGCCCAGGAATCCAAGTTCAAGCATTTCATTGCGCTCGATCGCGAACCAGTGGTGGCAGGCGACAAAGGGTACGGATTGGCCCAGTTGACGACGCCTCCGCCCACTTACTCCCAGGTATGGAGCTGGAAAGAAAACCTGGATGGTGGCATCAAGCTGATGGACGGGAAAAAGAAGGATGCTAAAGCCATGCTCGACAAGCATGGGGCAGCATCTTATACGGAGGAAATGCTTGACCTTGAAACGCTGTCACGGTGGAACGGTGGCAGTTACCACGAGTGGAACGCCACCACCAAGAAATGGCAGCGCAAGGACGAGATCATGTGCGACACTCAAACGGGTAATATCGGGTGGGATATGACCGTGGCCGCCAACAAGGGAAAAACGGAAAAAGAACTGAGGGAGCGCGATTTGGATGAATATCCAAAAATGAAGGCCGGCCAAACCGCGAAACACCCATGGACTTATACAGGAGTTTGCTATGCAGATCACCTTAACGAAAAATAAGCAGCTCCGATATGCACTGGCATCGATGATGGTGTATGGCTACCTCGGCGCTGCGCACGCTCGCGACGGCGTTGCTGCTCCGTCTGAGACGGCTATTTCGCCAGCCAAATATCGGGAGCTATATCAAGGCTCGGTGATTCCCGTCAAATATATTCTCGTCGACGAGAAAGGCCAGGAGTGCTGTAACGGCCGCCGCCCCAAAAAAGTGTTTGTGCTCGATATCACGCGCGACGCACCGCCGAGAAAAATATTCTCTTCCGAAATCACTGAACTGGCTGGTGCACACTTCGAAGTTGAGATCGACCTTGAAACGCTTGTCGAAACACCGAAAGCCGATTTCGTAGTCTTGAAACTGTTGCGGCCTTTTGAATACAGCAAGAGAGCCAAGCCATGCGCAGCCGGCATGGGCGAAGATCGTCACTATCTGGCGAGAATTGAAAAGAACGCGATCCGGTTTATCGATCGCAGCCTGCTCGGTTGCGGCGACACGCTGAGCTTATTGAAAGATAAAAATATGGTTGGCTACGAAGTGACGGTCAACCATGCAGGCGAAGACAAGGCGCAGTTGGTTCGCTATGTGTACCGTGACGGTCAGATGATCAAACAGTCCAGCGCACTGCCCTCAGCGGATCGAAAATAAAATGACCAAGACAATTTTAGAGCTGGATGCAGCGCAGGACGACCTTGTACGCGCGGTCTTGTACTCCTTTGCCATGGCAGACTATGACGGAAGCGACTCGGTCTCGATAAAAGGCGTCAGCGGCGCAGATATTTTTGAAAAAGCTTCACCTGCGATCGTCAACGAAGCTTTGATTACAGCGCAAAACGCCGGGTTGATTGGCTGGGACGAGTCACGGGTAGGGGCAATCTCACTGACTGACCTGGGCAAGCGCAAATTCCTGCTGGTGCGCGATGATTTTTTCGACAACGCCGAGACGGAAAGACTAAGCCAGAAGATCTGGGAATATTCCAACATGCGGCTGGCAGAGCTTGAATCATATATTGACATCAAAGCCCGATACGCCGGTCTTGCTGCCTTTGCCGGAGAACCGGTGCCAGTCGCTGGAACGTGGCACGCGCGCCGCGGCGAGGGGCAATCTTTGCAGCTCGGTGAAGGCGAGATGCTGCCGGCGCCTCGATTTGATCGCGAAGGAAAGCCGCTCTTGTGGTACCTGGCAAGTGCCTAAAGCGTAGAACGATCATGGCGTACGAATTTATCGTAGTAGGCGATAAAACAGACCACGGCGGTACTGTCATCAGTGGCTCCCCCTCCCAAGACATCCGCGGCCAGGCCATTGCACGACTGGGCGATGCGGTGAACTGTCCGCAGAGCTATCCAGGAGGATTACCCCATGGTGTTAACAAGATTGTGACAGGGCATCCGACCATCAAAATCGAAGGAAAAGCGGTGGCTATTCACGGCAGCCTGACGGAATGCGGTTGCCGGCTGATTGGCAGCACGACGGTCTTAGGCAAGTGACACGACTCATCCACTCCGGCTGTCGCGCGCACATCCCCAGCCGCCGGCGCAGCGAAGTGCGCAGCGTAACGCCATCGGCATACCCGACCTCAGCGCGCTGATCCACCCCGGTTGCTGCATCGACCAGATCTACTTGTGCCGCAATGCCTGGTTCAGGTAAACACAGAAAGGCCTTGGTCAAGCCGGCTTTTCATGTGGGGAATCATGCTCGCGTTCGTATTGCGCAAGAATCACCAACTTGGAGCAACTTAATGGCGCGCAAATGCACGTGACTCGGTTGGACCCTTACCGATTGTGAGTCTTAGCAGCGCTCGAAAACATATGGAGAATTAGAGAAATGGCCACGTGGCAGTTCGACTTGTACCTGATTTCTCTCGGCAAGCCGCCGCCTTTGGCGTCGGAGGAAGGTTTAGATATCCCAGGAATACCGGCAAAATCAGCGCTTTATGTCCAAGAAATAGTAGCTGCCTACCTCGGGAATCCCTGGCTAATGATGGACGATTGGATGGTCTTTGGCCTTGAAGCCGGGACCCGAGTCGACTTGCTCTTTGACGACACTGACTTTGTGGAAGTGCTGGTGCGCTTGGACGCCAGCGTCAACAATGACGCGCTAATCGACGCATTGTGCACGCTGGCGCGCAAGCTGGATTGCAGCTACTTCGACGTACAGAAGAGAAAGTTTATTGAACCGCGACGGGAGCTCCTCTTGCAAGCTATTGCATCCTCAGGTGCCGCTCAGTTCGTAAAGAACCCGCGCGAATTCATTGCTCAAATCCCACCGGCTTAACGGCTGTGTAGGCCACCTCCACGATGAAGCAGCAGGCCTGCGTGAAAAAGACGTCGTCGCACTGGAAGAATTATCGTTCATCTTATGGGGTGATCAGGGTTCTGCTTACTCTGCGGCGACTTGGGCCCTAACCACGAACAAGTTACAAAAGTTCCTATTGGGTGGTCGAAAATATGGTTTCCGCTTTGAGGATGTTGAGCGCGCAGTTGTTGCGATGCTACCTACAACCTTTCCGTACCTCATTGGTGCTCCGAGATTGCTGTGCGAGGATGCCATGAGCATAGCCAGGACTAACGAGACCCATGCTAAAACAGCGACCTACTTTTGTATGTTCTGTAAGCGCGATATTTACCCCACCGCTGACGGCCGGTTGGCTGCAGGGATCAGGATTTAGCGACCGCGAAGTTGAACGGTAGCAGATCAGTAACGTCAGCGCCCGGTCGCCGCTGCGGCAATTCAGTAAGCACGTGGCGCAGGTAGGCGTAGGGCTCGATGTCGCAGGCGCGACAGGTCAGCATCAAGCTGTAGATCACGGCACTTGCATCCGCACCTGCAACCGAACTCGAGAACAGCCAATTTTTGCGACCGATGGTAAACGGGCGTATATCTCGTTCGATCAAGTTGTTATCGATCGGAGCCCGGCCGTCATCGATGTAGCGATACAGGTACAGCCACTGCCCGAGTGCATAGCTGATCGCCTTGCCGATCAGTGATTGCGGCATGACCTCGGCCTGATTCTTGACCAGCCAGGCGTGTAGTGCGTCCAGGATCGGACGGCTTTTCTCTTGTCTCCAGCGGTAAGT
>NZ_JAFCWX010000074.1:0-5018 GCF_049897805.1 Massilia sp. TWP1-3-3
TTCCTTTCCCGTTCGCTCGGGTAGGGCAGATTTCGTCCGAGACATCCGAACTACGGTCAGCGCCAAGCGATGCCGAAAAACCGTAAGCGCGATGGAGATTCATGCAACATTCGGGCTAGTGCTGCGAACTTTTGCCGTGGCCGGAGGGTGCGACGCATATCTGGTTGCGCCCGCCCTCCTTTGCTTCGTACAGCATGGCGTCGGCGCGCAGGAACAGTTCGTTTTCGCTCTTGTATTCGGGATAGGCCGCCACCCCGCCGCTGAAGGAAAAGTGGCGCGTGTCGCCGGGCTTGACTTCAAACGGGATCGCGCAAAAGGCCTGGCGCATGGCGTCGAGCCGGCGCCAGCCCTCTTCGAGCGTGCAATCCCAGAATACGACGACAAACTCCTCGCCGCCAAAGCGGCTGAGCAGGTCGCGCTCGCCGATGTGCGGCGCCAGCGTGAGCGACAGGCGCTTGATGACGATATCGCCGAAATAATGGCCCCAAGTGTCGTTGATGGTTTTGAACTTGTCAATATCGACAATGCCAAACGCGAGCGGACGCGCTTCGCCGGCCGCCTGGCGAATCAGTTCCTGCGCTTTTTTCTGCAGGCCGATCTTGTTGAGCAGCCCGGTGGCGCGGTCCTTGCCGATCAAGTCCTTGTTGACGCGAATCTTGTTGGCGCGGTTGATCAACTGCGCGGCCAGCACGTCGGGGTCGGTCATCAGGATGATTTCGTCAAAGCCGCTGGCCAGCGCGCTACGGGTCAGGGCCGCGTTCGGGTGGCGCTGCAGCAGCGTGATTTCGCGCACGGGATCGGCTTCAATGTTCTTCTTGAGAACGCGCACCAGCGATTCCGTTCGCTCATACTCGGCGTCGGTAATGAGCACCAAGTCCGGCTGCAATTCCTTCACGCGCAAATGCAGCGTCTGCGAGTCGCCGTGGTGGATCACTTCCACGCGCGCCTGCAACAAGGCCGCCTCATCCAGGCCAACCGGTTCGCCCAGGTACACCAGGCGCACCAGGTCGCCGCGCTTTTTCTGGACGAACAAGGTGAACAATTTGTCGACCAGCACGTCGTTGGCAATCGGCTTTTCCGCATACGCGAGGCAATTGCTGTCGACCAGGCGCTGCTGCAGCAGGTAGCGGCCACCCTGGCGTACTGTTTGCAGGTAGACATAGCTTTGTTCGCTCGGCAGGCGCTGCAGCAATTCGCCCAGCATCAAGGTCTTGCGGCTGTCGTGCATGTCGGCCTGCATGCTGTGCAGGGCGTCAAGGTCGATGACGAACAGGGAGTTGCCGCGGTCGCCTTCGACGGCCATGACAAAATCTTGCACTTCGTTGAAAAAGAGGATGTCGAAGTCGTATTTATGCGCGCATAGCAGCAGTTCAGCCTGGTTGTCCTTGATGAAAAAAGTCTGGGACAGCAGCATTACTTCGTTCTTGTAGAGCGGCGCATCATTTGTCATGTTTCGTCAGCCTTCATTGCCTTGGTGGGTTAATCGCTCACTACATCACCATACACAAGAATGCCGATCTTCGCTGTACTAAAGATGGGTTCGCATTGTTGCCAAAAAAAACCCGTGTTTTCACCAGGAAAAACACGAGCCGGCCGGCGGCTGTCAGGCGCCGCGGCGAAAACTTTCCCGTACCGTTACTTGGTCATCGACAGCGCGTAGTTACCGGCGCCGCTGTAGGAATACACGGTGACCCGGTAGTAACCGGCGCTGGCGGGATACGTCACCGACTCCGACGACGTCGGCGACGTGCATTCTGCAACTTTCCGCCAGGCGCTGTTGGTCCAGCGTTCCAGCCTCAGTTCGAAGTCGGCGCTGGCCGGCGCGCTCAAAGTCGCCTTGATCGTGCCCCCGGCGTACTCGAACCATGGCGATGGCAAAATCACCGATTGCCCGGCAGACAGGTAACCGGTGAAGGTCTGCGCCGGCGGGGTAACGGGCCCGTTGCCGACATCGAACCAAACCGTCTTGGCCCGATCGCCATTTGCGTGCCCATGTTGCTGATCTGGTAGCGTGGAGAAATCGAGTGGCATCGTGATTATGCGTGGTATCGGTAGTGCGGGAAATGGTGATCAAACCTTGACCAATTCAAATAGAATTGCTATTCTATTTGAATGGTCAGACTAGCAAAATACAACGAAGACAGCTTCATCGACAGCGCCATTAACATCGCCGCGCAGTGCGGCATCGGCGCGCTATCAATGGCGTCGATTGCCTCCAGCGCCGGCGCGCCGATTGGTTCCCTATATCACCGTTTCGATTCGCGCGGCACGGTGCTGGCGCGCGCCTGGCTGAAGGTCCGGGCCGATTTTCGCGCGCACGTCTTGCCACATTGGGAGTCGGGCAACACGTGGAGCGCGGTCGAAGCGCTCTTGCAATGGTGCCGCAGCAAGCCGGCTTACGCGCGCTTCATGCTGCAATCGGATGCCGCGCCGGACTTCGGCGAACTGTCGGCGCAACTGCACGCACTGGTCGAACAAGACCAGGCCGACTACGATGCCGCCTTTGAGCGCTGCGTACAAACCCTGCCGCCGCACTTGGCAAATCCCGGCAATATTGTTCACTTCATCCTGATCGGCGCGCCGGTCGCGATCGTCAAACCTTTCCTGAGCCAGGAGCAAACCATCCCATCCTGCATCGATGGCATGTTGCGCTCATCGCACGATGCTGTGTGCCACTGGGCAAGTTCGTCCCGATGAAGCAAGCCATCCCAAGCGCGCAGCGCTACTCCCTGCAGACCGACAACGGCAAAAAGATTCCCTTGCATGACGAGGCTGGCCTGGCGTCGATGCGCGCCGCGTGCCGCGTTGCGGCCGACACACTCGACATGGTCGCCCCGCATGTCAAAGCGGGCGTTTCAACGGCGCACCTTGACGCCTTGTGCGAAGCCTTCATGCGCGCAGCCGGCAGTATTCCCGCCACCATCGACTATCACGGCTACCAGCACGCCAACTGCATCTCGGTCAATCATGTGGTCACGCACGGCATCCCGTCGGCCACCAAGCTGCTGCGGGCCGGCGATATCGTCAACATCGACGTTTCACCTTTGCT
This sequence comes from Massilia sp. TWP1-3-3, assembly GCF_049897805.1. NCBI lineage: Bacteria > Pseudomonadati > Pseudomonadota > Betaproteobacteria > Burkholderiales > Oxalobacteraceae > Massilia > Massilia sp. TWP1-3-3. The sequence goes on from NZ_JAFCWX010000074.1 coordinate 3,050, forward strand.
CCGTGGCTGGCATGGCGACACCAGCCGCACTTTTCAAGTCGGCGCGGTGTCGATCCTCGCCCAGCGTCTGGTGGGCGCCACCTATAAGGCGCTGTTTGCCGGCATTGGCCAGGTGCGTCCGGGCGCCACGCTGGGCGACGTTGGCGCGGCAATTGCGGCAGTGGCGCGCGGGCACGGCTTTTCGACGGTGCGCGACTTTTGCGGCCATGGCATCGGTCGCGTATTCCACGACGCGCCCCAGGTCTTGCACTACGGCCGCGCCGGCACCGGCATCGTGCTCGAGCCTGGCATGATTTTTACCATCGAGCCCATGCTTAACGCCGGCAGCCATCACGTCAAAGTTTCGTCCGACAAGTGGACCACGGTAACGAAAGACCATAGTTTGTCGGCACAGTTTGAACATACCGTTGCGGTTACCAATAGCGGCGTCGAGGTGTTGACATTGTCGGCGGACGAGCGCAACAAGGCCTTCTGCTGAAACGCGCGCTTCAATGCCGGGGCGTCAGGCCCAGTGCACATTTTGCAGCATTGACGTCCGTCTGCTTTACACTAGCGAGTTGGCAACCGCTGCTCTCGACTGATCATGATTACCGACTCCTCTTGGAACCACGCCCCTGCCACCCTGTCCAAGCAAGACAGTGAGGCGATCGCGGCGCATGCCGCCGCGTCCGATCAAACCGGCATGCTTGCCCCGGAACTGCAAGCCTTGCTCCACGCCCGCGGCTGGCTCAGCATGCTGGCCCCGGCGGCGGCAGGCGGCGCCGAGATGGCATTGCCGGACGCGGTGCGCCTGGAAGAAGCAATTGCCAGCGTTGACGGCAGCACCGGCTGGCTCGTCACGCTGTGCGCGGGCGCCGGCTGGTTCGGCGGTTACCTAGCGCCCGATTTCGCGCGCGACGTGATTGGCACGCCGGCCGTGTGCGTGGGCGGCAGCGGCGCGCCGACCGGGTACGCCGAACGCGAAGGCGACGGCTACCGGCTCAGCGGGCGCTGGGACATCGCCACCGGGACGCCGATGGCAACCCACTTCACGCTCAACGCGATGCTGCGCGAACGCGGCGTGCCACTGCTGGACCGGAACGGCGCGCCGCGCGTGCGCGCCTTTATCGTGCCGGCGGTAAACGTCCAAGTGCACCCAAGCTGGCACAGCATTGGCCTGCGGGCGACGGCCTCGCACAGTTTCAGCATGGACGGTGTCTGGGTTGCCGCGCGCCACGCGTTCGACATCGCGCCCGACCATGCGACGGCGCCAGGTCCACTGTACCGGTTCCCGTTTCTCACGCTGGCGTTCGTCACGCTGGCGGCCAATGTGGCGGGCATGGCGCTGCATTTCCTGCGCCTGGCCGGGCCGCTGATCGCACGCCGGCGCCATCCACTGTCCGGCTGCCTGCTGGGGGAACTGCCGGCGGTCGTGGAGGTCATACGGGAGCAAGAGCACAGTGTCGCAGAAGCGCGAGCCCATTTTTATCGCCTACTCGACAATATGTGGAGCGCCGTCTGCGCCAATGCGCCAGTCGATGCCGGCGTACTGAACGCGGCGTCGCTGGCCTTGGTCGATGCCGCGCGCCACGCTGTCGACACGCTGTATCCTTATTGCGGACTGTACGCGGCAGATCAACGCAGCGACATCGGCCGCGTCTGGCGCGACCTGCATACGGCCACGCAGCACGCGATGCTGGTGCCGTTGCCAACGGCGCCGGCGCAAACAAGTCAGCACATCCGGGCCATTGAAAATGGGCTTGTGCAAGCGGTCTAGCGCAACGGGTCTAACGCAACGGGTCTAGAGCCAACGTATCGCCTGCTTTCGGGTCGACGTACTTGCTTTTTTCAGGAGGAATTTTGTCAACGCGACTAGTGTAGTGCGTCAAACAGATTGAAGCTTATTAAGTTTGGCACGAGCGCGCGTGACTTTGGCAAGAATGTCGGTCGCTTTCGCGGTCCATATATACGGTTTCGGTGCCATATTATG
>NZ_JAFCWX010000075.1:0-4582 GCF_049897805.1 Massilia sp. TWP1-3-3
CATCCCGAACAGGACCGTGAAACGATATTACGCCGATGATAGTGCTGCAACCAGTGTGAAAGTAGGTTATCGTCAGGCTAGTTATATTAAAAAACCCCGCAGAAATGTGGGGTTTTTTTCGTCCGCAAATCTACCCAGTCAAAACGCAAGCACGGTTTCTCGTAGGGCAGATGCAATCCGCCATGCTTGCGTCCCGCTACCATCATTTCATCCGTTCCATTCGCGTCGGCCCGTGGTCGAACACCGTTATCGGCGAGCAGCAGGCGCTCTACATCGAGGTATGCCTTGCATACTTGGAAAGAGCGCGGCTATAATACGTGCCTGCATGACAGAGACATGCGAAAGCGTTGCCCAGTCGGGAACGATTTCAGTACAAGTTATGCCTGATGACCATAGTAAATCGGTACCACCCCTTCCCATCCCGAACAGGACCGTGAAACGATTTTACGCCGATGATAGTGCTGCAACCAGTGTGAAAGTAGGTCATCGTCAGGCTATTATTCTAGAAAACCCCCGTGGAGACGCCGGGGTTTTTTTCGTCTATCTATCGGGTCTGTCACGTGGCCCTGTCTCAACTATGCAAAGTTCGAGCAGTCCGGGGTTGGATCTACATGCGCTCTGCGGCATGCCCGCGTGAAACCACCTGGGCAATTGCGTCGGCGGTCGCTGCCGACAGGGTCCAGCCAAGATGGCCGTGTCCCGTGTTGTAGAACACGCACGGCGACTTGCCCCGCCCGACCCGCGGCAGCATGGACGGCAGCATCGGACGCAAGCCGGCCCACGGAACGACGCTGCGCGTATTAATTCCTGGGAAGCAGTGGTGAACCCAGTCGACCAGGGGACGAATTCTGTCGGCGCGAATATCGCGGTTTAAACCATTGAACTCAGCGGTGCCGGCAACGCGGATGCGCTCTGTACTAAGCCGGCTGGTAACCAGCTTGGTGGCGTCGTCGAGCAGGCTGACGGTCGGCGCCGCCGCTTGACTGTGCGCATCGTTCAAGTTGACAGTGATCGAGTAGCCCTTGACCGGATAGACGTTGACGCGGTCGCCGAGCATGGCGGCCAGCGCCCGGCTAGCCGTCCCGGCGCACACAACAACACCGTCAAAGCGCAGCACTTGTCCGCTTTTGTCGCCACTTTCGCCCAGAGTGATGCAAACGTTCTTGCCGGTGGTGGTCATCTCGCGCACGGCCTGACCATGCACGAATTCAACTCCCTTTCGCCCCGCAGCTGCGGCGAGTCCGACCGTAAATTTATGGATGTTGCCGGTGGCGTCGCTATCGGTAAAAAAGCCCCCTTAGTAGGCACCCGCCAGCGTCGGTTCGATGGCGCGCATTTCTTCTGGCGTCACGGCGCGGCGTTGCAGACCCCCTTCGGCCAGTAGGCGGCTGACGCCCGCCGCGTGCTGGAAACTGCCTTTGTCGCGATAGATGTGGAGGATGCCTTCGCGCTTGACGTCGAAGTCGATTTGCTCGTCGGCGGCCCAACCGAACAGGTGCTCACGCGGCAGTCGCCAAGCGCGTGGTCTCAACCGTGTTGGCCCGATAATGACGGTGACGGTATAGCCGCGTCGGTCCTTGGGCCTGAGAGATTCCGGGGCGGTTGCTCCTTCGGCGCTGCGGCAAATCGTGGCGCAGACTCTCCCGATAACGCGGTCGGCATGACGCCGACGATGCCGCAGCTTATACCGGCGATGCCGTATATTCCAAGCGCTTTCGTGTGCATGTGGTTTTTCGGGAAAGCTTGGTATTTAACTTTTCAGCCCTTTTTGTTACGCATACACTTTCCCCAAGGCTCTGTTGACGATGCCCGCATGTTGACTGACCTCAATGTGAATAATCGACAACTTCGTAAGCTTGCTCAGGCGATTGTTATGTAAATTACAAAGGAGTTGATGATGCGAATTGCGACATGGGGATCCGGAACCACCGTGGCCTTCTTGATGGGTTTGGTGTTGAATGGATGCGGCCGGGTCGATGAGTCGCATCCTGGACAGCAGCCACCGGCTCGGGTGCACGCCGAACTGGCGCGCACCAGTTACGGTGTGGCCCACGTCAAAGCCAGTGATTTCCGCGGGCTCGGCTATGGGCTTGCCTATGCTTATGCGCAAGATAACGTGTGCATGTTCGCCGATACGCTGCTTACCGTGCGCGGGGAACGCTCGCGCTATTTCGGTCCCGCCGCACGCGCGACCGAGCCTGCGGACGGCGAATACGGCGCCGCGATTGATTACATCAACTTGCGCAATGAAGACAGCGATTTTTTCTTCAAGGCCTACATCGACCAGGAGCAGCTCAAGGCGAACTATGTGGCCGGCGGCGCGGAGCCGAGAGACTTGTTGGCGGGCTATGTCGCAGGCTATAACCGTTACTTGAAGGATAGCGCCGGCAAGCTTCCGGCGGCCTGCAACAACGCCGCCTGGGTTAAACCGATTACGGTCGAGGACATGTACCTGGTGCTTGCGGAAAAAGCGCTGCACGCATCGGGTGAAGTGTTCGCTCAGGAATTTGTCAACGGCGGGCGGGCGCCCGGCCAGATAGGACCCGCCTCGCCCGCACTTGCAGGAAAGGCCGACGAATCCCTGCTGCGCGCTCGCTTGGCGCGGCTCACCAGCGAGCAGCTCGGCAGCAACGCCATCGCGGTCGGCAAAGACCTAAGTGCCAGCGGTCGCGGTCTTTTGCTCGGCAATCCGCACTATCCCTGGACCAGCACAGACCGCTTCTACCAGGCGCACTTGACCGTGCCCGGCCGCTACGATGCGATGGGCGTGGTGCTGGGCGGAATCCCGATGGTGGTCATCGGCTTCAACAAGGATATTGCTTGGAGCCACACTGTTACCGCAGCCGTTCACTTTACGACCTTCAAGCTGACGCTCGATACCCATGACGCCAGCGGCACCACGTATTTGTCGGACGGGGTGCCGGTCAAGATGACTAGCCGGACGGCCGAGATCGACGTGCTGCAGCCCGATGACACACTGGCCAAGCGCAGCAAGATCTTTTATTTCAGCAAGCAAGGCGCTGTCCTGGTCTGGCCCGAGGCAGGCATGGCATGGACACAGCATGAAGTAACCGTGCTGGCCGACCCCAACCGCGCCAACACGCGCCTGCTCGAGCAATGGATCGCGATCGGTAGTGCACGCAGCGTGAGCGAGCTGAAGACATCGCTGGACAAGCATGTCGGCCTTCCATGGGTCAACACCGTCGCCGCCGACCGCGACGGCTATGCGCTGTACGCCGACGCCAGCGTGGTGCCGCACGTTACGGCTGACCGCTTTGCGTCGGACTGCTTCCTGGTGCCGCCGCTGCTGACCTTCGACGGCTCGCGCAGCACATGTGGATGGGGCGTAGATCTGCTCGCCCCGCTTGGTTCTTTTTCGCCCGCCAACGGGCCGTTCATGCTGCGCACGGACTACGTTGCAAATTCCAACGACAGCTACTGGCTGACCAACGCGCGCAAACTGCTCAAGGGGCCGGCGCCGTTTGGCTATTCCCCCTTGTATGGCCAGACCGATGTCGAACAATCGCTCCGAACGCGCATTGGCTTTCGCCAGCTGGAGGACAAAATTGCCGAGCGCGGCAAACTGGATGTGACCGACTTGCAAGACCTGGCATTCGCCAATCGCGTGTATGCCGCCGAACTGGTATTGCCCGAACTGCTGCCGCGTTGCCAGGCCTTAGGCGAGGCGGCCTTGCAGCCAGCTTGCACCGCCCTCGCAGCATGGGATCGACGTGCTAATTTGGACAGCCGTGGTGCGGTCTTGTTCCGCGAATTCTGGAACATCGCCGCCGGCATTCCGGGAAAGTGGCTGGTGCCGCTCGACGTGAACGAACCGGTCAATACGCCGCGCTCGTTGGCGCCTGCTGCGACGCCGGCCATGCTCGCAGCGCTCAAGACGGCGATGGAGAAACTGCAGGCGCTCAACATTCCGCTCGACGCTCGCCTGGGCGACTACCAGAGCGAGACCCGCAACGGGGTGCGTGTGCCCGTGCATGGAGCGATCGGCGACATCGACGGCTCCTATAATTCGATCCACATGCGCAGCGCACTGAACGCCGATGGCTACCATGACATCGCGTGGGGCACCAGTTACGTGCAGACGGTGACGTTTGACGGGGCAGGCCCCGTCGCCTACGCGATGCTAGTCTACGGCCAGTCGGTTGATCCGAAGTCGCCGTATTACGGAGACCAGGTGCCGCTGTTTTCTCAGAAGCATTTCCCCCTGCTACCGTTCACGCCGGAAAAGATACGTGCGGACCCTAACTATTCGGTGCAGACACTTAAGGAGTGAGCAATGTTTTGTGGTACGCCCGCCTATGCCGGTCGGTCGCCGATTCTTACTTTGGTTCATGAATGCCATCTTGATACAGGGGCGCCGGGCAGTTCAACAACGTTCATTATAAAAAGACTTGCCAATGCCTAATGGGGTTTGCTATAGTTCGCCTCCCCGATGAAAAGGTTATCGAAATCAAGTAGTTGCAAGCTTGTCAGGGACGTTTCGAAAGAGACGGAGTAGTAAAAAAGAGGTTGACGAAAAACGCGAAACGCTGCATAATCTCACCTCTCTGCTGCTTACGAACAA
>NZ_JAFCWX010000076.1:0-4218 GCF_049897805.1 Massilia sp. TWP1-3-3
GGGGCCGGCCCCCGCTGCGACGATGCCAGCCGGTCACGAGCGGTCGCGTCGCGGCAGAGCGTCCGATTGACCATCAGATATCGTGACCATCAAGCCATCAAACATCTTGCACGCGCTCATCTCTAAGGTACCACCCAACTGCACCTTCGTATCTGAGAAATAAATCCCGTCATCTTTTATGTTAATGGAAACACCAGCAAGAGCAGTAGTTGATTCTGACGAATCAGCGGCGGCGGAAAATGGCTTTTGGGCATCACATCCCATCAGTATGAGGGAGAACATGATTCCAAATAGATGACTCTTTGCCATATCTCTGCCTCATCAATAAGTTGGGGCCTACTGTGGTATCAGACCGGCTGCGCAATCCTTGCTATTCCTATGCAGCGGGTGCTGCGGATCAGCCTGTGTACGCGCGTGGACCCCGGGCGCATGCCAAAGTTGGAACATTAATCAGCTTTGACAAGCCAATCTTGGCAATATTGTCGAATTATTGCTCACTAGCGAGCTGAAGAATTTTAGCTTTGCGTCCAGTCCAAGCCTAGAGGTAGAGTCGGCATGATCTTACTCTGCAGCCCTCCAACGCTATTCCTCGGACGGATTTCTTAACGAAAAACCAATACTCTCAATCGTATCGGTCTTCCTGGTTCCTTTGAGGTGAAAAAATAGCAGCACCCTGTCGGAGAATGTTCCATGCGGCGTCGAATAATCCATTGTCCCGCAGCGAACATTTCTATTGCGATTTAGCTTGGTACGTATCTCATCGAACCCGGTGTTTCAGTCTATAAAAGCGCCGTCGATGTCAGCTTCCCGGAGAAAGGCGACTGAGGAGGTAGACCGGCGTAATGCACGGTATCTGGGTCAGTAAAATCTTCTGGAAGTGAAATAAAAAGATTTACGAATTTCACCGTCTTCTGTGTCTGTTCGGTACCTCTAAGCCAAGGCTATCCCATATGCACAAAATGGCACCGACCTTTGCTTTTGTACACCTTGGCGGCGTAGAAATCGCCGCCTTCCAGCTCTCCAAGGTTCCGCCCAATTGAACCTTCTTATCCGAGAAGTAAATCGTATCATCTTTCATCCTAATGGGAATACCAGCCTGAGCAGTACTTCGGTTTGGTGACTCCGCTACCGCGGCAAGAGACTTTTGGGCATCACATCCCATCAGTATGAGGGAAAACAAAATTCCAAATAGATAATTCGTTAACATTTCTCCGCCTACAAATACTTCGTATGACCTAGTTAAAAAACCTGCCGCTCAATCCGATGCAGCCTGCTACGCCACTGCGATCTACAATTTACCGTGCTGGTCGCACGTGGTATATCTGATGCATTCTGCCGCTTTGTACAAACGCCAACGTCATTTGGCAGAATGGTCTATTAAAGAAAAACCGATACTTTCGATCGCATCGGTCTTCCTGGTTCCTTTGAGGTGAAAAAATAAAAGCACCTCATCGGAAAATTTCCCCTGCGGAGTAGAACAATCAAGTGTACCGCAGTGTACATATCTATTCCGATTAAGCTTGGGCCTTATCTCATCAAAGCCAGTGTATTTGTTGATAACAATTCCGTCGAATGTCAGCTTTCCGGCGAATGGCGCCTGCGGAGGTAGCCCGGAGTAGTGCACGGTATGTGGGTCCGTGAAATCATCTGGAAGAGAGATAAAAATATTTACGAATTCCACCGTTTTCTGCTTGTCTTCAGTACCAACCTCTAGGCCAAGGCTATCCCATATGCACAACACGGCCCCCACCTTTGCGTTTGTACACCTCGACGGTGCCGAAATCGCAGCTTTCCAACTCTCCAAGGTACCACCCAACCGCACCTTCTTATCTGAAAAATAAATCCCGTCATCTTTCATGCTGATGGCAATACTAGCCCGAGCAGTAGTTGGTTTTGGCGAATCCGCCATAGCGGCGACAGGATTCTGGGCATCACATCCCATCAGCATGAGGGAGAACATGATTCCTAATAAATGACTCTTTAACATTTTTTCCTCGTCAATAAGTTGGTTCGCTAATGTAGTATCAGAGCGGAGGCGCCATCCTTGCCATTCCTGGGCAGCAGGCGCTACAGATCAGTCTGCGTATTGGTGTGATCCAGAGCGCATGTCAATTGGAAACATTAATCAGCGGTGGACAAGCCCATCTTGGCAATATCGTCGGATTCTTGCACGCCACTCAGCTGAAAAATTTGGTTTCGCTTCCATTCTAAGCGGAGGGCTAGTGGCATGCCAACCTTAGTCTGCAGCCCGTTGGGCACTCGCCGACGTCAACCGTCGGGTGGTTCTCTTAATGAAAAACTAAGGCTTTCAACCGTATCGGTCATCCTGGTTCCCTTGAGGTGAAAAAATAACAGCACCCTATCGGAGAATGTTCCATGCGGTGTTGAACAGTCCAATGTCCCGCAGCGAACGTTTCTATTGCGATTGGAACGTACCTCATCGAACCCGGTGTTTTGATTTATAACAGCGCCATCGAATGTGAGCTCCCCGGAGAAACGCGACTGGGGAGGTAGCGCGGCGTAATGCACGGTATTTGGATCAGTCAAAAAGTCTGGAAAAGAGATATAAAGATTCTCAAATCCCACCGTTTTTTGCGTGTCTTCGGTACCAACTTCTAACCCAAGGCTATCCCAAGTGCACATAATGGTACCGACTTTGTTCTTTGTACACCTTGAGGGCGCCGAAATAGCAGCTCTCCAACTCTCCAATGCCCCCCCCAGTTGCACCTTCTTATCTAAGAAATAAATCGCGTCATCTTTCATGGTGATTTAGATAACTCGTGGACATTTTTCTGCCTTTTTAATAGATTAGATCAGAAACCCCTTGCTGTTCCATTATGGCTTTCCATGTGCTGCTGTTTTAGCTACGGCAGGCACAGTTGCATTAGGCTGTGCTGACGTAAATCTCAAAGGAGTCGTCGGCTTCGGTGGAGCAGGAAGGACTTTGCTCTTACCAAAATTAGGCGAGACTTTATTCGTTTCGCCGAACAGATCTTCATAGTACTTGTTGACGTAATCCCAGGTTAAAGCACTATCCTTTCGTATAGTTTCGATTTTTTTCCGCACTTCTTTCTCGTGCTGTCGCTTAAGCGTATGCCACAAAGTTGGATCCCCACCTTGCTTTATTTGCTCCGGGTGTCGAAGCGCCCAGTCGCGAACAATTTCATCTTGCCAGTGGCAATCATAAGGGTGCACTAAATATGAGGCCGCCCTTGCCGCCGGATCGGCGTCCTTGCGCCCGTCCCACCAGTTAGCGCCCAGAACATTGCCTACATCTGCTACCGCATGTTTGGCCAATGCTGCGGCGAGCGTGTGGAACGGATGATTATCATGGTCTTTTGCAAGCTGGGAGTGCGATGGATCAGTGGAATTGTGCTCGCCTGGATAACCTTTTAGTAATGTCTGTGAATCATCCACGCTGTTTCCGACGGTATGCAAGAGTGTCGAGAATACCCAGTTATGGATATTAATTAACAAGCCAAAAGTGTAATGAAAAATCTTCCTTTTTGTTTCCATTCCACGCATATTGTAAACGTAAGCGCGACCTTCGATATACCACAGGTAATATGTTACCCATTCATGATAATTATGTTCGCGCAGCATGATTAGGACAATTCTATCAGCCGGCGTGTGTGCCGTCGGGTCTTTCGGATCATACTCCCAATCGACCTTGAATAGAAGATCTGCGATGGTTCCCGCAGTACTTGCAACAACATCGTCGGGATTGAACATTCCTGTTACGATTGGTATCTTGTGGATACATGGCGCTGTAGCTGTCCAAGCCAACACATTTGTATGCCCAAGCTTGCGAAGAGAGAGTTCGACGAAATTACTGTGCGCGAAATAATCTTCAAGTACGTGCAATCCTGCGCCCAGATGGCGACAACCTTCCGATGTTGGGCCGAGGGCCACTGCGGTATTGATTTCTTTGCGCATGTAGTCGCGCGACGTAGAAATGTACCGCTTCATTGAAGTCGTCGGATCGATTGTAAGGCTTTCAGGTTTTGCCGGTGGATCGAAATCCGTATCAATTGTCTTTGGATCCGGCGCCGATTTTTTCGCACTCGTCGGATTATCGATATGTTCGACCGGTTTATAGACCAATCCACCCAAGTTAAGACATTTCAACAGTTTTTCTGAGTCATCTTCTTGTGTGGTTTTACGCCGGGCTTCCTGGGCTTCGAACGATTCTCTCGATGGCGATAGGTCTTCCCGGCA
>NZ_JAFCWX010000077.1:0-4074 GCF_049897805.1 Massilia sp. TWP1-3-3
GAGGGCGAGGCTAGATTATGAATCGCCGCTCGTCGTTTATACTCAGCACATAGCCTTGCTGCAACATCCGACTGACACTGTTAATTAACCCAGTGTTGCGCTTGGTATTTGAAACCGCCTTCCTTGTTCATTTGCGTTTAAGTACACCGCTAACCAGACCGACTAACCAAGCAGCTCCTCGCGACATAACTATTCCAAATTTGCAATCATTGTCCGTGATCACAATGGCCCTCCAATGCCCGCTCTTGGCCGACTGCTGTCGATTGTACATGACGGTAGCCGGCTCCCTGACTGCCGGGCAGCACCGCCCCGAGGCAGACATTCACGTAGGTCCGTAAGTCCTTCGCAACCTACCCGACATGACGCCGACGGCGTGGCGCTGTCGCGGGCGCGCGGCAGGATTGTGTCCGAGGCAGCCGCCGCGCGGGCGGCGATGGGGTAACGCGCCGAGGAAAAGCGAGGGAATGCTTTATCGCTCAGGATTCATCAAACGTGAACAATATCGTGCGGCTTTCCGGCTCATAAAACATCAAGATAGTGAGCCCATTAGCGCAAGCCACCGGGAAAAATGGCTTGCCCTGATAATTGAGTTCTATCCGATTGTCCTCTCTCTCTTCGTAGTTGAATTCGAAGGCGCACGGTGGGTCCTCCGTTGTCCAGTTGCCCGCCCAAAACTCACCGCCCAAGATGTCCAACCAAGCGTGTTCATAGGCCATGCCCTTAAAGTCGCTCGGAAACTCCGCGAGGCGCCCATGGTCTTTGGCGTAAGCGCGTACCTTGGCCTTGTATTCCGTCAGACCTGCGGCATACTCCTCGTCATAAGGTAGGAAATACTCCTCCTGCCCCAAAAAACGATAGCGGTTGTCTTCTGTTAGATGCAGGGCAAACCAATTGGGCGCTGTGAATTCGTTGTGAAATTCACGCGTGTCGTCTCCAATATAGCCTTCAATAGGCCCGATAGGTTGCAGCATATGAACAACCGTCCCTGCGAGTTCGGGACGCACAAGGCCCAGATCAATGGACAGTAAAGGCAACAAATGATCGGCCAGCCACGGCTGATCGTCCACGAATACATGCTCTGGCAATGGCGTTAGCCCAGCGCGAAGCTTTTTGATGCTCTCTTCTCTGATCATAATTGAGTTCGCTGGGGGAATTTACAAAAATAGCAACTATCTTACCAGATTGTTTGGCTACCGTATTGTCCGGTGGTTGTTATGTTCAGGCCTCGTTCGCCACCCCAGACGTTCGCTACAAATGAAGCGAATGGACAGCGGCGTGCCTGCGGAAACCCGGCCTTCGATTTACGCATATTCAATGGCCGCTTCTGGCCGACTACCGCCGATTGTACTCGACGGCAGACCGGCGGCGGCAGACCGGCCCGCTGCCGCCGCGAAGCTGCCGTTCGAGGCCAAACGCCTGTGTCCGGTGAATCAGGGGGCAATCTCAACGACTCTTTGATCTAGGTCGCGGTCGCGGACACCGCCGGCTACGAAGAATTCCTGCGACACCGCCTCTACAAGCTGTCTGGCCTTCGCCACAGCCGCTCCACCTTCGTGTTACGTACGATGAAGCGCGCGCACTCGCACGGGGCCCTATAAGGTCAGGAACCTCACTTCGCGGGCCAGGAAGTGGGGGGAGCCCCTGTTGGTCGCCACCCGTCCGTACGCCAGCCGGCGGCAACGCCATTTTGCTCAATGATGAGGAAACCGGTACGCGTTGCATTCGATACGCGTATCGTGTTCCTGCAGAGGTGGCCCGTTACAGCATGTACCACATCCTTTTGATCGACGTTCAACGTGGATTGGCTTTGACCAAATGAAACGACAACAACTCCAGGCTCAAGATATTGGTGAACCAGAAGCCGCAATGGTTGCAGGCGTGGCTGACCAGGTCCGTCACTGACAATCTTGTAGTCGAGTTTGCTCGGCTGATACGTGCTGCCGCCTTCCCAGTTGGTTAGTTCGGGCGATAACGTGCCTTTCGGAGCTTCAGACTCGGCAAATCCCGACTCCATGAACTCTTCAAATGACGATTCCATCGAATGGAATCGTGCAGCGACTTCCTTCGTGCCGAATTGGGATTCGAGCTTATCCCAGTCCTCCGATGACAACGCAAGGAAAGCGACATCGCTTGAATGGGTCGAGTCCCGGCACAGCCGAAAGTCCGATTCCGGCCGGGTGATGCTTGCGAATGCGTGGAGCAGGCGAAAGCGGTCGTCGCGATCGCATTTAGATTGGACTGTGGTGGATCGATCTCGAAACGAGAGCTGTTGACAGCCTGCGCCGTCGGCCTCCAGCTCGTCTCGCACTGTTCCAAAATGTTCTCCAAATAAACGGTTCCACGTGCGTGTGGGTTCCTCGTCGTCACTCCAAATAAACGATTGCGGATGGTCGACGATATAGGCCCATACCCCATCTTCGGCTTGAATCGAGCAAATCATTTCGGCGTCATGCAGTGGCATTCGAGCGGATCCTTTTCGAGGGGGAATAGTTGCTGTTACTGTTTCATGCACATTTCAGACACACGATACCGCAGATAATTGAGAGCAGTTCCGATTAGCGTAAGTCATTCCTAGGTAAGCGATCACCCGACGGCGTAAGTATGCCGGCCGCAAAAGTCATGCAGGTCCTAGCGTAGCGGATCCTCGGAAAACATCTCCTCCCAGGTCCGTGGTGTGAGCTGATGCGCCAAGGACGCCGGGTGCTGGCCGACTCCCTGCCGTACGTCCGCCAAGTAATCGTCCAAGCTTTCACGTCAAAGCCTGGTCTAGCCGATCATAACCCGTGCGAAGGACCGCTTGGCCGACTACAGCCTATTTTACCTACTTGCGGTTTCCGAGGACGACCTTATCAACGCATGCAGCCATAGCGTCCGATTTGAGTTCCTTGTTTTGCGTCTGACAGGCCACGACCTGCTCAGTGATCTGGTCCGCCTTAGCAAAGTCCGGTAACCAGCCATTCAACATTCTCATCTTACAGACAGAAAATTCGAAATGGCCGAACGTGACTGGTGCAAAGTTCGGTACGGCAAATACGAAGGCAGCTCTTCGTGTTGCATCCTCACGCGTCGCCTTTTCCATTTCAGCATCTGGCGACCTTGCTGTGCGGGCCACTGTCAAAAAACCTTCGACTGCCTGGACCTGCGAATCGCCCCGATCGCGAAACATCGCCAGCCACTGCGTTGTCTGAGATGCATAGCGACATCCGGCAACTTGATCCGCGTTCATTCCCGATATGGACTCCGCGCCGAAGGCTAGCATGCAGGGTGCAGCGGCAGCAATGGAAAGAATACTTGCTATAAGACGCTTGCGCTGAATGAACAACATTGAGAGTTACTTTCTTAATTGTGTTTACATATACTTCGCTTGAAGAGCACTACGCTAGCTCCGTCCGGTCCTGGCCGGCAGCTGTCGATTGTACTCGACGGCAAACGGACACCGGCCGGCTGGGCCGCTGTCGAAGATGATAGCGGCAGGGGTGGCAACTATATTCCGTTGAGCCGGAGTTTGTGCGGCGCATCCGGTAAGGGTGGCAAAGGTCACGGCAATATAGCCAAGCTAAGGAAGCTGCGCATCATTTTCTGCTCGTCTCGGAATAAGGAAACCGATTATCGTCTAGGTAGACAATCTTTTCTACATCTTTCCGATCCGCTCGGGCCGGGGGCAGGGTGCATCATTCAAACAGCTCGCGAAATTGTTGTGCCAGCGCTTTGTCTCGCTCGACTCCAAGCCCATTTTCGTACATGGTCACGAGCGTTTCGGCAGCTCTGACGTGGCCCGCGTAGGCGGCTCTGGTGTACCAATCGACCGCCAATGCCTGATCGATGGGGACGTATCGCCCTGTGGCATGGAATGCACCGAGGTTGTACATCGCACGCGTTTGCCCCGCCTCACCGGCCCGGCGCAAAAAGTCGATCGCCATTGATTCATTCTGCGCTACACCGATACCGTTGGCATTGTTACGTTCCGCAGTATTTTAGGGGCGGCGTACCATCCTATTTGAGGTTGAATTTTCGAACTTGTCGCGATGTTTTTTCGGAGGACCTTTTCCGCCGGCGTTCATGGGGCGGGAGCAT
>NZ_JAFCWX010000078.1:0-3972 GCF_049897805.1 Massilia sp. TWP1-3-3
CCTCCAGAGCGGTCGGCCACGGAACCAAATCTGCCGCCACTGTAATGCTCCCGCCCCATGAACGCCGGCGGAAAAGGTCCTCCGAAAAAACATCGCGACAAGTTCGAAAATTCAACCTCGAATAGGATGGTACGCCGCCCCTAAAATACTGCGGAACGTAACAAGTGGGCGCGATTAGCCGTCGCGCTTCTTCCGTGCGCTTCATCCCCTTTAGTACTAGCACTTTCTGCACATGGCAGGTTCCGTTCGAGTATGCGACCGAAATGCACCCGTCGATGTACTTCAGCGCCGCTGCGGGTCGCCCAAGTTGTTCCGCGGCGACGGAGGATTCCCAGTATGCCTTCGAGATGTCGATCGAAGTCGCAGCCCGCTGACATTTTTTGATAAACACGTTCGCGAACTTCTCCATGCTCACCCAATCCCGCGCAGCCATTGCGGCGCCGCGTTCATTCATCTGGTGCTCGCACTCGACCACCTCCCGCGATTGCGCTGCTGCTGAGAAGGAAACGAATGTCAGAACGAGAGCGGCTGTCATCAAGGCGAAGGTGCGGCGCATGTTTTTCCTATCTCCCCGCGCACTACTTTTTAGGCTTGTTTAGTTCGTCAATAATCACGCCAACAAAAGCGCCCCCGGCACCGAAAACTACCCACAGCCGACCGCCAATTGCCCCACCAAGCGCTGCAATACCGGCACCGCTGCCGGAGAGCGTCAATGCCGCGCCTGCGGCGCCTATTGCGATACGTGCTGGAAGTCCACGGTCATCCCAGCCGAGTCGCTTTAGTTCGCCACCCGCCAGCTTCATGATCGGCAGCAAAACCTTCGAATGCGCAGTTAGTTGAATCGCGGACGTCGCCTTTTTAATCAGTGATCCAGGGCGGTTCACGATCGCGCGCATTTCTTCCGCCCACTTTAAAAGTGCAATGCGCTCAGAATCGGAAGATTGCGCCACGACAGTAACGGCAAGACTTCGCACTTTGGATTCTGGATCAATATCTTCAGGCATTTGTCGGGTCTCTTCGGTTACAGCACTATGACTGGTGTCGATCCTACGGTTTTTTGCCGAGAACCTAAATTCGCAGACCTGCCCCAGCATTCGAAACACCAGCAGCCGGCACCGGACGTCGAATCTTAGGATCATTCTGCATATCTTCTTACTGGCGATCGGTACGTCTCGTCTCGCGGCGCTCACGTTAATTTTTTGTAAGAATTTCTACGTTTATTTGAGTGCTCTTCATAATTTTCCTTTGTTCGATTAAGCGAATAACATAGGTGCTGCGTCAGCTGATCCCCACAAGGCGGGGATCAGTATTTCCATCGCCCCGATGCGCGTTTTCGCGCGCGAATCTCTTTCATCCCGAAATTTAAACGAGAAGAGTGTGCCGCTGCCGATCAGGAAATAATAGGTGGGTGGGCCGGCCGCTTACTTCAGATCAATCAGCGCTATCCTTACATGGCACGTTTTTCCCTCCGACCACCATTTTTTTTCCTTGAGTTAAAGCGACATAATCATTGATAAAGCTACGCAGGGAGTCTTCGAACACACCACTGTGTCCTATGACAAGATCGTTATCCGTGTATGCGACAATAAAAGGGCTGTATGCGGTATGAGCGTCGAGCGGCGTGAATTTCACATTCCCAAACGTTCTGGCCGCAGAGAGATCACGCTGCGCAACTGTGCATGGACTGCGCTCATATTCCGCAGGATCAAAAGATTGTTCGGTTACTGGCTCCCCTAATCTCACGCTCATCACATGAGTTCGATGCGGCGTATATTCTCCAAGCGCTTTCCCCCATAGCGGCCATCGCTCATCTTCTGGTTTCCGTTTGACAGTCGATCCGAGTAGGCGACCCAAAGGAAAGAGCCATTTGCGCGCCCAGTCGCCTTGAGATGAAATTACCAACATTATTGGAGCTTGTGATTTTTCGTAGCTGCGCAGGGATGCCATCTGATGGATATCGTCATACTGCGCTGCTTCGAGTGCAGGATTTACCAATACAGTAAGGTCTCCAAAACCTTGCAACGGTCCGGTTTTATTAGATTTTAATTCTGTTTCGATCGTTTCGACAACCGTCTTGAACACTACCTGACCTCCGAAACTGTGTCCAAACGTAACTAGCCCCATAAATGGCGTTCTACTCGATTCAAGTCTAGCTTTTGCTCGATCTCGATAGATCTCGTTAATTGACTTGAGGAACTCATTCAGCTCGCCTTGCCCAACTCGCTCAGCCGCCAGCTTCCGTCCCCAGAAAGTACCGAAGTCTAGTGGCATGGGGAGGGAGCGACCGCGCCACCCGACGTATATCCCAATAACATTTAGACTCCCGTCTCCGGTTAGGCTTTTTCGCGAACGCGTATACGGACCAGCATCGCCATTTGAAGCATCGTCCAGGGTGGATCTTGTTTTGGCAAGCGATTCCGAAAATTTAATTGCGTTTGAATCATCAATATCTGCATTGTGATGCCAGCCATGGACGAAAACCAACACTATCGTATTCTTTGATTTGGCCGAGGAGCGGATGGTGTCAACTGCGCGTTCCGCAGCCTGTTTATCCCAAATCTTCCCATCATCGTCAACCTGAACGACAAAATCCTTTGGTTCATGGAACCGCCCCCCTTCCTGCTTGATGTAATCAGTGCGGTAAGCGCACGATGACAAAAACAATGAAATTGACAAGGCTGCAACGATCTTTAGAAAAAATTTCATCTAGTGACCTTTCTGAGCACTGGCGACCGGCCAGGTAACGGGCGCAACCTATCGCGCATTTCCTTTATAATGTCGCGTCAGCCAAACCACGGATTCACAGCTCAATAAGAACTTGTTTTGGCCCATCCATCTTCACATAGCGCCACGTCTAAAGTCCGATCGCCATTGCCAATTTTTTTGGCGTTTTCTTGTCGCCAAAGCTTGGACCACTTCCAAGTCCAGGACATCGACGACGTCGAACTCGCCCTTTTTGCAGACCGGCGATGCCAGCACGGCCTCCAATGTCAACTAGCTACCACTGGACCTTGGTCCCCATCGTCGAGAGCAGATAAGCCATATTTTTCTCGGGTGGTAACGCACGCCTAGAGCGCGTTGCACATGTGATGTGTAATGGTCCCGGCTGAACGCCCTGTATCTATCGGTTGGTAACAGAATCATCGAGTTGAGGACCCTGCATTGGGGACGGCGTTGAGGGTGCTGCTCGCACTGAACGGTTCGAACCAAAAAGATATCCAACGATAGTTCCGGCGAGGGTGAACATCGCGGTAAATCCCTTGTCGAAAATCTGCTGGCCCGGCCCGTTCGGCTCGTCGGCGAAATACAGAACCGACACGAACACAAACAACATCGTGATGCCAGTGAAGGTCGCCGCCGCGAAGCGCAGCTTGCGCGTTTCGATATCTGCTTCCTCAGGTGTGCTCTTGATGACCCAGGCTCCCATGGCCATTACCACCACAACAGCCGCGAGTGCTGCGTACACCAGGAAATCGAATTTTGTTTGCATGTGTGATTCTCCTTAACCGTCAGGCCCGTTATGCGGGCTGCGAGTGCTGCTAGGGGACTTTCCGCTCACTTCAGACGCGCCTGTAGCTATTTGCCTTTCTGAGGATTGTTGCCGCGACCGCCGCCTGACGGTTGATTGGGAACTTTACTTGGAGCGTTTAGTGGAACAGGGTTCTTTGCCATCATATCCTCCACAAAAGACCGGCTGCCGGCCGGATCGGGGCACCTACGGGAACTGGGTTATTTTCAACGGTCAATGACCGCGCCAATCTTCCTAACTATCAAAAAAATAACGTTGCATGATCATAATACGTCTGCGAACGCTCGCCGAAGTTTTTCTTTTGATACTTGCAGGTAAGGATCTAGGTGACTGTTCAGCCCCTATGACCGGCAGAAATTAGTTGTAAACAATTGTGATCGCGTTCATCATGCTGGCATGGCAACGAAACCTTCTTCTCCCGACCTGACTGGACTGTCCCACGA
>NZ_JAFCWX010000079.1:0-3961 GCF_049897805.1 Massilia sp. TWP1-3-3
CAGAGACTCGTCCTCAGAGGGCTTGCTGGTCAAGCTCTTTGAGGACGCTCAGCCTTAAAACCTCAGTTATTCTGCACAAAACTCCCTCAAAAGCCATCAAACATCTTGCACGCGCTCAACTCGCGGCGCTAACAAAAAAAATGTCGATCGTAGTCTTGAATCGGAAGAGCACAAGCCGGCGTCACTCGCGAGCCTTGAAATCGAGCGCCTAGGGTTGATCCATGCCGCAACCCACCATCAAAAAACAATTTTGATCGACTTCGCATATCAGGAAGGAATCAAGGCCGTGGGCTATGTTAAGGGCCTCAATTCCGTGACCGACTACTGGGACACGTGCGAACATAAGCTCGAAGATCCACGGCGTGAGCAGGGCTCGGAGTACGCTTCCACTGCGACCGCCGGCGAATGCGTGCAGGGCGGCCAAGCAGATGCTGGATTTCTTAGTATTAAACCGTATCAGGACTACGCCTGTCGTATTGATAGCGGCAAGGCGCTCATCTCGGTGTACAACAATTTTGTCACCGCTTGGGACCGCTCCATCAATGATGGGATGGAAACTGCATCGAAGGAATGTCTACGTCGTTTTAAGGGGGAGTGCATGGCGCCACCTGCCGAACTTCTGCGAAAAGCAGCACCAGGGGATTCTACCGTGCAAATTGTGCGCACCCAGCCTGATGAAAATGACAAAAGCATAAAGGACATCTACTACCTTGCAACCGACACCGCCTGCCTTGCGGGCGGTTACCTCTACGTTGAAAATCAGTACTTCCAGCACGAAGAGTGGGCGCAGCGTCTCATGCAGAAACGTAAGGAAGTGGTCACCGCCTGGAAACGCGGCTCCGTTAAAGCCGGGAAGAGCATGCAGGACATGCCCTTTATGCACGTCTTTGTTGTCATACCCGTGCCGGAGCGAGCACAAATGATTCCCAGTACCCACGATACGCTCACCGCGCTCGGGGAACCAGGCAGCATGACTGGCCAGATTCAACTGATCGATGAAGCGAACAAAAGCAAGAAAGAGCATATGACCAGAGGCGCGAATGGCGTCCCCCGGTTTGTATCAAGCATTCCCACGGTTGTGCGGCACGCCAATGAGATGGAGAAGCGCGATAACAAACAACTGGAAAGCACTTTCGGACTGAAAGTCTCTGCTGCGATGCTGCAAACGAGTGGTTATGACAAGCGTCGCTGGCGCTATCGTGAAATATATATCCATGCCAAACTGCTGCTGGTCGATGATGGGTTCATGACACTTGGAAGCGCCAATCTGAACCAGCGGAGCATGGCAGTTGACAGTGAAATCAATATTGCCACCAACGACGCGACACTCGCGCGCAGCTTGCGAAGCCGGGTCTGGATGCAGCATAGTGGAAACAAGATTAGCGGTGGAAGCGGGGCTAAGGAAGAAATCGTTGAGGCTTTCAAACAATGGGTCACGCTTATGCAATCCAATAGAAAACAAAAGAATAAAGGACTGCAAATGACAGGATTCCTACTACCTCTTGAAGACGCTCGTAGTTCCACAATACGGTTGGGTTAGTTATGGACAAAGCCGTTTTTTATTCCAACTGTCGGGCACATATTTCGCTCGCAGCTTTCCTATGCATCTCTTTGATCGCTTGCAAAATGCCCAACGACACCCCAAACGTTCTGCCGCGCAACCAAAGCCTTCCTCTGTTTAACCCGCATATGTCCAGCTTTGCCTGTGAAGTGGAAGCGACTAAGACACCGGCCATTGACGCGCAGGCAGAAGCATGGTTTCTTGAGGCGAGAGCTTTGGAGAGGCCGGAAACCGTGGAGGAAGATCGCGACTACAAGGCAATAGTTCAGTTGACATTGCGCGCAGCTGAACGCAAGCATTGGAAGGCAATGCTAAATCTTGCGAGCCTTTATATCGAAGGGCGTGACCCGCTTAAAGGGCCGGAAGACGCCGTCAGACTTGTGGAAGAAGGAATGCGGTTGGGAGTGCCTGCTGCATATGACCGCATGGGCACCTTCTTCATGAATGGTACTGGTGTTAAGAGTGATGCAACACGAGCGTTTGCGTTTTGGCAAAAGGCCGCTCAGATGGGCAATCCACAGGCAATGACTTTTTTGGGCGACAAGCTAGATGCCGCGACAGACAGCGGAGACGGATCTCACTGGGCAAATGTTCCAGTGGCAAAGCAGATGCTGGAATGCGCTTTTGGACAGGGTTATGGTCCTGCAGCTTACCAGCTGAGTTTTCTCGTTGCGGGCAATCGGCCTCCGTCCGGCAGTACGGACCGCACGCGCGAAGAAAGTACTCGTGCTTTACGGATCCTGCATGAGGGTGTCAAGTTCGGCTGCGAAGAGTGTGCCAATGCTTTGCAAATTGAGTTTGGCCATCCCTTCAACTTGGCCGATATGCTGGCGCCCCAAATTGACAAGGCGCGAGGAAAACGCTATGGACTGCTGGGCGATGCCCTAGCCTTTGACCCGAACCTTCGCTTTCCAAACATCGACCAGATACTGCCGTTGCCTCCGGCGACATTGCCGAGCTGGAATGGCGATCGCGACACTTTGCTCAACGCCGCCATGGGGGTTCGGCTGAAGCCAGGTCCGCCGAAACCGACTGCCGCGTCATTGCGTACGGACCGCCATCACCTCGATGCCGCCTTTCTTTTCCGCCACACAGGCGACAAGACCGAGAATGAACGAGCGCCAAGAGCTGGCTTCTGGCAACCGACCAGCCATCAGCAGCCAGAACGCATCCGCTCACAGCTAGCAAAGATCCCGCCAGGCCTATATTCCGCAGAAGAGCGGTTTGAGCACTTTTTCGATCCAACCGAGGATACCCGCAGTCCTATCTTCGGTGTGGTATGGGAGCGCTGGGATACGCAGTGGCACAACGATGAGTCGATTGACCCTCGCGCCGTCTCGGGCCTTGCACGTGAGGTTCAGCTTGATGTGCCAATCATGGCTTGCTCTGGCGGGCGAGTGTGCCCAATAAGCGGAGTGTGGCAGCCTTGGGTACACCCCACGCATCCTCTAAGCACTATCGTGAACCAACACTGGCGCCAGGTATGGCTGAACAAGGGCCAACCGTTTCCGAAACCTGACCATGACTGGCTGCTTGCGTTGCTGGAGCAGGAAGTAACATGGCATTTGATGGATACGTCGGCATGAATCTGCATAGTTATGATAGCGGGGATAGGCGATGAAACATCAAGGACGCGGCGTTATCCGAATGGACGATAAGACCGATCACGGAGGAAAAGTCATCAAGGTCTCATCCGACTCCGTTGTCATGGGCAAAGTCGCCGCGCTTGCAGGTGACATGACTCACTGCCCGAAATGCAACGGTGATTTCCCGATCAAACCGGATGGTGCCGGCGCAAAGCATACGGGTCGTTCCTATGCCTATCATGATGATGTGACCGGATGTGGCGCGAAGCTGATAACGTCGCTAACGTGATTTGCTGAGATCCTCAGCGGGCACAGCACGAGTAGCATGTCTGAGCTAGACCACCAACGTAGCAAAGCTACCCAGGAACTAGCGTATGTCAGGGTTTGTCTGGCCGCGAATGCTCAGTAAGATCGCCATGGTCGGGCGCCGCTGCTTTCGACCATGCACAGAAGTCCGGCACAGGTCGGATCCCGATCGCATCATGCGGCGCCACACCACGATTTCCTGTTGGAGGCGACGGCGCGGCATTGAGGGCCACTGGATAAAGCGCATTTCTCCGCTTCCGCAGCCTCCACACTGGGCCGTATACAGCCCGATCTGCATGGTAAGCTGGTTAAGGCTCGCCGTCACCAGCGTCGTCTGCGCGGCGCACAGCGCGCTTTGGGCGGTTATTGCATTCTGATAACTCTCCCGGTGTTGACGCTGATCGAATATTGACCCACCCTGCTGATTGAAATTTGACCCAGGGGCGGGCGCTGCGTTTGATGCTAGCAGCTGTGGATAAGTATACCAAATAGCAAGGGGAATTGGCGC
>NZ_JAFCWX010000080.1:0-3886 GCF_049897805.1 Massilia sp. TWP1-3-3
TTGAGCATTGATCCGGTGGTGACGGATGGAAATACCGGATCAAGTTTCAATCGGTACGCCTATGCCAATAACAGTCCATACAAATACGTCGATCCTGATGGGCGAAACCCTGCCGCCTTGCCTGCCTTTGGTGGAGGCATGTTGGTTTGTGGCCCAGTATGCGGTTTTGCTGCGGCATCGGTCGTGGTCATCGCCGGACTTTACGCTGTCGACAAGATTTCGAACTCGATGCAGTCAAGTGGCAGCGGGCCGTCGACGCCTAGGCCTACGGTTACGCCGACTGCACCGACAACGGCGCCGGGCATTGTTGGTAATTCCGGCACTTTGCCGAAGCTTCCCACAGGAATTGGTAGCGTGCCAGCGGCGGACAGAGATCCGAAGCGTCTTTTTAGCCCAGGGGAGCGTGAGGCAAAACGAGCAGAGCAAGATCATAAATGCGGAAACGGTTGCGGTGCGGACATCGATAAGTCAAACTCAAGTGGACATCATTCCGAGACACGTCATGCTGATGGTGGAACCACAACAACTGATAACCATTCAGAAGTCTGCAAAGACTGCCATAAGGAACTTCATGATGGAAAGTAAATATGAATGAAATTGTGCCTGTTTTGAAAGACGAGTTTAACCAAAGTCCGATTCCAACCGAATGGAGGCGCGCATTAACTGAGATAGTAGAGGGATTAAAAAATGGTGATTTCGATCTTGTCCGACGCGTCGATGGAGTTCGCCCAATTTCGACAGAAGATGAAATTAGAATTGCCCGCAACATCAACCGCTATGGCGCTCGATTGACCAGCCTGCCAGAAGCCACGTGGCATACTTCAGTGTGTCAGTGGATGATTGGATATTGGGACGCCTTGGTTGACCTTTACACCGAGCAGGAAGGAGCGAGCGACTTAGTTTTGGAGGTGCGTGTTTATGAAGAGAGTGTTGGTTTTGCTTACGAAATTCTTTCCGTGCATGTGCCCTAAGTGATTGGCGATGGTGTCAGGTTCGGATGTGAGCGGCAGAGGGTGAAAGCCGACATTTGGGCACTAGCTGATCGGTAGGATTTCCTTCTTTTAAAACAAAAAAAGCCACTTCCTCCGGAGCCCCGGATGCGAGTGGCTTTCTTCTTTTAGCGGCTAAGGAAATGCGTCTATGCGTTGGCCTGGGCCAGCACCGTTTCCAGCATCTCCATCACGAATTTCTGTTTCTGCTTGGGCAGCTCGCCGATGCGCTCGATGCTGCGTTCGAGCTGCGACATCGGCCCGCGCTTGCCGCGGCCGGCACGGCTTGATTCCCCAAACAATTCCTCCATCGGCACCTGCATCAAACGCGCCACCACCGGCAGCGCCGACACCGGTATGCGCCGGCGCCCGACCTCGTAGGCTTGCACGGTCTGCTGCGACACGCCCAGCGCCTCGGCCAGCTGCACCTGGGTGATGGCGTGCGTCTTGCGCAGGTTGGCGATGCGCTCGCCCAATGCGATAAAAAAGTCACGCTCTTCGGTGCTGATGGTCATGGCGGCTGTCGTCAGTTCATGGGATGGGACAGCCATACGATAACCCCTGTTTTACAAAATGAAGTTGAGTATACTACGAATCGTAGTATACTCGCCGCGAGTTATTTTTACGTTTACCCCCTTGACAGGGTTTGGAGCAAAAGGCGAATCCATGGCACGCATCCCGGAGCAAGAGATCGAGCGGCTAAAGCAGGACGTATCGGTGCAGCAACTGGCCGAAGCGCGCGGCATCGAGCTGAAAGGCCAGGGCGGCAACCTGCTGGGCCGCTGCCCCTTCCACGCCGACAAGACGCCATCGCTGGTGATCACGCCCGACAAGAACCTATGGCATTGCCTGGGCGCGTGCCAGGCTGGCGGCGGCCCCATCGACTGGGTGATGCGGGCCAACGGTGTCTCGTTCCGCCACGCCGTCGAACTGCTGCGTGCCGATCCTGATTTAGCCGCCGGGGTTGGTCAGCCGGTCACGGGATCGCATGTGCGCAAGCTGGCGCCACCGGTCGAACCCACCGTCGGCGCCGCCGCGCTGCTGAACCAGGTCGTCGACTTCTACCACCAGACCTTGCTCGAATCGCCCGAGGCGCTGGCCTACCTGGCCAAGCGCGGTTTGACCGATCCGGAAATGATCGCACGCTTCAAGCTTGGCTATGCCAACCGCACGCTGGGCTACCGCCTGCCGGCGAAGCGCGCGCAAGACGCTGCGGGCCTCAAGAGCCGGTTGCGCGAGATCGGCATCCTGCGCGAATCGGGCCACGAGCACTTCAACGGTTCCATCGTGGTGCCGGTGATCGACGGCGATGGCAACGTGACGGAGGTGTACGGCCGCAAGCTGCGCGACGACCTGCGCGGCGATACGCCACGGCACCTGTACCTGCCCGGGCCGCACAAGGGCGTGTGGAACGCGCAGGCGCTGCGGTGCGACGAGATCATCCTGTGCGAGGCGCTGATAGACGCGCTCGCGTTCTGGCAGGCCGGCTTCCACAACGTGACGGCCAGCTACGGCGTGGCCGGCTTCACGCCCGACCACGTGGCCGCGTTTGCGCGTAACGGCGTCAAGCGCGTGCTGATTGCCTACGACCGCGACGAGGCCGGCGACAAGGCCGCCGGCGCGCTGGCCGAACAGCTGCTTGCCGCTGGCATCGACTGCTGCCGCATCGCGTTCCCGAAAGGGATGGATGCGGCCGATTACGCGCTGAAGGTCACGCCGGCATCGAAGAGCCTGGGCATCCTGGTGCGCAAGGCGGCGTGGATGGGGAAAGGCGCGGCGCCGCAGGCGCCAGGCCAGCACCCTGAAGCGGTGGAATGCGAGACGCCCGCGCCGTCGTTGGAAACCGCGCCTGTTCGTGCCTTAGCAGCTTCACCTGCGGCTGCGCCCCCGTCGTCAACCATCGCCGCCGACGTCAAGGCCGACGAGGTCGTGTTCACGTTCGACGAACGACGTTACCGCGTGCGCGGCCTGCCGAAAAACCTGTCGCCGGAGACGTTGAAGATCAATCTGCTGGTGGCCGTCGGCGAGCGCTTCCACGTTGACACGCTGGACCTGTACAGCGCCAAGGGCCGCAGCCACTACCTGCAGCAGGCGGCCAAGGAGCTGGGCGTGCGCGACGACGTGATCAAGCATGACCTGGGCCGCATCCTACTCAAACTCGAAGCGCTGCAGGACGAACGCATCAAGGCGGCGACCACGGCGGCACCGGCCGTGCCGGCGCTGAGCGACGTGGAGCGCGAAGCGGCCCTGGCGATGCTGCGCGCGCCCGGCCTGCTGGAGCGGATCGTGGCGGACTTCGACGCCTGCGGTCTGGTGGGCGAGCGCACCAATAAACTGGTGGGCTACCTGGCGGCGGTCAGCCGCAAGCTGGACCGGCCGCTGGCGATCGTGGTGCAGTCCTCGTCGGCGGCCGGCAAGTCGAGCTTGATGGACGCGGTGCTGGCGATGATGCCGCAGGAGGAGCGCATCAAGTACAGCGCCATGACCGGCCAGAGCCTGTTCTACATGGGCGAGACGAACCTGCAGCACAAGATCCTGGCCATCGTCGAGGAGGAAGGCGCCAGCCGCGCCAGCTATGCATTGAAGCTCTTGCAAAGCGAAGGTGAGCTGACCATCGCCTCGACCGGCAAGGACGCCAACAGCGGCAACCTGGTCACGCAGGAGTACCGCGTTACGGGACCGGTGATGATCTTCCTGACCACCACCGCCATCGAGATCGACGAGGAGCTGATGAACCGCTGCATCGTGCTCACCGTTGATGAAGGCCGCGCCCAGACCGAGGCGATCCACAGCCTGCAGCGGCAGCGCCGCACCTTGCACGGGCTGATGGCGAAACAGGGCAAGGATGCGGTGCTGGCCCTGCACCGCAATGCGCAGCGCTTGCTGCGGCCGCTGGC
>NZ_JAFCWX010000081.1:0-3752 GCF_049897805.1 Massilia sp. TWP1-3-3
TGTCTGGTATCCACAGCCATAATTTTGACGGCGCCGGGTTCAATCAGTGGCAGCTGGACGACACGCCGGGCCAGGTACGCACGCGGCTGGCAACCAGCACGGCGGCGACCCAGCTCAATTTGGGTTATCTGATCGCGCAGCAGGCCTCCTCCGCCCAGCGCGGTGCGTACCGGGGCAGCGGCTTTGAGCTGCGCACCGACGCCTGGGGCGTAGTGCGCGGCGGCGACGGCGTGCTGTTGTCGACCACGGCGCGCGCGCAGCAAGGCAGCGGCGTGACATCGACCCAGCTCGATACCGAGCAGGCGCTGGCGCAGTTCCACAGCGCGCACGATCTGGGCAAACTGCTGGGCGACACCGCCAGCGAGCAGGCTGCCTTGTTTAGCAAAGATGCGACCAAGGCGCATAAAGCATTTATCGAACAGATTGATCCCAAGGCCAAGGGCAAGCATGAGGGTGCCGTTGGCGGGCAGGATGCCAGCAAGGCCAAGCTGGGCGAGCGCGAGCTCGATAGCGAGCAGCCAGTGGAAAAATTCGGCAAGCCGATCGTGCTGATGGACGCGCCAGCCAGCATCAACTGGGCCACGCCGGCGTCGACAGTGGTGTATGCAGGCGAGCATTTGCAGTGGACGACGCGCTCGGACTTGCACATGACGGCGGCGCATACAATGTCGTCGGTGGCGGCGAATGCCGTGAATTTGTTCACGCATGCGGGCGGAATCCAGGCGATTGCGGGTAGTGGGCCGGTGTCGGTGCAGGCCCACACGGATCAGCTGGAGATTTTCGCAGATAAGGCGGTTACGATCATTTCCGTGAATGAATCAATCAAAATTAGTGCAAGCCAAAAGATTATTTTGCAGGCCGGCCAATCGTCAATTACCCTTGATGGTGCCAACATCACTTTCGCCTGTCCGGGCAACTTCACGGTCAGGGGTAGCCAGCACAGCTTTGACGCCGGCAAACGAACTGATGCATCTTTTGCGCCGCTACCTAGTTCCAAGGCGAGTTTTTATGATCGGCGAATTAAGTTAAGCGAGGAAGCAACGGGCAATGCACTGCCAAATTCTCCTTATTTTATTAGACTTGCTAGCGGAATAGTTTTCCACGGGATGTCTGATAACGAAGGTTTTGTGGAAATGGTACATGGCAATTCACCAGAAGCAGGAAAACTCTTCGTTGGTCACGCCGCCCTCCTAGAGATCGACAAATATTCGAAAGGATCGTAATGTCGTCAGAGCCGTCCGTGGACGAAATTTTGCAAGGTGTCCCAGGCAAAACTAAGACAAGTAATCAAATACCGAAGGGGCCATCGGATCAACCTTCAGTTGAGGCAATTTTACAGAGCGGGCCGAAACAAGGGGTGAAGGCGGCAAAGAAAGCGACTGACATTTCCCTGACCCCTACTGCACAAAAGGACACGCATACCGAGCCAGTAAAATTCACAAATATTTCGGGCAGATACGCCATTGTAACTAAAATTACTAGGCCGAAAATCGTCCATGACGGTGGATTTGTTGAGCGATACGGTAGACGCGCGCCAACGAAAGCTGATGCTTTTTCAAGAGCGAAATGGAAGGCAAAACTGAACGGAGCCGAGGCCACCTGTGGCCCAATAACTGGACCGCTGAATCCTCTATGTAATTTTGAGGATCAGACAGACGCGACCGCAGCCTATCGATATTTTTGGGAGGGCAAAGGAAAAGACAGATGGGCAATTAGTTACGAAAAATATTTGCGATCCGATCCGTCCGCCTTGAATCTCGTGGGCCAGCTCGTCAACGATTTCATCGGGCACATAGAAGTTATTGGGAAGAATCGCACAACTTTTCAGGTCGTAAGTGGACAATATGCGATCGGCGAGGAAGGTTTTGCACCATATCCCGCCACTGTGAACTGGCAGCGAGCTATAGGCGCGCATATCCTTTGGGTCAGCGCAACTGTGACTGCATCGGTTAGAAAACAGAAAATTGAATACGCGGCTGAAATGACTATCCACATGGAGGATCGTTATAACTTCAATCCTGGTGGAACCGATATTGGATCGGGCACGATTAAGGACGAGGAGAACGGGGCGTTTGAAATGAATGGTTGGGCCAACTCATACATGAATTATGCAGCGGTGGCCCGAGGCGTGATGTGGACAGAGGGTGACGGGCGGGCGAGAGTGATTGTGGTTAGGCCAGTTCCGCCACCGGATAAAATGGCCAAGTCATTATGGGAATAAATAGCATGATTCGCGACGTCAAGTGTGTTGCGCTTGGAATTTTAATATTTCTTTTAGGTGGATGTCATATGTTTGCTGCAGATAAAGACGATGCAGTTAGTCGAGATATGCGGGAACTCCAGCAGGTCATAAAAATCTCCGTTCCAGCGCAAGCGATCAAGTGGGAAATATTTGGAACCCCAGAAGACAAAGGAGCGGGTGCACCGGGACCGACCGATTATATGACGCTGGTTGCAGAAGTAACTGCCCCAGACAGCAGTTGGATGGAACATCTTAAGGACAATGCAGGGAAAGTATGGATTGCGCCAGAATCTGCGCGCCCTTGGCTGTCACAATATTTTCAAACGCTTTTGAAAACAGCTAATAAGAATTTAACCAACTGGACTCACTGCAAAAAATACCAGGTGGAATTGACGAAAACTGGAAAACTAGTCGACGGTTTCGCATGCGAACACGAGGGCTTGCTGCTCATACACGTGCTGCTTCTGGCGCCTCAAGCGCGCGACCGCAACCCGGACAAGCCGCCGGTATTTGAATAAAAATTGCGCCGATAGCCAAGATCAGCTATTGGGGAATCAAAAGCGGGAACGAGCAGTCGAAGAAAGATGCGATTATGGCAAATCTGGCCTATCAATATATATTGGCGAGTGTGTTCACTATTTCAAGTACGGCATGCTCCGGCAATTCAAGGCCGGATGCGATTGTGACGGAAGTAGCCGGGCTTCCCTGTTTCGCAATTCCTGAGAACCGCGAAACACGTGGTGGAATTCCACTATATGGGTTATTGGTCTCCGAGCGGCCATCAAGCGAATCCACTTTGCCGCCCAGCGAACTATGGAGCGTTTCGGTCGAGCCCGCTGGGGCCTCAATCGTGGCGAGGCCACATAGTTGTATTCGCTACGGAGAAACACCACTTGGCGCTGTGGCAGGAACACCGCTGACCCTGCAGCCGCATCATGTTTATGGTATTGATCTTAATGCGCGCCCCGAAAACTCGAACGTTCATTCGTACTCTGCCCAATTTTGCATTAGATTAGTCGGTGGCAAAAGTGTTGTTCAAGTTATCCCCTGGAATGATAAGTCAAACCAGTGGCAATATAATGTATGCAACAAGTTGTGAACCTGAGCACTACTTCAAACCTTTCTTTGGGGACTTACTAAGCCATTAACGATGCAAGTCACCTTGGAACGTGTTTCTTCACCTGGCCTGTTCGGGACTAGCTAAGCCAACATGCTTGCTCGGTCACGCCGACTAGGAAGGTACGGAAGACACTATTTGTTCTCGGAGAGAAAAGCTGTTTGCTGACACACCAAATGCTCGCTCTTCACGATAGGTCTCGCCGGCCGCACCAGCGCGCAGACCTCCTCAATCCTTCGCGTAGAGTCCCTTCCCCACCCCAGCAAAAACCGGCCGAAAAGTGCGCAGAAATCAAGAAACGTTACAAATTAATTACTATTAGCAAACGGAAAAAGTTTACAATGAGCGTCGCGCATGCCTACGGTAAATTAGACGAGAGTTTGCCAGGTAGGC
>NZ_JAFCWX010000082.1:0-3668 GCF_049897805.1 Massilia sp. TWP1-3-3
AAGGCGGCAGGGTTTCGCCCATCAGGATCGACGTATTTGTATGGACTGTTATTGGCATAGGCGTACCGATTGAAACTTGATCCGGTATTTCCATCCGTCACCACCGGATCAATGCTCAAGAACCTGCCCGCCACCGGATCATAGTACCGCTGCTGCATGTACACAAGACCCGTTTCCGCATCGTTCACGTGTCCCGTAAATCCGATCGTCGGGGCTGTGCCTGCTGCAGTACCCCCATACGGTTCATAACGAGTCCGGGTGAATACGGCGCCGTTCTGGTCAGTGCGTGCGACCGGGCTTCCCAAGGCATCTGTGTGGATGTATTCGACTTGGGCCGCGTGGCTCTGCGGCGGCGCAGCAAACAGCGAACACATGAGTGTCAACGTGAAGAAAACGTGCAGCAGCGGCCGCATTTGCGACTTGAGGATTTTGCTTAGCTTAAACTGGCCGAGGGAATGAAACATAGGTGAGACCATCATGGCTTCACCTCTGCGATCTGATGGTTGTGCAGGTAGATATACTTGGTTCCCGCACCGTTTGTGGGCGTCACATATAGCAGCTGACCCGCTTGGCTATAGACGGACACCCGGTTGACGCCGTCGGTCCCCACTATGCTCATTCTTCGGCCAAGGCCGTCGTAAAGGTACGTCCCCTTCCCTGCTGCACTTTTCATACGGTTGCCCTGATCAAATGCATAAATCTGCGAGCCACGCTGAATGATGTTGCCTTGACTATCGTACGTGTAACCGAAGGCGAAACCTGCGGTGCCGGTAATGCTCGATAGGCGATTGGCGGCGTCATACTGATGAGTCATCGTACGGGCGATCCCAGAGCCGCCGGTCAAGTTGCTCGCGATCAGATTATCAAGTGCATCGTAGCTGTAGTAAGCGTCAGCCCAGACTGCTGGTGCGTACACCCGTTTAAGTCGATCCAATGCGTCGTACTCCATCGTCCGGTTGGTCACGCCTTGCTGCGCGTCGACAACTGATTTCACGTTCCCGTTCAGGTCATAGGTGTACACATCGTTCAGCACGCCAGCGTCAATCGAACGCTCAGGAAGTCCCTGCACGTTCTGGGTCAGGCTGTGCACGATGCCATTCCCAAATACGAAGCGCTCGATGGCACCATTGGGGAAATAGCTCACTGCAGTAGCGTAAGCGCCAACCTTGGTCGGTTCGCCCAAAGCATTCGGGCTATAGTCGACGACCGTATTGTCTGGGTACTTCAGCTGTGTCAGCGCGCCATTGCCATCGTAAGTGCGGGTAATTGCATAGGTGCTGGACGCATAGCTTAAGCTTTCGGACAGACTCATGCCCCGCGAGTTATAGGTGTACGTCCAGTTCGCGCCGCCAGAATTGATTGTCTTCAGCGACCCAACTGGCCAGTAAGTACGGGTGATGTCGGGACTTGAATCGGCATAGCTGGTCGTCAGTAAACGGTTGCGCGCATCGTAGCCGTAGCTAATTTTCTTATCGGCCGTTACGCTGGCCGCGTCGCAAGATGTCGCGTACAAATTTAAACCACTAGCGCGCCAGAGCACATTGTCAGCCGAATCATACGTCTGGACGGTCGCACCGGACTCAGGCTCGATCGTTTTGCATAGTCGTTGCCCTGAATCGTAGACGTAGGATCTAGTCGCAGATTTGCCTCCGCCACTGCGCGTAATTGACGTAGGCTTGCCGAGCAGGTCACGCGCGATCACAACGTTAACACCAAGCGGTGCGGCTATGCTGCTAATCGCGCCTTCAGCGGGCTGATCGAAAGCCTGAAAAGCGCTCGTTGTGATGTTCCCAATGGGGTCAGTCGACTGCCGAACGAAACCGCTGAGGTAGCTGTTCGTAGTTTGCAAGATACCAAGTTGGGAGTCGGCTCTCGTAATCGTCGGGCGCCCCAAGGCATCGTACTCTTGGTAGACCCCTTGAAGCAGGGATCCAACATCGCGCTTTGGGTAGGACGTGAAGGTCGTTTTGCCGGCGTAATCATACTGGCTTTTAACGATCCGCTTCGTTGCTGCCGCATTCGCGATATCCCATTTCTCAGTGAAGACCGGCCGCAATAATGCATCGAAATATGTTCTTTCGCGGCTGTTGCCGATTTGTATTTCCTGCCGCCAGTGGCCTGGCGCAATTCCGTATTCATCGCTATTGACCGGCGAAAAGGACAGTAACATCGGCGCCCAACTCGCTGGATCGCCGCTCACGCCAGCGGGATAATTGACCTTCGAAACGCGCCACATTGAATCCGGTTCATATGTTGTAGTTTGGTTCGCCGCGTTTGTGGAAGAAAGAACAAAACCAATCGGCGCGACTACTGCACTTTCCCCCGTTTGATCGGGATATACAATGTTCTGCGGGATACCTGCTATGTAGTTGGAAAATGTCGTTTTTTGCCCTTTACCATCAGCCCGGCTTAGCAGCGTTCCATTCGGATTGTAAGCGAATGTTTGAGTGCCTGCGCCGTATTGTGAACTGGACAGTAAAACCCCTGTTGCATCGTCGTACGTGTTTTTAACAAGCTGACCCGGGATCCCAGCGACCGTGACGTTATCAATAGCGCCGATCACCCATTTCGGCAGGAAGTCTTTATATTCTGTTGTTTCGGTACGAGCAGCGTCTTGCCCACGCTGCCGGGACACCACGGTGGCGCGTGGGAAAATCGCGTGCCATCCCGTAGCAGCCCACGTAAAAGTGTCGCCTTGTTGGAACGTCGTAATCCTGTCCACCGGCGTATTTAGTGAATTCTGGTAAGAGTCACCAGAATCTAATGCCCCGTTGCCGGCACGCACCGGATATGGACCCGCACCGACCGCCCGGTAGCTGGTCTGAGTGGTACGCAGTGCGCTCGACCCATTCCAGTCCACGTCAACTTGTTCGATTCTTCCCTCGGAACGTCCATATTGAATTCCAAACGTGTAGCGGGTAACAGCGTTACCCGGATCGGTCACTGAAATACTCTTCGAAGTTGGGCAATTGACACACGACGTCAGACTTCCCATGGGGGCTGGATAGGCGTATGTCCATTGCATTGGCTGCAAGCCCGGCCCACTTATCACTTTAGAAGTGAGCGCCAACGTTTGAAAATGCATGGGAACCAAAACCTCGTCGTTGTCGACATAGTTATTGGGATCCAAACAGGTCGTGGGGACGTTGGCGCGGCCATGTACTTTCGCCTTCAATGTAAAGGCTCCTGTCGCTCCTGAGGGATGAGTCAGGGTAGCCGTCCGGGTCGTTGCGAGTTCGGTGGAGCTTCCCGCACAGCCTGAACCGTTCGACTGTTTAAACACACCCGATAAATTATCGATCCCAAGCACCTGCCAAAACGACAAGTCCGGAAGGATGACTTGCGAAAGGACCTGGTTGACATAGGTGTAGCGCCAGGTACGTACGCCATCTTTAATGGCCGTGATGCTGTCGGGATTGGCCGTATCCGTGTACTCGAAATCGAGACGCCGATTGTCGTTCGAATAGATGGAAAGGAGCTTCTTGGGATTAGCAGGGTCGTAGGTGTAGCGAACCCAATTCCCGAAACGATCAGTGACTTCGCTAGGCAGGGCGGTTTCAAATACCAAGCGCAACACTGGGTTAATTAACAGTGTCAGTCGGATGTTGCAGCAAGGCTATGTGCTGAGTATAAACGACGAGCGGCGATTCATAATCTAGCCTCGCCCT
>NZ_JAFCWX010000083.1:0-3608 GCF_049897805.1 Massilia sp. TWP1-3-3
TGTGAACGGCTTCGCAAAACCGCCTAAATCTGGCTTTGACCGGCGCATTCATTGCACTCCCACAAGCATGCCCTGTTTCCAGGAGCGCGCCGTCTGAGGTGTGTGTTGGTCGATGCGCCCGTTCCGATTTGAATTGTTCCCGTCCCCATACTGCCAAACCTGCTGCCATCGAGCCGAAGCGCAATTCGAGCGCTATGACGCGGTCTTCGCCGGCCTTTTGGCGAAGTTCGGCGGTAGGAGCCGGGGCGGTAGCCCTTGCCGGACGGCCTTTCGTCCGGTAACTCCGTATCCCGCCGAAAGCATGGCGCGCGCCACTGGCGGCGAAAAGGCGGGGTTGCCTCAAAGAGTCTGGATTGGTTGGGCAGTGATGGCGGCTGGTTCGTTCTGGAGCAAGCGCCCTGGAGAGCGGCTGCGGTAAAACGGCCTTTGCCGTGCAGAAAAGACGGGGGCGGCGCCAACCCAAAACCTCACAAGTTTTTACCGGCGCGCCCCCTGCAAACCCCGAGCGGGGAATGTGCATCAAGTATCCCATCGCTCGCGTTGGACGCCCTGTCCATTCCTGATCGGCTTGACATGGAGCAAGCCGATGGATGCCGCACCAGTTGGTCGATTCTATCTTTGCGCGCGCCTTGCTTGCCGCGTCCAGGTGCTCGTGTGCCCCGATTGCGACCATGGCCAGATCTACTGCGGCCGTGCGTGTTCCGACATAGCGCGCCACATCACGCTCAAAGAGGCTGGCCAGCGCTACCAGAACGGTCGGCAGGGACGACATCGACATGCGCAGCGGATGGCTCGCTACCGGGATCGGAAAAGTAAAGTGACGCATCACCGTTCCCCTGCGCCCCCTTGCGATGTTCTACTGATATCGGTGCCCGCGATCGCGTCTGTGGCACCGGCGCCGGCCAGTTCGAGGCCGGCCATGGCGTGGCACTGCCGCTTCTGCGGTTGCCGATGTTCCGATCTCGTGCGCACCGACTTTCTCGAAGGCCGCGAGGCGCGCGATGGCGCAGGTTGGCGTGCAAACACGCGACGATGAGGAGATGAGCATGGCAGTCGATCTTGAAACCGAGGCAAAAATACTACGGCTCCACCATGTGGAAAAATGGCGCAATGGGACCATCGCCCGGCACCTGGCAATCCATCATGGCGTGGTTGAACGGGTGCTCAGCCAGGACGGCCTGCCCGGGACAGGCGCTGTGCGCGGATCGCCCATGTTCGAGCCCTACCTGCCGCTGATTCTGCAAACGCTTGAGAAGTATCCATCCCTGACGGCTAGTCGCTTGTACGGCATGATGCGCGAGCGCGGCTATCCTGGGGGGCCTGATCACTTTCGCCATGTGCTTGCCCATCACCGGCCACGGGCGCCAGCTGAAGCTTACCTGCGGCTGCGTACACTGCCGGGAGAACAGTGTCAGTGCGACTGGGCCCATTTCGACCACCTGACGATAGGACGTGCACGCCGGCCCCTGATGGCGTTCGTCATGGTGCTGTCGTACTCGCGGCTCATCTATCTGCGCTTCTTCCTTAATGCGCGCATGGAGAACTTCCTGCGTGGTCACGTTGGCGCCTTCGACGCGTTCGGCGGCTGCAGCAGGGTCGTCTTGTATGACAATCTGAAAAGCGCGGTGCTCGAACGCGAGGGCCAGGCGATCCGGTTCCATCCGACCCTGCTCGCCCTGGCCAAGCACTACCGCTTTGAGCCCAGGCCGGTGGCCATCTGCCGCGGCAATCAGAAGGGACGGGTCGAAAGGGCCATCCGCTACATCCGCAGCGCTTTCTTCGCCGCGCGCCAGTTCCATAACTTGGCCGACCTGAACACCCAGGCGGCAGCGTGGTGCGCGGGACAGGCATCGGACCGGCCCTGCCCGCAGGAGCCTGCGCTGACGGTGCGCGAGGCCTTCCGGCTTGAGAAGCCACTCCTGCTACCGCTGCCGGTGCACGCGTTTCCGAGCGACGAGCGGGTCGAGGTCAGTGTGGGCAAGACACCGTATGTCCGCTTCGACCTGAACGACTACTCAATCCCGCACACCTATGTCAGGCGCACCCTCACGGTCCATGCCAGCGAAGACACGGTGCGCGTGCTTGACGGGGCCGACGTGATCTCGTGCCTGGCGCGCAGTTACGACAAAGGTGCGCAGGTCGAGGAGCCGGCGCACATCGAACAACTCGCCGCCAACAAGCGCAAGGCGCGCCACCACCGCGGTATCGGGCGCTTGGCCAAGGCAGCCCCGGCAAGCG
Source organism: Massilia sp. TWP1-3-3 (assembly GCF_049897805.1). Lineage (NCBI taxonomy): Bacteria > Pseudomonadati > Pseudomonadota > Betaproteobacteria > Burkholderiales > Oxalobacteraceae > Massilia > Massilia sp. TWP1-3-3. The sequence continues at coordinate 2,239 of NZ_JAFCWX010000083.1, forward strand.
TGGAACTGATCGAGCAGGCGGCTAAGCGCAGCAGTAACCTGGGCACGATCACGGCCGGTTTGCTGCGTCTGCTCGAACGCTTCGGCGCGGACGAACTGCAGGCGGCAATCCTCGAAGCACTCGAACGCGGCGTGCCCCATCCGAACGCAGTGCGTCTTGCCTTGGAGCGGCGGCGCGAGCAACGCGGCCAAGCGCCACCGGTCGCCATGCTGCTGCCCGAGCATGTCGTCGCGCGCGACGCGCCGGTGCGCACCCATAGCCTGGAGAGCTACGATCAACTGAGCAGGGAGCATGACGATGATGAGCAAACCTGAAACGCTGCGCCAGCGCGCCGAAGCCTTGCACCTGCACGGCGTGCTGGCGAATTGGGAAGAAGCTGCGGCCTCCGACTGGATCGCCAATCTGCTGCAATGGGAGGAGGATGGGCGCGCGCGGCGCAGCCTGGAACGCCGTCTTAAAAATGCCCATCTGGGGCGCTTCAATCCGCTGTGCGACTTCGATTGGACCTGGCCGACCCGCTGCGATCGGGCTGCCGTGGAGGCGCTCATGTCGCTCGAGTTCCTGCGTGAGGCGGCCAACGTGGTGCTGGTGGGGCCGAACGGCGTGGGCAAAACCATGGTGGCACAAAACATCGCCCACCAGGCGCTGATCGAAGGTTATACCGTGCTGTTTACGAGCGCCGGCCAGATGCTCGGCGATATGGCGGCGCTCGACAGCGATTCGGCCTTGCGCAGCCGCCTGCGCTATTACGCCGCGCCCGATTTCCTGTGCGTCGACGAAGTCGGGTATCTGTCCTACTCCAACCGCCACGCCGACCTGCTGTTCGAATTGATCAGCCGCCGCTACGAGTCCAAGAGCACTTTGATCACGACGAACAAGGCCTTCACCGAGTGGAACGAAGTGTTCCCCAATGCCGGCTGCGTTGTATCGCTGGTGGACCGTCTGGTGCACCACGCAGAGGTCATCGCGATCGAAGGCGAATCCTATCGTCTCAAGCAAGCCAACGAGCGCGCAGCATTGCAGGCTAAGAAACGCAAATCAAAGGAGAGGAACAAAGGATGAAAATTCGACACCTGCATCTGCCGTCCGGTACGACCGAAGGCATCCCTGTCCTCATCGATGCAAACTGGTCGTTAGAGCAGGCCGTTGCCGTCTACGAAGTGATCGACGACTTGCGCGCACAAATCTGGCAGCACTACGGAACGAAAATTCAACAACACTACGTGAACGAACGTGTCATCGAGCGCGTCAACCGGGACATAGATGCCGCCGACGCTGACGAACCGTTCTGAGCGGTCGCTGCGCCATTGCGGTTGAGAAATCACGCGCTTCCAAAGCCAGATTTAGGCGGATTTACACCGCCGCTAACA
>NZ_JAFCWX010000084.1:0-3437 GCF_049897805.1 Massilia sp. TWP1-3-3
AGGGCGAGGCTAGATTATGAATCGCCGCTCGTCGTTTATACTCAGCACATAGCCTTGCTGCAACATCCGACTGACACTGTTAATTAACCCAGTGTTGCGCTTGGTATTTGAAACCGCCCACCATATTTCATTCGACTAGATAATGGCGTCGTATATCAAGGCACCACTGACGCGGAAGGTTTGACCGAAATAGCACACGACCAAGCATCGCTTTCTGGAAATGCGCATTTCGGCCACGAGGCGATGAAACAAATGGCAAAGTTCAAGGGCAATATATGAGCCAGTCTATAGATCTTTTAGAGGCCTTGAATAGCCGCCCCGTCGGCGTCGCCCTCAGCGGAAAAGCGCATACGGTTGACCGTCTCAAACTGACGCCGAGCCAAGAAAAAGAAAAAATACAGAAAGGCAAATTATTTCTAAGAAGCGAGACTAGGACATACAAACTAGGCAAAGCAGAGCGGCCTATTTATGAACACGATAACGGCTTTCTCGGCCCCAGAGGATATCCTCTTAAGACTCTGCGCAAGCCCACGGATGACGATAAAAAAGCTTTTCGCACCATGTTCACATGGCTTGAAGGCTCGGAGATGATGTGCAACGAGAGAGAAACAAAAACCGTTCACTGGTGGAGTGATAGACAACGATGGGTGAGCGAATGCGGAGGAAATCAACCAGATGCGAACCTGGCTCTCCGAAATTTTTTGTTCGGCAAAGGAAAGAGCCGGACAATCGATTATGAGCGATTTCTTCGCGACCAAGACCGAGCACTTGCGGTGCCCCAAGGCACCCACGCGATCGTACGACAGCTAGTTACGGATTTTATGGAACATGCTGAAGCGATAGGTTTCAACCGCCAAAAATTTTCCATTACAAATACAGTAATGTACGCGATAAACGATAGTGGATTCGCCAAGGGACCTCAAGTTTGGAATTGGCGGAGGACGATTGGAGGCCACGTTATTTGGATTAGCGGCGACGTAGTGGCGGCCTCTGCGCCTGGGGGTACGCACATTATCTACTCAGGCGACCTGACCTTCCACATGGAAGACATATACAATTTTAATCCAGGCAGTTCTGATGGCAAAATGCAAGTAAAAGACGAAATAGGCGGCAAGTTGGAAGAGTCAGGTCTAGGCCATCCCTTCATGACATACGCGACATTCTACCGCCATATTGTCTGGGACGAAAAGCATCCTGATTCAGTAAAAATATCAATGGGTTCCCCACCTCCAGGAGCACACATTTTTAAAGAAGATATTGCCAAGGAAGAAAAAGAACTGTTCCAAGCTCAAATCGATGCTGGGGTGAGCGGATATTCATCGGAGAAAATGGACATAGCTCGAAAATTTATCGCTCGACAACTCGGAATAGACCACGGCGCGCCATAGGATAGCGGATTTTTTAAGTTTGATGACCAGTAATCTATTGTTTAAGGCAATGCTCATTCTTATGGAGATTTTTTGATCAGTTCACTCCATGGCCGGATTAATTCCGCCGCCATTCTAATAATTCTCCTAGCCGCAATAATGCTAGAAGGTTGTCGCAATACTAATCCTACCCCCCCAACCAAAGCCGAAAGTGCAACGGTAGCCCTTTCAAAAACAGAGCGGGTTGCGCAGGTTACGCATATTCTTTCTAGATATAACAGTTTACCCTCGGAAATTATCGACGCTTACTTCGACGAGAAAACCGTCGGAGGGGCTGACCAGTCAGGCTTCGCGCCCGTCGACTATATTTCTTTCATGTACTTTAAGGTGCGGCCCGAAGAAATGTCAAAGTGGAACCGACTGTTAATTCGAGATTTGGGTTACGTTCCAAATTTGACTTCTGACGAAAATTATCAGTGGTGGCTCAACAACAAAAAAATGAGTGAGTTGGAATTCTTCGAACCACATCCTCTGTCATCAAGAGACGGGTTTGTAGCTATTTCGCGAAAAACGGGCGAAATTTGGGTTTATGGTTTCACGCTGTAGCGTTGAGGAATTAAAAATTGGTTTGTTCAACCGGAAGATATCGGGCGACAAAACTGCGGCGGATTTTGTGGCTGACGCGGTCAGAAGATGCACCAAATGAAAAAAAATCGCCTCGCTACGCTGCTCGTCATCTTCCTCATTTCATGCGCTGCAAAGGCGCCCGTCGCCAAGATTAACTACATGGGGATCGAAGCTGTGGGCTTCAGTTATCACTTATTATTTGCGGCAGATGTGCCTATTCTTGAACTATTTTCTGAGAATAAACATCAAAGAATCGTATTTTCCGAACTCGTCTGTTCATTGGACACAGATCACAATTTCGACATTGAACACAAGCTTAAATACTTTGCCCAAAGCGGTTTTAAATTTCTGAAACAAACCACCATCGCCGAAAAAAAGGCCTACGTTTTCGACGCCGATATCGAATTTCGAGAAGCGCCTGCCGATGAAATGGGTAATGATCAATCGATTGCCAAGGAAAAACTTACTATCCTTCTTAAAGACAAAAAGTCAATTCCTTGCAAGATTCGAATGACAGTTGATTTTTCCACGCCATACTATTCGGAAACTTTTCTTGTCCCTGCCACCGACATTCTTGCGGCGGTGTCGAACAGACTAGTTCAGTAGGTAATTTTTACTTGGAGTTATAGGGGACTTGGCCACGCCTCTTTGTTGCCCCAACCAAAGCGCAAAGTGCAAAAGTAGCTACTACCAAAGCAGAGCGCGTTGCGCAGGTTACGCATATTCTTACTAGGTAGCTGCGAGCGCAGGCTTGACGTCGCTATGTATGGTTTATGATATCGTGGCCCACAAGCAAATTTGTCGAGGCATTTCCGCCTTGACCGGAATGTGGATATATTGATCCTCCATGCCGCTGGCCGATGTTAAAGATAATTAAAAGTTTACCCTAGCCTTGCAAGGCTGTTGCTCACCTTCCAGATACGGAACTACCGTAATTTTCTGGACCAGATCAAAACTCTCAGCCTTAGAATGCTACAAATATGGCGAAGTTCGTCTATCAATATATATTGTTAAGTTTGTCAGCTATGTTAAGTACGGGTTGCTCCGGCAATTCAAGGCCCGATGCAATCGTTACCGAAGTAGCCGGGCGTCCCTGTTTCGCAATTCCCGATAACCGCGAAACACGCGATGGAATTACACTATACGGGTTGCTGGTCTCCGAGCGGCGACCAAGCGAATCAACACTGCCCCCCAGCGAATTATGGAGCGTGTCGGTGGAGCCGGCTGGGGCCTCGATCATGGCAAGGCCACATAGTTGTATTTCCTACGGAGAAACACCACTTGGTGCGGAAGCAGAGAAAGCCTTGCCCCTTCAGCCGTACCATGGGCGTTCTCAAAGACCAAGTGCAACACCTTCTGCTGTAAGGTGCCGCCATGGCAAAAATCTACAAACATCTGACTACTCAAGAGCGCGCCGTCGTCATGACCATGCGCGCCGACCAA
>NZ_JAFCWX010000085.1:0-3402 GCF_049897805.1 Massilia sp. TWP1-3-3
TATGCCCACACCGCGCTCAAGCCGCTGATGCCCATACTTCTGCTCGGTGGGAAAATCGGCAGAAAGGTTGGAACGCTGCTGCGCGACCTGCTGCGGCTAATTGCCGGGAAGACCTATCGACATCGAGAGAATCGTTCGAAGCCCAGGAAGCCCGGCGTAAAACCACACAAGAAGATGACTCAGAAAAACTGTTGAAAGGTCTTAACTTGGGTGGATTGGGTCTCGGTCTGGTTCAGGGCATTCTTATGTGATACCAGGTTTCCCAGCAAATCGTAACCAAGCGTGGTGCTCGCGACGCCGCCGACAGCCTGCCGCGATACCGTGAAACTTGTCACCAACCCTTGGGTGTTCGCGACGTAGCCATAGTCGGTTCGCCGCTGCGATCCTGACGCAACGTCAGTCCAGGTTTCGCTTGCAAGACGCGTAGCGCCACGGACCGTGTTGGCATAAGTGTAGTCGACACGGCGATAGGTAATATCGGATGCGTTGCGATATTCCAACTGGACGACGTCTTCGCCTGACCACTTATACGTGATCCCGGCAGCGGCTGAGGTACCTACCGCCGCAACCACCTGCAGCAATTTGCCGGCTGCGTCGTAGGTGTAGTCCGTTTTGTTGCCTTTCCAGTCCAGCGTGTAATCGACGTAGCCTCTCGAGTCATACACGGTCTGGGCAGCGGCGCTGGCACAGGAGGACGTCCCGGCACGTACGACCGATGTGATTTTCTTCTCTCCAAGGATACTGGTGAACGCGTAAGTCGTGGCCATGCCTTTCGCGTTGGTCACCGTGGTCTGCCCAGCACCGTAGACGAAGTTATCCACCTCGGCGCCACCCTCGAGCGCGCTTTGCTGCACCGTACCATCCGTGTTGTATGTATAGCGGCTATAGCGCGCACTATTGATTGATATGCCCGTCAACAGCGTCGCGGCATTAGCCGCAGTCGTGTTTTCATAATGGTACTGGCGGACCGCCGGTGCCGCGCCTGGTGAGGTCACCTTGGTCAACATGCCAGCAGCGTTGTATTCATAGGTCCATGCGTTCCCAGCCGGGTCAATGACTTGGGTAACACGATTACTGGCGTTCTTCGTTAACTGAATCCACTTTCCCGCCGAGTTGGTGATCTTGGTAACGCCCTGACTCGGTTGCTGAACCGTCAAAGTGTTCCCGCTTAACTTGTCAATAATCTCGTTTGGACTGCCTGGCGAGTAGTAACGATAAGTGCTTTTACCGGCACTCAGCGTCCATGAGGATCCGTCAAATCGCAGCGTTCCGGTTAGCTGGGCCCCATCGACATCGTAGTTTGCCCAGCCCGTGCCCTCGAGACCGTACGTTTTTACGCGATAGCGGTATTTGATGCCGCCGGGAGCTATTATCACGACCGTTCGATATATCTGACGACCCCAGTTAGTATTACCAAGAACTTCGCCCATTACCAAATTGGGTAAATCGAGATTCGACATCCAGTTTGGTCCGAACATCGTGCCGGAAGCGTTCTTGCTTCGATATGTGCGCGTCAAGCCCAGGCCATAAAGGCCTTGGGCTCCGAAATCATGCTCCGCTTTATATTTTTCGCCCGAAGTAATAATTACGGGATTGCACGTCATATCATCGGCATCTGTATTATCGGCAACGGGAGGCTCGGCCGCTGGAGCCGGCGGCTGTGACATGTAAGGACCGTAGTCCCTATAAAAGAACGGGTCGCCAGCCTCCCGCCCAGGATTGCGATAGTCGATAGAATAAGGATTAAACAAGTACCCGCTGGCATCCGGACGTTTTCCAACCACAGTAACTTTTGGAATTTTATCAGCAGACGCCAGGCCGGACAGGAAAACGGAAAAGAAGAATAATGATAAATGGTGTGATACGCGTTTTGACATGGTTCGCTTTGTTTTAGTTATCGGTATTGTAGCGAATGGCAACAAGCATATATAATTTGCCAGCTAATTCGGTCGTGCATAATAGACGTTAAATTGTAATTACGTCAATCGCATATTTCTTATGAGCCAATCGCAAAATGATTTTTCTGAACTGGCCGACATTACCGAAGCGCGATTTCCCACCGCGTTTTCGTGGTGTCGGATGATTTCTGGGCGGTTAGGGCGGCGGAATCATGGTCAGTCTCATTTAGAAGACGTGGGGAGGCCGCACCGGAAACATTCGGTGCGAAATTGGTGGTTGAGTTAGGCGGATTGGTCGGGACATCGTCGAAGTCGCATCAATTGGTCAGCGCCGAGAGCGAGCAGGCCAAACATCAAAATGGCTCATGACTTTGGCATGTCCCTTGACCGAAGGCGCCATGAAGATCCGGCACCTGGAACTGCCATCGGGCACGACTGACGGCATCCTGTTGCTCGGCGATGCCAACTTGAGCACCGAACAGGTGGTGGCCGTCTTTGAGCTGATCGACGATCTGCGCGAACAAATCGTCCGCCATTACGCACCACAGATCCAAGAGTACTACCGGCAAAAACGGGTAACGAACGGGCACTCGACGGATGCAGAAAAGGATGGCGCGCCGTTCTGAGGCTGCCGGGGAGACGGGGCCGAACTCGACTGCTGGTCAAAAGCGCGCACCAGCCCCATACTTGCGCGGTTCTACAAGCCCGCTAACACTATTTACAATTCTGGAGAATACGCCGTATGAGCTACATCGTCACCGTCGTCGTGCCCCCCGTTCCGGCGGACCTGTCCGATCCATGGCAGTTTCCCGAGCGATTGCGTGCCGCGGGCGGCGACGAGGGTCCGGTGGCGCCCGTGCTGCGTACCTTGCACGATACGATTACCAGCGTCTATCCTTGCCTGTCCAGCTATGCCGACAGCGATGATGGCATCGATGATTGTCCCTGGGCAGACGGTCCGTTGATCGACAATTTCGGCACGCAGATGGGAACGATAGGCTTGACCGGCGGCGACAAGCTTAAGCGCGTCGCCAGCTTTGTCAGGTCCTGCGCGAGCACGCTCGGCCTGACTGTATTCGATGAGCAGGAAGGTAAGATTGGCAAACCCATGCTGCCGAGTCCCCGCGCAACTTACTACGTGGTCATTCGTGGTATCGCAGAAGGCGCGGTCAAGGAGGAGGTGATACGCGCACTGATGAGCGCCCTCGACTTTAACGAGCAGCAATCTCACGACATATTCAACGTCAAGCTGGCTTACGTCAAGAAGGGCATCGCGTATTTGGACGCGATCCGATACCAGGAAGCGATTAGCAACGCCGGCGGCTTGTCCGCGTTCGGTCCCGAGTAAGTCTGGTCGTGATCGTCCACTGCGCGTCGGACACGACGCGCTAGTGTAGTGCGTCATAAATAATAAGACTTATTATATATATGCATGTATCCTTGTCATATGGAGGGGAAATCATGCGTGTAGCGATGAAAGTTGAGTTGACGGAAGCGCAGCGTG
>NZ_JAFCWX010000086.1:0-3292 GCF_049897805.1 Massilia sp. TWP1-3-3
CGATGCTTCGTTTGGCACTGACCAATGACGCTCCCGTCGAGTGTACTCATCGCCGCGAACAAGGTCGTCACTCCGTTGCGCTTATAGTCATGTGTCATCGTTTGGCAACGCCCCTTCTTAAGTGGCAATCCCGGCTGCGTACGGTCCAGTGCCTGAATCTGCGACTTCTCGTCACAGCAAAAAACCAAGGCGCTTTCCGGCGGGTTCAGATACAGCCCAACAATGTCCTCAAGCTTCTCCGTGAAGTGCTTGTCGTTCGATACCTTGAAGGTCGATACCCGATGCGGCTTGAGGCCGTGGGCATGCCAGATGCGCCGAACGCTCGCTTCGCTGATACCCACCGCAGCGGCCATTGTCCGGGTGCTCCAGTGCGTGGCATTGGCCGGCGATTGCTGGGTTGTCATCTTCACGATCGCTTTGACCTTGCGCTCAGAAATCTGCGGCTTGCGTCCTGGCCGCGTTCCATCCCGCTCAATTCCCGATTGACCATCTTCGATGTATCGACCACGCCAACGTGCCACTGTGGCGCGCAAAACGCCCAACTCCGCGCTAATCTCCTTGTCCGTCGATCGGTCCGATCTCGATTTCGGATTTAAGCACGCGGAACCCACGTTCGATATCGGCTAATGATTTATACCGTTTTACGACCTCGCCAGGCGCGAGGTCGGCGGTGTTCGTGACCAGCAGCAGTTTACCGTCCATCAAGCGCGCATGCGCCAGCGCACGCTCATCAATCGAGTACGTGAACAACTCGCTTTTAAGGTCGACCCGGACGATGCGCGCCAAGTGCGCTTCACACACTTCGTGATAGAAGCGGGCGCGCGCTCCGCCATCGGAGAGCTTGCGTCCGCGCTTGCGCGCGCCGCCTTCCTGTCCATCGAGTTTGCCCGCCCACTGGGCTGCTTTTTGCTCCAGCGCGCCGATGATGAGGTCGCGCTTGGCACCGGCGGCCAGCGCCACCTGCGGATCATGAGCGATGATCAGGCGCAGCTTGTCCCACTGCGCATCGCCCAGCACCTCCTCCTTGGCGTCAGCGCAAGTGGCGTCGTGGAACGGCGTCAGGATATCGACGAAATCGTTGTAGCGCCGGCCTGGGACTGCAAGAATGAATTCAAGTGTCCCGCCACCGGGCAGGGTAATGGCCTGCAGATCGGCCAGGTTGTCTGTCGAGAGCAAGCCGCGGTCAGCGACGGCGATGACGCGCTTGACGGGGAAGCGCTGGACGATCTTTTCAATGATGGGCTTGCCTATGTACTTGATTCATATGGAATGCGCTCAGGAAAAAGGGTGAAAAACCGCGTCAAACTGTCGAACTCGGGCGAGCCGGCAGCGATGCGCAAAACCATGACTTACGACCAAGGCCGCGAGATGCACGGCCACAAAATCCTCACCGAACGAACCGGCGTCCAGATCTATTTCGCCGACCCGCACAGCCCTTGGCAGCGCGGCTCAAATGAGAACACCAATGGTCTTCTGCGCCAGTACATGCCGAAGGGATCGGACCTGTCGATCTACTCGCAAGACGACCTCGATGCCATCGCACTGTCGCTCAATACACGCCCGCGAGCGAGGTTTAATTCTAACTCGCCGCTCGTCGTTTATACTCGGCACATAGCATTGCTGCAACATCAAACCAACACTGTTAATTAACCCAGTGTTGCGCTTGGTATTTGAAACCGCCCACTGTTACGAGGAAATCAGGCATTCACAGCGGTAGTCGACATAGTAGCCGAAGTCAAGTTCCACTCAAAACGGCATTGGGCCCTCCTTGCTACCGTTTGCACAGTCTACCCAGCCCTAAACTCCAGTAACAGGTGAAGCGGCCGGACGCTTACCATTAACTGATCAGTGCCAGCTACCTTTTACAGTTTGATTTTAAATAGGCCAAGACATCGCGTTGAATAGTTATATTCCTCGGAAAACCGTCGATATAGTCGCAGCGAATATTGAAGGGCTTGTCCTTTGGGAGCATTTTAATCGGTCCGTAGTCATCACTATCACTTGCATTTAAAAGAATCCAGGAAAATGGCCACGCTTTTTCTCCAGTCGGCAGCCCTAGTGCTGAATATTGGGAGCCAAAGGCATTCGTCACCAGCAGCGGATTTTGCGGCATTTCTCTTTGTCTATAGGTGTACTCAACCGCTTGCAGGACACCCCACTGTTCAGCCTGGCCTAGCTCTCCCCGGGGTAAAACGTAGAACGCATAATAGGACATTCCACTTAGAATGAGGGTAAGAAACGTGGCAATGCCGCATTTGATAAGGATCGATCGGCTATTTATAAACATGATGTTGTTTGACCGATTATTGGTTATATGATCCCAATGAGCCGGGGGCAGTGCTACCTTGGAAGTAGGTCCGCGTGGACGCACCAGGGTAGCTCATCGCCGCCCCTGCGGATATGCGTGGAAGGATAGGGCTCCAAGAGGGACTTCCTTCCCCGATACCCCCACTCGCCAGAGCATTAGTTACCGCGTTAGCACAATTATTGCTGGTGAGATTATATTGCGAGCCTTCAAACTTTAGCATAGACGCCACGATATTTCGTTCCTGCTCAGGAGTCGTCTTTAATGTAATCACGGAAACGTTGCGCTGTTTTAATTGACCATTAATATATGATGTGGTACTTGAGCCAAACGGATAATCCGCCGTCCCGAAGCTATAGACGCCTTTTCCGGTAGTAGCGATTGCAATGTGACCAAATGGGTTGGTGGAAATCGCGCCTGAAAGGATAACTGCCGTATCTAAACCAGTTGGATCGACATAGGTTAGCGGATTGCCGCCGACATAAGCGTAAGTATTGAGACCGCCTGCCAATCCAATAGGATCGCTTTGCATGTATCGCCCAAGTGAAGCGTCATAGTAGCGATTCCAGTTTTGCCATAGATTCGTTTCACTATCGAAATACTGACCTGGAAACCCGACATTCATGCCTCCTATCGTATCGTGCACGATACGGCGGTCGAACGTTGCATTCTCCGCGCGCCACGTAACTGTGCCATTTGCGTCGGTAAGCACTTCCGGACGCCCTACCTGGTCATTGTGACTGGCATAAAATTGGCCACTGCGCGATAGACCTAACAATTCGCCGCCGAGCCATACGTACGAGGTGGTGTAGCCACCAATCCACCCAAGTTAGCGATGGGCGTGCACTTCAGTAAATTATTATCGATGTTTTCACAATAACACTTGACATCACCTTAAAATCGCGGCGTCCAGCATGGATTTTTACTATCCCTGCCTGCCATGTCCGTTCTGACCACGCTGTTCCAAGATTTCGCCGCGCGCCTATG
>NZ_JAFCWX010000087.1:0-3271 GCF_049897805.1 Massilia sp. TWP1-3-3
AGGCGCGCGGCGAAATCTTGGAACAGCGTGGTCAGAACGGACATGGCAGGCAGGGATAGTAAAAATCCATGCTGGACGCCGCGATTTTAAGGTGATGTCAAGTGTTATTGTGAAAAAATCGATAATAATTTACTGAAGTGCACGCCCATCGCTAACTTGGGTGGATTGATGCGTTTCCCGATCGATGTGATCCTCGTTTGCATCCGCTGGTACGTCGCTTACCCGCTTAGCTACGGTTCTGTCGCATTAATTTTTTTGAACGGTCTTCCCGTACGACATGTAGTATCAGATAACCAAAACGGTACTACAAGTAGTGGTATATTTCGCTAATGCGACAGAACCAGGCGCAGACCTGATTTTGCTTTCCATAAAATTCCAGGTCTCAGCCGAAAATGGCACGATCAGGATCAACTTTGAATGACCGGTAACGCCCCGTTGCCTACGCTCGCCCGTCCCCGACTCACGGCGGACACTGACTTCGAAAATGGTCATTCCACTGACACTGTCATTGACGTCCGACACAATTGCTGAAGACAACTCGAATGCATCAAGCGACCGGATCGCTAATTTGTATCGGCCACGACTACGACCGAGAAGAAGGAAAGCGAGGCGCCGTTGTACAGCTTGAGAAGCAGGCTGTTGCGCCCTTTCTTGAACCGCACCCGGCGCGTCCCTTCGGTCAGGTTCCAGTCCTTGATCTCTTTGCTCAGTCCCACATAGCCGGGACTGCTGTACCAAGGCTTGTAGCCGTCTCCGCTGAGCCACACCAGGCGGTCGTTGAACCACAGTTTGGTGTCGTCGTCGCTGCCCAGGGCAAGCACCAGGTCACGCTCCTCGTCCATCACAACCTCGGTGTAGGCGTAATAGACCGCATCCTGCGCACGCACCGGCGCCACTGATGGGTAATCCGGGTTGGTCAGGTACTCCCAGCGCAGCGTGCTGCCCCCGATGCCCAGATACTCCGCGTCCAGGTCGACCATCATCTCGGGTGGATAGACCACATCGATTGAGTCATGCGGCCCGCGTCCCGGAAATGGTCCGATGATATGCCAGCGGTTCAGGAAGATCCGGTCGGCGTAGGGTGCGCCCTGGCCGATCGCGTGAGTGCTGATCTGGCGCAGACCGACCGTCTGGATGCCAGGGATTGACACTGCGGCGCCGTAGCCGCGGTCTACCTTGTGCTTGGGCGTCGAGAGATCCCAGGAGCCGCCTCGCGGCACCCTGGCCTGGGCCATGCCGCTCTGCGCGATATAGCTGGTGATCTCGATATGGGCCGCGTTCGGCACATCCTCGCCTTGCAAACCATTCTTGCCCGCGCCGCCCTTGCCTGCCTTCCCTGTGCCGCCGTCACCCAGTCCGGCCAGCGCACTGGGCGCGCCTGCAGCTCCTTGGCCGGACGCCCCGTTCTCCGGCCGCACCCGGGTGCCATCTCGTGCCTTGGCAAGCTGCTGCTCGCGCCGCACCAGCGCGTTGCGCGCCAGTTGCTGATGGCGCCTCAATTCGGCTAGCGCCTTCTGCGCGCCGCTCAGCTTGGCCTCACTCTTGGGCACCGCGACCGGCGCTGGCGGCGGCAGCTTCGCCCTGGCCTGAGCTTCCGTAATATTGAGCAGGCGCGCCAGTTCCCTGGCCTTGTCGCGCCGCTCCATCTTCTCAATTTCTGCGCTCACGCGGCGTGCCCGCTCGAGCAACTGTGGCAACGTGGCCGGAGAACCCGCCTTTGTCGTGCCGCCGGTACCATCCTTAGGCGCGGCGCCCTCCTGCCGGCTTTTCTCAAGCAAGGTCTTGATCTTCTCGATCTCGTCCACCCGCCGCTTGATGTCGCTTTCCTGCGCATTTTTGACGTGCCGGTCCAGCGTAGCCGCTTTAATGCTGTACGGCCCCACATAAAATACCGCCGCAAGCAGGCAGGCGTGGGCCAGCAGCGAGGCGATGACGTACCGCCGTCTGGTCTGGCCGGTCATGGACGACAACCCCATCTCAATCCCGCGTGTGCATGGCAACGTTGACCAGCCCATTGAGCTGGCACAGGTCGAGCACGCGCACGATATGCTGGTATGAGGCGCTGCGATCACCGTCGATGCGGATCCGGCGCTGAGGATCGGCGGCCGCCTCGCGCGCCAGGATAGTGTGCAGCTGCTGCACCGTGACCGGCTCAGCATCGACGAACAGGCCGGCGTTGCGGTCCACGCCAATCACCAGGGTGTCGCTAGACGCGCCGGGACGCACTACCGACGCCTCGGCAGTGGGTAACTGGACCTGCAGCTCCTTCTGCTGCTTCATGGTCTCCTGCTGCTTGAACGTGGTGGCGAGCATGAAGAACATCAACAGGAAGAAGATACAATCGATCATTGCCACCAGGCCGATTTCTGGTTCCTCGTGATCCGTCAGGTCGATCCGCATTTCACGCTACCTCGAGGTGGCTCTTGCCATGGCCAACCGGACTGCATTCATCGAGCAGTTGGTTGACCACCTTTTCCAGCTTCAGGCCATAGCCCACGACACGGTGTTTGAAGAAGTGGTGCGCACCCAGCGCCGCCAGCGCGACCGACAGGCCCGCCGCGGTGCATACCAGCGCCTTCGAGATGCCGCCCGCCAGCAGGGCCGGGTTACCCATTCCGCCCGCATAGGCGATCGCATGAAACGATTCGACCATGCCCACGACCGTACCCAGCAAACCGATGATTGGCGCCATCGTCGCCACCACCGCCAGCGCATACGCCTTTTGCTGATGCTCGCGCAATTCACGCGAGGCCAGATCGCCGCAGCCCCCCGCCATCACCGCGCGCGGACTGTGGCGCTTCTCCAGCATATACGCAATGATGCGCGAGAGCGTGCTGTCATTGGCGCTGGTGATAGTTTCGATCTGATCGAACTTGTGGGCGCGCCATAGGGAAATGACCTCCGTGGCCATACCGTCTGGCACGATTGCTTGCAAGCGCAGACGGCGCATACGCTCGATCCCCACCGCAGCGGCGAGCACCGAAATGGCCAGGATCACATACATCGCCACGCCGGCATGAACGATCTGATCGAACACATTGAGTTCCTGCGCCATCGCAACTGGCGAAGCACAAACGGCAGCAATCAGAAACAGCGAGAATCGGTTCAACATAAAATTTCCTGAATAAAGTAACTCTGAAGAGGTTGGACTAGGTGAGCGCGTGCAAGATGTTTGATGGCTTTTGAGGGAGTTTTGTGCAGAATAACTGAGGTTTTAAGGCTGAGCGCCCTCAAAGAGCTTGACCAGCAAGCCCTCTGAGGACGAGTCTCT
>NZ_JAFCWX010000088.1:0-3212 GCF_049897805.1 Massilia sp. TWP1-3-3
CCCCACGCTGCGCTTCCGTCAACTCAACTTTCATCGCTACACGCATGATTTCCCCTCCATATGACAAGGATACATGCATATATATAATAAGTCTTATTATTTATGACGCACTACACTAGATGATTGTGCGCTTCGCCGTACCCAAGCCCGTAGAGGGTGCGCGTAATGGCCGCGCGCCTGCATGCACCTTGGCGCGGCAATTGTGTAACATGGACGGCGATGGCCTGTCCCGCCCGGCCAATGTTCGAAAGGAAAACGATGCGAGTCCCCCCAACGCCGGTGCATGCCGGCCACGCACGGCGCGTCGGCGCGCGGGTCTGCCATTGATCGCGCAGATCGCCGCGCGCGATGCGCAGGGCTGGCTGACGCCGGCGCCGGCGCCCGACCAGGCCGGGCGCGCCGCGCTCAAGCGGCAGCAACCCGGCTGCCTGTGGCTGACCGGACTGTCCGGTTCCGGCAAGTCGACCATCGGCGCGCTGGTGGCGGCGCAGCTGCATGCCGCCGGCCGCCATACCTATATGCTCGACGGCGACGCGCTGCGCTGTGGACTCAACGCCGACCTCGGCTTCAGCGTGGCCGACCGGGTCGAGAGCATCCGCCGCACGGCGCAGGTGGCGCGGCTGATGACCGACGCCGGCCTGATCGTGATCGTCTCTCTGATCAGTCCGTTTCGCGCGGAGCGCGCGCTTGCCCGCAGCCTGTTCGCGGCCGGGCAGTTCCGCGAAGTGTTTGTCGATGCGCCGCTCGACGAATGCATCCGGCGCGACCCCAAGGGCCTGTACAAGCGGGCCCTGGCCGGTGAGCTGGCCAGCTTTACCGGGATCGATAGCCCTTACGAGGCGCCGCTGGCGCCCGAAGTGCATTTGCGTACGGCGCAGGCTAGTGAGCAGTCGTGCGCGCAGACGCTGCTTGCTGCTTTCACGAAATAACTTGATCGAACGCGTGTCAAGCGCGCGTGTGGATTGATGCGTTAAGTTTTCGGCCACATACTTCGCCCAGCTTGTGTCAATCCTGACACGCACTTCACCTAATCCTTCCAAGGAAAACCATGGCACCGCTCACGACGCCGACACGCTCGATGGAATTCAGCTGGGGCGCATCAATGATGGGCGGATGTGTGGCGATTGCGGGCGGAGCGTTCTTTGGTACGCTGCTCGCCACTGTGTCGATGCGCCTGTCAATGGCAAGCGGGCTCTCGGCAGATCAGGCGCTGGCCACAGCGGCGGTATATGAAATTTCGCCGTTGACAATTTTGGGGCCGCTCCTGGCCTTGTTATCGGAGGGCGCCGGCGGATATGTGGCGGCAAAGTTGGGCGGTGCCAAAGCGCGTACTCAAGCGCTGGCAGCAAGCTTTCTTCCCGTTCTGTTCCTCGCCATCATGTACGTCAATCCAGGCAGTCAGTTCGGGCTCGCGCCTACACATAGTCTTTGACGAAATCAAAGTATGCACGCGGTCCGAAGACAGAATGACGAATCACCGATTTCCTGATCTTGTTGATTACGCCAATAAAGTCCTTCAGTGTCAGTTCGCCCGCATTCCCGATGCTGTCGACACCAAGGTTGACCACGTGCGCGACGATGCCATCGATGGCGGGGTGGCGAAGCACCATTTCGTTCTTGGCGAAGCCAAATTTTTGCTTCAATGCGATTATTGAATTGTCGAGTCCGATGATGCATAGCGCATCGGTCAGTTCGGGAATCAGGTGGTATTGAGCGCTGAGGCCAGTTTCGATTGCGTGGCACAGCAAGAGTTCGCGGTCCGAATCCATTTGAATTTTCTGTTCATTTTCGTTGGGTACCACCGGTACAGGGTGGGGCAGGGCATTACGCATTGCAATGATAGCCTATTGAAAGGGCAGTGGAGCGCGTCGAGCGCGTCCCGCAAACAAAGACACTGCCCGAGGGGCGCGCCTTATTTGTTCATGGTGGTCCGCGCGGAGTACGTTGCCATTGTCCTCCTACGGCTTGCCTTTTGCTGTACACCGACAAAAAGGACGAGTACGTCATCATGGGGCAGATTTTCAACGCCAAGACGGCGCAGAACCTGACCAAGGAGCGGCTCGAAGAGATCAATAGAATCAAGTTCTCGACCTGCCCGCCGAGCACGCACTCAAGACCGTCAAGGGCGACGGCAAGCGTGTGATCGCCATTTGGACGCTCGATCTTGCTCGATTGCTTTTGCCTGGAAGATGACGGAATAGACCGGACAGAGTTTTTAGTTCAGCAACAATAAAAGCCACCCGAAGGTGGCTTTTATTGTTCTTGGTGGCTCGGGGCGCAATCGAACCACCGACACAAGGATTTTCAAGCCGCTGCTTTCGCAACTGATCTGCCGGAGCTGGGAAATATCACTCGCGCCTCGCTTTACCCGGTGCTGATTGAAAAGCCCTGACCAGGAGAGTGCTGTTAAAATTTGTGATAGCCTGCCGATGTCCACTTACCGGAGTACCCAAATCCTGCGTTTTTTAGTCACAGCGGCCACGCGTATGCCAAAGCTCACGATCGCTGCGGCCTTATTAGTGTTGGCAGCTTTGGTCGGCACGATGACCTACACCGGTTACCTTGTCATCGGGGTGTTGGCCGATCAGCTCGGCACAGGTCGGGTCATCGCAGGACTGCTTCTTGGCGGTCTTTTTGCAAGATTTCCTTGGATAACTCAAGGTAAGTTGCGCATCGTTGGTCTACTACCTGTCCCTGTCCGTCGCCCACTCATCGTGAGCTTACTCGCACTGTGCTTGTTGAGCTTCCTGTCGCGAGGCGACTACGTGCCCGCAGTGTTTGCAGGGCTTTCTGCGGCGTTTCTGCTCACATTCCCTTGGCTGAGGCGAGCTGTATTCGGTCGAATGAAATCGTCATTCTTCAAATTCGCATCTGACCAAAACAGTCCAACAAGCGCCCATGACACGGTGATTGAGGGTGAGTTTAGGGAAAAGAAAGACTGAACGTGAATCGGCACGAGTTTGCCACGTTCGCCCGCGTCTGGCGACGCGCACCAGAGTGCTAAGATATTTCGCACCACTTAACTTCACTTCGCAGGGGCACCATGTTCATAAGCACATACGGGTTTGAGCTAGCGACTGCGTGGGGACATACTTGTTGACGCTGATCGAATATTGACCCACCCTGCTGATTGAAATTTGACCCAGGGGCGGGCGCTGCGTTTGATGCTAGCAGCTGTGGATAAGTATACCAAATAGCAAGGGGAATTGGCG
>NZ_JAFCWX010000089.1:0-3042 GCF_049897805.1 Massilia sp. TWP1-3-3
TCGTGGGACAGTCCAGTCAGGTCGGGAGAAGAAGGTTTCGTTGCCATGCCAGCATGATGAACGCGATCACAATTGTTTACAACTAATTTCTGCCGGTCATAGGGGCTGAACAGTCACCTCCTTTTAAAGGTCGTCGGTGGAATCGGCATGCTGGTTCTTCCTTTCATCGTTCTGGGGTTTCTTTCGTACTATTCTTCCAAGTTCGCGGCAGCGCGAGTCGGGCGAGAGTATTGTGACGCGAATCGCTATGAGTTCCTCGCTATCGAAATCAAGAAAGCGAATTACACACTAGAATACAAAAGTGCCAGCGAGTTCGGGCGTCAGAAATTTAGGATGGCACATGTATTCGGAAAGGTCCTTAAAGTCGAATGGTTAAAGTGAACCCCAACGTCTGAGGGGCTGCTATGGGGCGGCAACCGCCGAAATCGGACCGCGCCGTAACCGTCGAGTACAATCGGCGCTTGTCGGCCGACATACGATCTTGCGAGGCACATGGAAATTTATAAATTGCGATTTTCTTTCGATGCAGGTTCTGGAATTTGCCTTTGGTCGGAAAATGAGCTGGCTAGAGATAGGTTGGGATACCCTGTTGAGTTGGACAGTCTTGAAATTGCACCGTCTGTGAAGAAGCTGGCGGAAGATCTGATAGCACGGTTTGATACATCCCACGATTGGAATGACCCGGCAGGACCTTCGCCATGGTCGGAAGTGGAACGTGAACATTTTCGGGCTGACGCTGCTGGCTTGCTCTGGTCTCTTCAGGAGTGCTTGAGCGCTGGCTTTGAGATACGGGATTGCACCTGCTGACCTGGATCGGCTAATTTCAGACGTTCACGAATCGCTCTTCAATATGAACAATACTGCGTACCATTTAGTAGTTGATGGAATGCTCTCGGGAACTGGTGTACGGGATGCCGTCGAGGGTGGCTGGTTGACGGCACCTGCTCTAGGCATTTTCGATAGCCTAGGAGATGAAATCTCAGCATGGCAGCAACGATATGACCTGGCGCACTTTCGGACATACCCAGACTCGAACGAAGTTGATAGATTGGACGCGGACGGATTGGTCCTGCGTAAAAAATTGGCCGACGAACTATCTCAAGCAAAGGTGCAGTATTTTTCTAGCACGAAGATGCACTTGGTACTTCCTTGAGAGCCCGTGTACCGCCAACAGCGGACTGCTGCAAGCAAGCAATGATCAGGTTCCCAATGAATGAATTGCCAAGCGCACGCACGGCCCACGACGACGCAGCACGAAAAAAAATCGACGCGGCTGTCGCTGCTAGAAACTTGGGATGCGTGTCAAACAACACGCGTTGGGATGAGCTAATCAATTATTTCCGCCAGCTGAGTGGATGGCGCCCGTCGTACCGTTCAAAATCAGTCTCAGGGCATATTTCGGAATGGGACGTCGAGTGGTTTTACCATTTGCCCTTGCCTTTCGCCTCCGTCGAGTGGTTTGATATCGGCCTGTGGGAGGACGTCCCCGCACAGGGCCGACTACTTGCGCCTTCGATCATTGACCATACGGACGAAGTGTCGATAGTCGTTAAACAGATCGGTTTCGAATTTGAAGTGCGCGGCGACGTTCTTCGGATTTGGGGTTACATGCCTAAATCGTACGAGGACTTTCCGCCTGCCTAATCGATTGGCGAAGGTGGGTTTCGGGGTGCCAGCGGCGAGACCGGAGGCGCCGACGTGCCGTCGAGTACAATTGGTAGGAGCCGGCCAGAAGCGGTCGTTCAGGCGAGTGGGTTTATCCATGCGGTGTCTTTAAAACTACCAGTTGACCATCAATGGACTCACGACTATCAACGTTAATTAGCGACTATCAAGCAGCAGTGCGGCAGGCAGTCGAATTGATGGCTGCATCGGGAATCGAACGTCCGGCGAGTAGCACTCAGTGGGGCGATCTCGATATACGTCAAAGTGGTGAACTGAATGGGCAGATTCGTTACTACAAGCATGGGTACGGTTGCGCCGTCCACCTTCCACGCGGGCTGATTGATTTTGACTTTGGATCGAACGGGGAAATCGATGGGTTTGATGCTTGGCGCTTAATCGGGTTTGCTGGCGCTCGACTCTGTGAATATGGATTTTCTAGCGAGGCAGATTTGAAAAAAGTGTTTGACGCAGCGGCGCAGTCGGACGACATTTGGTTCTCCGGCTACCTCCTTTATTATCTAGCGGGTAGCAATGGATAATCGCCGCTTCAGCGTGACGCGACTGGACGGATGACCGCAATGGGGCTCCAGCAGCGGAATCCGCAGGTGAAGACGTGTCGTCGATTACAATCGGCAGTGTTCGGCCAAAAGCCGTCATTCATGAAAGCTTTAATACGTCAGTCGGCCAGCGCTTGGCTGGTGTCGTCGGGCCTTTCGGCGTGCGATGGATTTAAAGATGAGTTTTAGAAAAGTACATCAGATTCTTTGTGTTCGTGACGGCGCCCTTCCTGACATCAATTTCGATTTCGGACAGAAGCGCGTGGTTGGTGATGCGTACGCTCTCATCCAAGGCCGCGCAACTCATCTGGCGTCTGAATCTTCCTACTACTGGTCACGCAGCAGAAGCGAAGAGTGTGCGATTGGTTTTGGCGAGAACCCTGCACTTGCCGTTCTTGCTGGCGACGCGGATCCGTTCCACGTTGTGTTCGGCGGGTTGAAGTCCGAAGAAGGCGTATCGATTCCTGACTTAGGTGTGTTCGTTTTGGGCCCTGATTTCATCGCTTTAGACTACAGGATGGGGCCACACTGGGATGAGCCTGCAATACTCGGCCTATTTCAGATCATGCGGAATCTGAAGGCACTCGCAAATCCTGTCACCATTTCTCACACTGGCAACATATTTGAAACTGACGAAGAGATATTGCTCGGGGCGTTTCATACTTGGTCGAACGCCTTCGGACATTAGATAGGAGCCCGGTCACCAATCCACCCAAGTTAAGACATTTCAACAGTTTTTCTGAGTCATCTTCTTGTGTGGTTTTACGCCGGGCTTCCTGGGCTTCGAACGATTCTCTCGATGTCGATAGGTCTTTCCGGC
>NZ_JAFCWX010000090.1:0-2879 GCF_049897805.1 Massilia sp. TWP1-3-3
ACCGCCGGCCAGACTTACACCATGAGTTTTGACCTGTATGCGCTCGATTCATGGGACGGCAGCCTGGGCAATCCCGACCAGCTGAGCGTGTCCGTGGACGGCGTCACTGTGCTGAGCAAAACCATCAGCAACCGCCTCGACGCCCCGCAAACCATCAACGCCACGCCCGGAATCCGCCTGCAGATCGTGCCGACCTTGACCGGCATGACGGGGCGCCCCGGCCAGGACGACATGTTCTATTTGCAGGGCTCGGGCTTCATGGAGGGCGCGTCCAGCGTCACCGTGGGCGGCGTGGTCCTGGCCGACGCCTACACCACCGGTTCGCCATTTGACGTCACCGGCGCGCGCAACGACAGCGTCAGCCTGGTGGCGCCGCGCACGCTGGACGGACCGATCCGAATCAGCACCGAAGGCGGTTTTACCGAGCTGCCGGGCGGCGAGTTCGCCAGCCAGCCGCGGGTGGACTTCAGCGCCATCAATGCCACCGCCGGCAGCGGCGTTGCCGCCGATCCGGCCCGTCCTTCGGCCATTACCGGGCAAAACATTGTGCTGTCCGGCCAGGGCTTCAAGTACGGCACGCTGGTACAGTTCCAGGGCATCGACGACGCCGGCAAATTTGGCACCTTGACGGTGGCCGGCACTGCCTCGGGCGACGGCAAGTCGCTCACCGTGCGCGTGCCAGCGCTGGCCCGCAGCGGCGCCGTGACCGTGCTGGGCAGCGGTGTATCGATCAATCTGCAAATCGTGCCGACCCTGCGCGCGGTCGGCGGCCAGGTTGCAGCCGGCAACGTGCTGCTCATCGAAGGCACAGGCTTGACAGCGAACGACCTGGCGATCCAGGTCGACGGGCGCGGCGTGGGCACGTTTGAAGTGACCACGATCAATGCCGGAACCGGCACCTACCAGGACCAGCAACTGCTGCGCATTACGGTCCCGACCGGCGTTGGAAGCGGCTTGATCACCGTCAGTACCGCAGGCGGCAGCGCCGCCCTACGTGCGGGCGCGCTTGCCATTGGCGTGCTGGCCGAGCAGAATCCCGCTGACGCCGGCAACCTGCTGGCCGGCGCGGCCGATCCGGGCCTTGGCTTGAACCAGAGCGTCGTGGTGCGGGGATCGGTGGGCGACACGCTCGACGTCGACCTGTACCGCGTGACCCTGGCAGCGGGCGAGCGCTTGAGCGCCTTCCTGACCGAGAACAACCACACTTACCTGCGCCTGTTCGACGCCGCCGGCAACGCCATCGCGGGCGGCTACCGCACCGCCGGCGACACCACGCCGCTCAGCGTCAGCGCACCGGCCAGCGGCGCCTACTACGTGGGCGTGAGCGGCTACTCGAACACCGCTTACAATCCGAATGTGGCGGGGTCCGGCTCCAACGGCAACTACACGGGCGCCTACAAGCTCAATTTGCAGCGGGTGGCAGCGGCCAGCAGCCGCATCGGCGCGCTTGGCGCCACGGCCGCCAGCGGCACCCCGGCGCGCGCCGCGCTGGCCTCGGCCAATGCGCTGCAGACCATCACGCTGGGTACCAGCGGTTTGTTCAGCGGCGAGCAAGTGGTGTTCACCATGCTGGACGACTATGGCCAGCTTTATGAAACGGCCGTGGCGCCGACCAGCGTTGCAGCCGACGGCAGCAGCCTGACGGTTGCGGTGCCGCTTGGCGCCACCACCGGCATGGTGCGCCTGTCGCGCGACAGCGTCGGCGTGGTGCTGCAGATCGTACCCACTCTGAGCAATGTGGAAGCTGACAACGGCAGCGCCTACCACGGCGGCCAGTTGCGCCTGACCGGCAGCGGTTTCGCCGAAGGCAACGCCAGCGTGCTGTTTGGCGCCCAACAGGTCGCCGACGTCAGCCGCAACTACGGCGTTGACGTGAGCAACAGCGGCCGCGCGCTGTACCTGACCGTGCCGGAAGGCGCGGCCTCGGGCCCGATCCGGGTGTCGACCATCGGCGGCACCAGCGCCGCGTTCGGCATGCGCCTGACCGGTGTCCAAGCCGCCGCCAGCAGCGGCACCGCCGCAGCCCCCGGCCAGGCCTCGGCCATTGCGGGCCAAATGATCGTCATTACCGGCGTGGGCATGGACGCCACCACCGGCTTCGTGTTCCAGACCGACAGCAACGGCAACTCGGGCGAAGTCATCGTGCGCGCTACCCTGATGAACGCGGCCGGTACGCGCGCCGAAGTGCGCGTGCCCGCCAATGCGGTCAGCGGCGTGGTCAGCGCGGTGGGCGACAACGCCGGCGTCGCCTTGCCGCTGCAGATCATTCCCGTCATCACCAGCGTCGACGTGCAGTCGGTTTCCGCCGACGGGCGCAGCGCCGTCGTGGTGTTGCACGGCACAGGCTTTGTCGAAGGCAACAACAGCGAATACCGCTTCGGCACCGGCCCCAACGGCCAGGTCATCATCGACGCCGGCGCGGCGCTCGGGCCGGACGTGCAGCAGATCTACGATTATGCGATCAACCAGTACGTCAACGGCCAGGTCACGCTGACGGTACCGCTGGCCGACGGCGTCTTTGGCGCCATCAGCGTCAAGACCGCCGGCGGCGTGAGCGCCAGTTTCAGCGCCAGCCTCGACGCGGTGCAGGCGCTTGCCTTATCGGGCACGCCGGCCGATGCCGCTACGGCCTCGGCCAATCCGGGCCAGGCCATCACCTTGCGCGGCACCGGTTTAAGCACCGACAGCGATATTTTGCTGCGCTACACCGACTACAATGGCGCCGCGGCCATGGTGCGTGTGAGCCCGGTTGCCGCCAGCGCTGACGGTACCCAGGCGACCTTGCTGGTGCCGTTCGAGGCGAACGGCGTGTTCTCGCTGCAAATGTTCGGCTCGGCCAGCCAGCCGCTGCTGCAGATCGTCCCGACCCTGACCCGTTT
>NZ_JAFCWX010000091.1:0-2652 GCF_049897805.1 Massilia sp. TWP1-3-3
TGTTGACGCTGACCGAAAATTGACCCACCTACAGGGGGTATGCTGATCGAAAATTGACCCAGGTGTTCTACTGCTCCTGCCCACATTTTGGGCAGGAGAAAAAAAGGTGATCACCATGGAAATTTTGGGCAAGATTCGACGGATGTACCTGCGCGACAAACTGTCGCTGCATGAGATAGCGAAGCGCACGGGCTTGTCGCGCAACACCATACGCAGTTGGTTGCGCAAGCCCGAGGACGAGACCGCGCCTCCGGCCTACGTCAGGGAAAAGAGCCCCGGCAAGCTGACGCCCTACCACGCCACGCTGGAACTGGCGCTCAAGGCCGATGCGCTGCGCAACAAGAAGAACCGGCGCACCGCCAAGGCGCTGTTCATCCAGATCAAGGCTGACGGGTATGCCGGCTGCTACTGCCAGGTCACCGCCTTCGTCCGTGACTGGCGCGGGCGCGAAGGCAAGGCGCCGCACGCCTTTGTGCCGCTCCAGTTCGAGCTGGGCGAGGCGTTCCAGTTCGACTGGAGCGACGAGAACCTGGTGATTGGCGGTATCTACCGGCGCATGCAGGTATCGCACATGAAGCTGTGCGCAAGCCGCGCCTTCTGGCTGGTGGCCTACCCGAGTCAGGGGCATGAGATGCTGTTCGATGCCCATACGCGCTCGCTGGCCGCGCTGGGCGGGGTGGCCCGCCGTGGCATTTACGACAACATGAAGACCGCTGTCGACAAGGTCAAGAAGGGCAAGGGCCGGACCGTCAACAAGCGTTTTGCCGCGCTGTGCAGCCACTATCTGTTCGACGCCGATTTTTGCAACCGGGCGTCCGGCTGGGAAAAGGGGATCGTCGAAAAAAATGTGCAGGACAGTCGCCGGCGCATCTGGATCGACGCCCAGAGCCTGCGGTTTGGTTCCTTCGACGAACTCAATGTCTGGCTCGGCGCACGCTGCAAGTCGCTGTGGGACACGATGCGTCATCCGGAGCACAAGCACTTCAGCATCGCCGAAATGCTGGAGCAGGAGCGCGCCGAAATGATGCCCATGCCGACGCCGTTCGACGGCTACGTGGACAAGTCGGCGCGGGTATCGAGTACCTGCCTGGTCACCGTCGACCGCAACCGCTACTCGGTGCCGTGTGAACTGGCCGGTCAAATGGTGAGCACCCGGTTGTATCCGGATCGCGTAAGCGTTGTGGCGGCCGACGCCGTGGTAGCGGACCACGAGCGGCTGGCCGATCGGGCGCATGTCCGCTACGATTGGCAGCACTACATCGACCTGGTCGATCGCAAGCCGGGCGCTCTGCGCAACGGCGCCCCGTTCGCCGACATGCCGGCGCCGCTCAGGCAACTCAGGCTCGGCCTGCTGCGACACGAAGGCGGCGACAAGGTCATGGCGCAGGTGCTCGCTTGCGTGCCGGTGGCGGGACTGGAGGCGGTGCTGGTGGCGGTGAACCTGGTGATCGAGTCCGGCGCGCTGAGCGCCGAACATGTGCTCAACGTGCTGGCGCGGCTCACTGCCGCCCCGCAGCCGGAGAGTGTCGAGACGAGCCTGCGGCTCAAGGAGGCGCCGCTGGCCAACACCAGTCGGTACGACAGCCTGCGCGGCACTGGCGACGGCGCCAGCATCGCGGTGGAGGCCGATCATGCGTGACATCACCAACGAACTCAAAGAGCTGCGCTTGCACGGAATGGCAAGCGCCTGGACCGACTTGACGGACGCGGGAACGTCGTCAACCGAGTCGTCCAAATGGCTGTTCGAACATCTGCTACAGGCCGAGCATACCGACCGGGCCATGCGTTCGGTACGGCACCAGCTCACCGCCGCCAAATTCCCAATGCATCGGGACCTGGCCGGATTCGACTTCGAATCGAGTAAGGTCGATGAGCGCCTGGTGCGGCAGTTGGCGACGCTGACGTTCACCGACACGGCGCAGAATGCGGTCCTCATCGGCGGGCCAGGAACAGGAAAGACGCACCTGGCCACCGCCATCGCGGTGAACGGTATCGCTTCGAATGGAAAGCGGGTACGCTTCTACTCAACCGTCGATCTGGTCAACGTCCTTGAGCAGGAAAAGCGGGAGGGCAAGGCCGGCCGCACCGCGCTGTCGCTGATGCGGATGGATTTGGTCGTCCTTGACGAACTTGGATATCTTCCATTCAGCCAGGCCGGCGGCGCCTTGCTGTTTCACCTGCTCTCCAAATTGTATGAGCACACCAGCGTGGTCATCACCACGAATCTCAGTTTCGCTGAATGGTCGAGCGTGTTCATCGACGCCAAGATGACCACGGCTCTGTTGGATCGGCTGACCCACCACTGTCATATCGTAGAAACCGGAAATGAGTCGTATCGCTTCCAGCAAAGCACGATGGCGGCGAAGAAACGCATCAAGGCGCGCGAACAGAATCGCAAGGGAGGCAAGGCAGAGCCTCCTGACGAACCATTCTGAAATCGCGCCGGCAGACGACGATAGATATAAGATAAATCGTTTATATCGTTTGTGTTAATTCGACGACGGCAAGGGGAATTCGCTACGGGCCACGCCCTGCGCCAATTCCCCTTGCTATTTGGTATACTTATCCACAGCTGCTAGCATCAAACGCAGCGCCCGCCCCTGGGTCAAATTTCAATCAGCAGGGTGGGTCAATATTCGATCAGCGTCAACA
>NZ_JAFCWX010000092.1:0-2429 GCF_049897805.1 Massilia sp. TWP1-3-3
CATGGTGATCACCTTTTTTTCTCCTGCCCAAAATGTGGGCAGGAGCAGTAGAACACCTGGGTCAATTTTCGATCAGCATACCCCCTGTAGGTGGGTCAATTTTCGGTCAGCGTCAACACAGAGTAAGGGCAATTCATCGTTTTCGTCTGCTTTGGGATTATGCAGAAGAGCTTTTCCGACCTCGAATACGCCACCAAAAAGAAGCTGACCCGGCGCGACCGCTTCCTCGCGAAGATCGACAGGGTTACACCTTGTCGAAACTGCATGAACAGATCAAGTCGCATTATCCGAAGGTGGATGGCGCTGGCCGCCGCTGATCGGACTGGCGAGCAAGCTGCGCACGTACGTTGCGTCGCGGTGGTCTGGCCTGTCTGACGAAGGCATCAAGGGCAAGGGTGTATTCTCCCTGTTCCTCTTGACGACAGATGGCGACTTGCCCTTTCCGCATGGTGGGAAGGGCGGGGGACCGGTGAGGTAGGGGGCGGTGGCCCTGCTATCTCATTCGCGGCTGTTTATCGCGATCGTTTGGTGTTGGCGTTTGTGTCTGCATGGGTGAGCTCTTCTCATAGCCTGCAGGTGGATCAAGCGTGATGCGGATGTTCGGATTCAGCCTGCAGGTTGCCTCCTGAATTGCACCCCAGTGCCTGAACGGGACTGTACCCACGTTGAGCGGCTTTTCGCTGATCGCTAGTTTCGCTGGGTACGCGATGACCTTCATGTGCTCCCAGCCGGCCTCCTCAAGCACCGAAGTAATTAGCTCCGGGCGCTGCATGATGAGTAATTGCGGCTTGGACAACTCTGCCGGGTTGGGTTCGATCCCCTCGTCTTCCAGGCGCTTTTTAAGAATTCCCTGCAGTTGGTCCATCATGCTTCGCGACAGGCGTTGAAACGAAATGAAGTCGTGTTGCGTGAGATCGTCCGGCTTCATCATCAACGGATTTTGCTTGTGATCGAGGCCGACCAGAAAGTCTATCACCGTGAATTGCAAGCGCTCGCGGTCCGCGTACGCGCGCGCTGCCATGAATCCCTCTTGCTTGCTTTGGTATCCATATAAAGCTGAAAAAGCCCCAGGAACGGGACTTGTCGTTGGAAGGCCACAGTCCCGTAGTGCGATTACTCGCGGGGCTGTACCCTCGTAAAAGTATACGCTCGACAGTTCAATTAGAGGCTGCGAGTTATTGTTATTTTCATTACTCACAGGTGTCACCTTGTTTGCTCCAGCCCTGAATCAATACGTTCCCCACGTGTTGGCGTTCGCCAACCTCGCTAGCTATGTCAGTCATCAATCGAAGACTGTTCTTTGGCGTTAGCTTCAGCCGTCGAACGGCTTCCATCCAGCGAATTACCGGGCGCCCCGGCTTGCCGTCGTGTAGCAACAGGCGATAGACCGAGGGTGCCGACCTTCCGATTAGCGTAGCGAACTTGTCACGGTCCTGGGGTGTGCTTTGCAGTCCAAGGAAATCGTAAAACTCCTTAACGTCGGGCGCAACCTGTATGGGTGCTGAGTCAGGAGATGTTTGATACAGATGGAGCAGCATGGCCACGACCGGATCGTTGATCTGCTTGGAGGCCTGCTCGGCGTTCGTCAGCTCCTCCCACTTTGCTTTCTGTAGGCCGAATGCATCTGCTGCAGCTACTTTCGTTAATCCATTCTCGATCCGCCAGCGCTCCAGGTCGGTTCCGCAGATGGGCTGATGTTGTTGATTACTCATGTCCACGTTCATCCTGTGAATGATAACAAGGACTTACCAAAACTGGGCGAAATTTTTCTGAAGTGCAAGCGCATCCCCAGAGTAGGCGGAATTTTCTGATACGTCAAATTCTTGTTCCGTGCTGCTTCCCAAGCGCGTCTATTTTGAATAGTATACATAATACGAAATAGACGCGGCTTGAGTCTTGCCTTACTACAGGGTTCGTTGCCCTTGCCATACCGGCTGCGATACTGATAAGACAGCTCGAGTCTCATATTGTCCTTCAGAAGGTGAGGAAAATTCGATGAGTGCAGAGTCCGATCTATTGATGCAACAATTTCGCCAGGCTGTCTATGAGCGGCTTACCGAGCCTGGAGCCACCTTCGGCCTTTCGCCGGAGGGCGCGATCGAGCAGCGCTCGATCCTATTTTCAAACTGGCAGTCGTGGCTGCGGGCGAAGGACGAGGCGGAGCACTTGGCGCCCGATCTCGCGCGCCACTGGGCAGTAGCCGACGTGACTGCCTTCCGCGATGTGCGGGCAGATCGGCGCGCCGTCGCGGAAAATGATATTTACAAGAACATTTCTGCTAGTCCTGCCTATGGCCAAATTTTGTCGTCTATCCCCCTGTGTCAGACTACTTGTCGGGTGTGTTTTTTGAACAAATTATGTCCTGATCTTGGTTGTTGTGGTGGAATTTAGGGTTCGTTCTTGTGCTTTATTTCTAACATCGTTTCCGG
>NZ_JAFCWX010000093.1:0-2427 GCF_049897805.1 Massilia sp. TWP1-3-3
GTTGGACGAAGCCGCTACGCGGCAGGAGTGCGATCCTGGCTGATGATCGATCCGGCTGGATGATTCAGAATGTGACCTCGTCCCTCGCCCGAGGGTGTGAATCATACGAAACGAGGTCACATCGCTATGGAAACACATACCGCCGCAAATTTCAAACGCAATTACGAACGCCACCTGCAGCACTTGAAGCTCAAAGGGCTGCAACCGAAGACGATCGCAGCCTACTCGCGCGCCATCCGCCAGGCCGGCGAACGCTTCGCGCACCAGATCGACGACCTGTCGGCGCAGCAGCTCACGGACTATTTCAGCGAGCGTCTAGCCACGCATTCCTGGAGCGCGGTCAAGCTTGACCTGTACGGGCTGCGCTTTTACTACGAGCATGTGCTGGCCAAGCCCTGGCCCGCACCCGGACTGGTCAAGCCTCCACGTAGTCAACGCCTGCCCGACATTGTCACGGTCGAGGAGATGCAGCGCTTGGTCAGCGCGACGCGTGTACTCAGTTACCGCGTGCTCTTTTTTACGCTCTACAGCCTGGGCCTGCGTCTGGGCGAAGGGCTGCGCCTGGAAGTGGGCGACATTGACGGCGCGCGCAGACGGGTGCACATACGAAATGCCAAGGGCAACAAGGACCGTTTTGTACCGTTGCCAAAGGCGACCTACAGTCTTCTACGCGACTACTGGCAGGTGCACCGCAATCCGGTGCTGTTGTTTCCGAGCCGGGCGGGCGGTATCAAGGGTGGCTCGTGCGCCACCACGCCACTCGACCGTGGCGGTGTGGCGGCCACCCTGCATCAGGTGGTTGCCAGTTGCGGCCTAAAAAAAAGATCACGCCCCATTCCCTGCGCCACGCCTTTGCAACCCATCTGATCGAGGCGGGCGTCGACCTGCTTGAAGTACAGAAATACCTTGGCCACGAGTCCATTCTCACCACCGCCCGCTATACCCATCTGACCGAGCAGACCGGGCACAACGCCATTGACCGTATCAACGGGCTGATGGACAGTTTCGCGGTGACCTGGGGGACGGTCAAATGATGCGCCTCGCCTCCGTCATCAATGCCTTCGACACTGACTTGCTGGCGCAGTACGGCAGCAGGCTCAACACCGATCAGCGGCGCGCACTGGCGGCGATGAAACGCTGCCGCAACCAGGCCAGCTTGAAGATGCAGGTCCGTTGCGACGACTGCGAGCACCAGGTCTACGTGCCGCATTCCTGCGGTAACCGCCATTGCCCGCACTGCCAGCATCACGAAAGCGAGCAGTGGCTGGCCCGCCAGCGCGCCAGGCAACTGCCGGCTGAATACTTCCTGCTCACATTTACGCTTCCGGCCGAATTCAGACCTCTGTGGCAGGCGCACCAGAACGTGCTCTACGACTTGCTCATGCGTGCGGCGTGGGACACGGTGCGCACCTTCAGCGAGAACGACAAACAGTTGCGCGGCACACCCGGCGCCATTGCAGTGCTGCACACGCACACGCGCCGGCTCGACTACCATCCGCATGTCCATCTGGTCATGCCGGCGGGCGCTGTTGACGCCGTGCGCAAGCGCTGGAACACCAAGCGCGCCCCCGGGGCCAAAGGGGGCTATTTGTTCAGTCACAAAGCGCTGGCCAAAGTGTTCCGGGCCAAGATCCTCGCCGGCATCGCCCACGCGGGCCTGGCCCTTCCAGTGCGCCACCCGGTGTGCTGGGTCGTCGATTGCAAAAGCGTGGGCAGCGGCGACAAGGCGCTCGTATATCTCGGGCGCTACCTCTACCGGGGTGTCATCGCGGAGAAGAATATCGTCGCCGTGAACGATGGCCAGGTGAGCTTCCGGTACCAGAATGCCAAGACCAGGAAGATGGAAGTGCGCACCATATCTGGTGCGCACTTCCTCTGGCTCGTGCTGCAGCATGTGCTGCCCAAGGGCTTCCGGCGTGCGCGCAATTTCGGCATTCTGCATTCCAACTGCAAGCGCCTGATCGCCTTGCTGCACATCGTGCTCAAATGCCTGCCGCCGCGCAACACCGCCGTGCTCAGGAAACGATCTTCCATCGCGTGTCCATGCTGCGGGGCGGCGATGTCGATCGTGCAAACGCGCCTGCGCAGGCCACCATCGCCGATTGTGGCGAAAGCGGACACGACCACCATGTGAACGCGACGACAAACGGAACGAAAGACGGTTGCAGCTTCCCCCGTGGCTGAGAAATCCGTTCGCCTGAAATAGGGCGAAAACCGTCCAAAACCAGCCTAGCGTCAACGTCAGCCTGCAATTTCGCTCCGGCCCGACCCGCGCCCCGCCAGCGCCACGCAACGGGGCATCAGCATGCCAAACTTCCAAAGACATATTTCCTATAGGCCCGCAACGCGGCTCACGGGCCGGGCTTGTCCAACAAACGGTTCAGATCGAGGCGTCGCTACGCTCGCTCGATCTAACCTTATTCGTTA
>NZ_JAFCWX010000094.1:0-2127 GCF_049897805.1 Massilia sp. TWP1-3-3
TGCACCTCAATCCGGAAAAAAGTGCCACGGAGACCCTCACCAAAAAGGAGAAAAATCCAGAACTCAAAAAAGCAGCGTAGAAACCGCTTTTAGGCGACAACTAGCTTGCAAATTACCGTCGGTGACCTCTGCTAAGATTTACGTTTTTACAACTTACAAGCCATTAAACCTAAAGGAGAACGTGTGAAAACGATCGCTATGAAAGACAACGATGGGTACGACTGCAATGTGAGCATCCCTGACTCTGTCGCCGCGCGAATTCTTGCCACAGACGCTGTTGGGTCTGACTTCGACCTGGGCGAATGGAAAGGGTGCCGACTAGACAAAACTACATTCATACTAACGCGCGATAACGAACTTACTGGGGTGCAGCAGCGAACGAGACATTTCCCCCTAAACTACGTGGAATTATGTCGTCAAATCTCGTAGGTGGTGCGCGACAATTGGGCACCTCGAATAACTGCTGATTTCGTCGGCATTGGCGAGGTCGATACGGCCCAAGCGCCCGGCAATGCGTGAACGGAGCCGTTTCCGCGCCCTTTTTCAGGGCGCAGGTATCATTTTTGGTGGTCCAGACGGACCTTGGGCGTCAGAACGCCTCGACCTTGGCCTCCTTCAGGTACACCAGGCGCTGCAAGTTGTAGGCAGCGACCTTCCAATTGAGTTGCAGCGTTGCTCGCGGCAGCCCGATTGAGCGCACGACCTTGCCACCGAGTTGCGCCAGCCCGGCGAACACATGCTCGACGCGAGCACGGGTCTTGGCGATGCGGTGGTTACGGCGCTGCTGCGTTTCGGAGATGGGCTTGTCTTTCGTGCCCTTGCGCTGGATGTGCATGCGCCAGCCTTGCTTGGTGAGCCGCTCTTCACGCTCGCCGTCGACATAGCCCTTGTCGGCCAGGATGTTGCGATTCGTGTTGTTCGGATCGAGCACGTCTTCGAAATGACGGGTGTCGTGCTCACTGGCCGTGCTCACCTTGATCTTGCGTACCAGCTTGTAGCGCTTGTCGGCGTTGGCTGAAACCTTGTAGCCGAAATAGGACTTCCCGTGCTTCTTGGTCCAGCGTGCATCGGTGTCTTTCTGGCGGCGCTTCGCGGGCGAACAAGTGATTGGCATCGCCCCTTCGGCAACCAGCGCTTTCTCGTCTTTGCTTAATGACTGCTTGGGCGCCTGCACGATGCTCGCATCGATCATCTGCCCGCCGCGCGCGATGTAGCCATGCTTGGACAGTTGCTTGTTGACGGCCTCGAAGACGCTCTCGCTGGCATTATCCTGGATGAGGCGTTCCTTGAATGTCCAGATCGTGGTGCGGTCGGGAATCTGGCTGCTGGAGCGAAGGCCGACGAAGCGCTGGAAACTGAGTCGGTCGGGCAGTTGAAATTCCATCTACTCGTCGCTCAAGTTAAATAATTGCTGGATCAGCAGCACGCGCACCATCAACTCGGTTGGAAACGGAGGGCGGCCGCCGCGCTCGCGGCTGGGGCGCGGTGCCGCATGATCGACCTCTGCCGCCAGGGCAGCGCAGTCGACATGCTGCTCTATCACCCGCAGCGCGTTGCCAAGCTTATTCAGCTTCGCTTCGCGCTCCTGGTCGGCAAACAGGCTGGTCTTGATCATGAAAATTTACGTCAGATTCGAGGTGCAGCTATGATGCCAGATTCGGGGTAGTTTTTCGAAGTGCCCCATTGTCAACGCCAAACCGGCGGCTAAGAAAGAGAAGGCCACCGCACGCAAGTAGCGTTTTTTCTCCACCGCTAAACGAAAGCCACTCGCATCCGGGTACCGGAGGGAGTGGCTTTTTTTGTTTTTAGAAGAAGGAGATATTAGCGATCAGCTCGTGTCCGAATGGCGGCACTGACCCTCTGCCGTTCCTTTTAGAAGAAGAACTTACCGATCAGCTCGCCTGCTATTCGGATGTCCTGGAAAACCGGGGTGCCTCAGCTTTGACCCCGTGCCGTGCCCAATCCACCCAAGTTAGCAGTTGGCGTGCATTTCAGTAAATTATTATCAATGTTTTCACAATAACACTTGACATCACCTTAAAATCGCGGCGTCCAGCATGGATTTTTACTATCCCTGCCTGCCATGTCCGTTCTGACCACGCTGTTCCAAGATTTCGCCGCGCGCCT
>NZ_JAFCWX010000095.1:0-2093 GCF_049897805.1 Massilia sp. TWP1-3-3
GGCGTCCCCGTGCGCACAATACGACGCTGGCGCGAATGGTGGCTGACCGGGTTCACAGCCAGCGCGCTCTGGCTTGACCTGAAAGGCCGTTTCCTGCCGCCCATCGCCGCCTCCGAACTGCCGGGTGCGTTGCTGGGCCGGACCATCGCCGCTGGCGATGCCGATGCACTGACGCTGGTCATGCGCTGGATCGCGCCGCTTTCCACGATAACCGAGGGGCGCTAAATGGGACCTATCGGCACGCACAGGATGGTCCTGTGCAAGGAGGCGATGCTCGCCTAATCTGCCTTTACCGGGCCATGGGCTCGCTTGTGCGAAAGGAGCTGTCGCCATGTCCACCAAAGACGATCCCAGTGCCCGGGAGCGCTGGGCCAGACTGCGCCTGCTGGTCATCGGGCAACTGCTGGCGGCCCCGCCGATACGGGGCGAATTGATGCGCCGACTGACCGAATTGAGCCGGCAGACCTGGCGCCATCCGATCCATGGGCGCGATGTACGCTTCGGCGTTTCCACGCTCGAACGCTGGCTGTCCCTGGCGCGGCGCAGCCCGGACCCGGCCACGCTGCTGGCCACGGTGCCGCGCTCCGATCTGGGCTGCGTGCGCGCTATCAGTACTGAACTGGCCGCCGCCATCCGAGACCAATACCTGACCCATCCCAAGTGGCACGTCCAGCTCCATTACGACAACCTCAAGCTCGTTACCGCGCCGGGCAGCCTGCCTTCGTACGCGTCGGTTCGGCGCTTCTTCCGCGCCCAAGGGCTGTGGCGCGAGCGCACACCGCTGTCCGGTCCGCAACGCGCGGCGCTTCCCGACGGCACGCGCGAAGTGCGCAGCTATGAGGCCACGCACGTTGGTTCGCTGACGCATCTGGACGGCCATCAAGGCTCGCTGCCGGTGCTGAACCGGCAAGGAGAATGGATCACGCCGATCGGCCTGTGCGTGATCGACGATTACTCGCGCCTGATCCTGCACCTGCAATGGTACGGCCACGAGAACACGCAATGCCTGGTGCATTGCTATTGCCAGGCGTTGCAGCGGCGCGGCCTGCCCAGGGCGATTTACAGCGACAACGGTTCGGCGATGATCGCCGGCGAGTTTCGCGCCGGGTTGCACCAGCTTGGCATCCTCGGCCTTAACACCCGGCCGCGCTCGGCATGGATGAATGGCAAGCAGGAGACCCTGTGGGGGCGGATCGAGGGGCGCCTGATGGCCATGCTCGACGCCGTTCCCAACCTGACCCTGGCGCAGCTCAATGAGGCGTCGTTTGCCTGGGTCGAGAACGAATACCATCAGACGGCGCATCGTGAATTGAACGGCGCCACGCCGCTGCAACGGTTCATCGCCGGCCCCAGCGTGATGCGCGACTGTCCCGATTCGGCCACCTTGCGGCGCCACTTCCGCATCGAGGTCAAACGTAGCCAACGCCGCAGCGATGGCACGGCATCACTCGATGGCATCCGCTTCGAGATCCCGCAGGTGTTCGCCCATCTGCGTGAACTGCGGCTGCGCTATGCACGCTGGGATCGCAGTTGCGCCGACATCGTCGATCCCCGCAGCGGCGACGTGCAAGCCACGATCTATCCGCTGGACAAGGCCAGGAACGCCGATGGCCGGCGCCGCCCGGTGGGGGTGTCGTCGCTGCCGGTGACGGCGCTCAAAGGCGAACGTGAAAGCGCAGGGCAAGGCGATGGGCGCGCCCCGCTGATGCGTCAGTTGCAGGCGCAATTCGCCGCCACGGGCCTGCCGCCAGCCTATCTTGAACTCGATGAAACCTGTCACGACCTGGAGCACAAAACATGAACCGTATCCTGTTGACCCAGTATGGCCTGAAATGGAATCCCTTCAGTACCGAGTTGCCCAGCGAAGCCTTGTATCTGTCGCCGAAAATGAGTGACTTCCTCTGGCGTATCGAGAACGTTCATGTACGTGAAGGTGGCTTCGCCATGATCACGGGCGACCCTGGCACCGGCAAGAGTGTGGTGCTGCGCGCCTTGGCCGACCGGCTTGAACGCCAGGCCGACTTGACGGTGGGCGTGCTCAATCATCCGCAAAGCAATCTGGGCGACTTCTACCGTGAGCTGGCAGAAGTGTT
>NZ_JAFCWX010000096.1:0-2016 GCF_049897805.1 Massilia sp. TWP1-3-3
GAGGTGACCCTGGGCGACATCGAGCAGGCCAACCGCCTGACGCACGAGGTGCTGGGCCGCAGCCTGGACGAGCTGCCGCCGCAGACCAGGCGTTTGCTGACGCTCGTTGCCGGCATGGTCGGCGAGTGTGGCGCCGCGCTTGAGCAGGCGCGCAGGGATATCCGCTTTAGCCGCAAGGACGTGCGCGAGAAAACCGGCTGGGGCGACACCCAGCTCAAGATCCACCTGGGCCGCCTGGCCGAACTGGAATACCTGCTGGTGCACCGGGCAGAACGCGGACAGGGACACGTGTACGAGCTGCTGTATGACGGCGACGGCAGCACGGGGCCGCACCTGATCGGCCTGCTCGATGCGGGCGCATTGGGTAGATACGACAAGCGGCGGTCGGGGCTGGATCAGCCGCAGTCGGCCCCCGGTCGGCCCCCGGTCGGTGGGTGGTCGGCCCCCGGTCGGGGCGGTTCATCGGGCGGGAAGCCAGCAGCGGCAAGGGCTGCTGCGGAAAACGCGGGGTTCGAGCCTGAAAATGCACGTCATGGCGCGAATGGACACGCGCCGGTCGTAACCGTACTGGCGGGGGATTCATGACGGGCGTGCGCAAGCCGCTGCACGCGGGCGACCCGGCCATCGCCGGCGGCTTCCACGCTCACCTGGTCGGCTTCACCGACTGGCTGGGCGCGATGCGCTACTCGGAGCACACGATCAAGACGCGGCGCACCGATCTGGGTTACTTCATCGAATGGTGCGAGGAACGCGGGATTCGCACGCCGCTGGAGGTGACGCGGGCCATGCTGGAGCGCTACCGCCAGTACGTGTTTGCGTATCGGCGCCAGCGCGACGGCCTGCCGCTGTCGTTCAACTGCCAGGGCACGCGGCTGGTGGCGGTGCGCGTGTTCTTCCGCTGGATGACGCGCCAGCACCACCTGCTGTTCAACCCGGCCGGCGAACTGGACCTGCCGAAGAAGGAGACGCGCTTGCCGCGCCATGTGCTGAGCGTGGCCGAGGTGGCGCAGATCATCAATGCGGCCGATCTGGATGCGGCCTTCGGGCTGGGCCTGCGCGACCGCGCCATCCTGGAGACGCTGTACAGCACCGGCATGCGGCGCGCCGAGCTGGTGGCGCTGGACGTGGTCGACGTCGACGTGGAGCGCGGCACGGTGTTGATCCGGCTCGGCAAAGGGAAGAAGGACCGGATGGTGCCGGTCGGGGCGCGGGCGCTGGCGTGGATTGCCAGGTATGCGGACGAGGTGCGCGCCGACCAGGCCGATGACGCGACGGCGCTGTTCCTGACCAGGCAGGGCCTGCGGCTGACGGGCAAGCAGCTCTCGAGCATCGTCAAGAAGGCGATTGACGGGGCGAAGCTGGAACGCGTGGCAGCAGGCGGGCCGCTGAACAGTTCGTGCCATCTGTTTCGTCATGCGTGCGCGACGCACATGCTCGAGAACGGGGCGGATATCCGCTACATCCAGGCGCTGCTGGGACATGCCGACCTGGGCACGACTGAGATCTACACGCGCGTGGCGATCATGAAGCTGAAGCAGGTGCACGAGGCGACGCATCCGGCGCGATTGCAGGGTGCGTTACGGCGTAACGATGCTGATTGAAAGGAACGATGATGCCGAAGACTTCTGCGGAGAGACAGGCCGCCTACCGCGCGCGCCGGCCGATGGTGGGCAGCAGCGGGGAGCGCAGGCTCAACACTTGGGTGAGCACGGCTGCGCACCTTGCCCTGGAACGTATCGCGGCGCGTGACGGCGTAACGCAGCGTGTGGTGCTGGAACGGCTGCTGCGGATCGAGGATGACCGGATCCTGGCCGGCCTGACGCCGCACACGCCAGAGTGGGACGCCTACCTCGGCATGAAGTGATCGTTACGGCGTAACGGAGGCTGCCTTGCTTGGCGGACACGAGCGCGAAACCCACTGTCCAGCCGCTGCGCGGTACTGCCAGCCGCGACGCGGAAGGCAACGGCCACGCTCGGATCGAGTCAGGTCAATAGCGCGCGCTCCCGCGCCTTGCA
>NZ_JAFCWX010000097.1:0-1976 GCF_049897805.1 Massilia sp. TWP1-3-3
TTGCCGGGAAGACCTATCGACATCGAGAGAATCGTTCGAAGCCCAGGAAGCCCGGCGTAAAACCACACAAGAAGATGACTCAGAAAAACTGTTGAAAGGTCTTAACTTGGGTGGATTGGTGTAGCCACCCATCTCCGCAAGCAGTTCACCACCTGGTCCGTAGATGAATCGCTTGGCAACGCCATCAGCGTTCTTGTAGACCCGCTGGTCAAAAGCGTTATTCCTGTAATCGCCCACCATTGCGCCGTTCACGAAAGACTTTGCCATCCGGTTGAAGGGGCCATATTCGTATGCGCGGCTGCCATCACTGCGTGCTTCACTGGTCAGATTGCCCGCCGCATCGTAAGCAAAGTTCCTGTACTGGCCACCACCGCTCCATGAATCGAGTCGATTGCTTTGGGGACTGGACACATACGAGAAATTGACGCCGTTTCGCACGTGAGTGGTGCGGTTGCCGTTTGCATCATAGGAGATAGTTTGCGCATCGCCAATTCGGCTAATGGTTCCTAGCTTGTCGTCCTGCAAGTACGAAAATTCAGACACCGACATTGCTGGATAGACGTTATCCGTTATCGCAGCAATCAGGTCGGGCTGGCCCAGGTAGGCATTGCGATAGCTAAAATTGACGCTGTGTTTTGCCGGGGTTGAAAGTTGCTCGATTCTGCCATCAGTATCCAAAGTAACCAGGCGAGGCAAGTTATTTCCGAACCGCCATGCGTACCGTTGGCCGCTTACAGGCTGGTACAGGAAGGAATCAGCCAGTGTCGCGAAGGGTCCGCCGAGATTGCTCACCACGCTGCTAACGCGGCCGTAGCCGTCATAGCCGAAGGTCAGGACGAGGCCGGTTGGGTACGACATATTGTTGAGTCGACCGGCGTTATCGTAAGTCCAAGTTGTGGTGAACGTCTGACCTAGCACGGTATTGATTTGCTTCACCAATTCGCCTGCGGCATTGTATTCATATGTTATCTGGCCACTGGCGTCGCTCACGCCTGTCAGCCGGCCTTTCCCATACGTCCCCGCGTCATAGCTGAAAATCTCGGTCAACCCAGCACTGGCGCGCGTCTTGATTCGGCCGAGCAGGTCGAAGTCATAAGAGATGCTCTTCCCATCGGCGCGGCTCTCAACATCGACGTCGCCGGCCGCATCGTAGGTGTACGTGGTCACCCCGGTATCCGGGCTTTGCTGACTCAGGGTTTGCCCAAACCCGTTGTACGTGTAGTTAGTCTGCAA
Source organism: Massilia sp. TWP1-3-3 (assembly GCF_049897805.1). Classification (NCBI taxonomy): domain Bacteria; kingdom Pseudomonadati; phylum Pseudomonadota; class Betaproteobacteria; order Burkholderiales; family Oxalobacteraceae; genus Massilia; species Massilia sp. TWP1-3-3. The sequence goes on from NZ_JAFCWX010000097.1 coordinate 1,234, forward strand.
GGGCCGCGGGTCACGCACCCAGGCCACATTGCCTTCGCTGTCGTAGTTCATCGTCGTTACTGAGCCACTAATGCTAGTCGAGCTAATCAGCCGATTTTGTTCGTCGTAGCTGTAGCGCGTGGCCCTGTTGTGCACGTCCGTTGTCGACAGCAAATTGCCATTTTTGTCATACTCATACTGGATGCGCTGGTTCTTGTTGCCTGTTTGCGTGTACGGTCGGCCGAGCGAGTCCATCTCGGTCTTGGATGTGAACGTGCCCCCTGCTGCGGGCATAGGCGTGCCGCTACTAAGTGCCGGAAGGTGCCGATCCGAACTATATTCAAGTGCGTTATTTGCAATGTCGAGGCCGGTTCGCGCGAATTGATTGAGCGCGTCGCCCACGTATTCGACGCGACCACCCGCCGAATAGCGCCAGCGCGACGCAGCCCCGTTGGCGTACACAGCGTCTGTGATTTGCTGGTCCTTGTTATAGGTGAAGGTGCTAACACGACTGCCGCTTGGCAACAGCTTTGTGCTTGACGCCAGCGTACCTTTAATCCCATACGCAAAAGTCGTAGCAACTCCGTTGATATCGACATGGCGCCCCGGTTGACCGAGTCCATCATGTTCGGACCAGGTCTCGGTCCAATCCACCCAAGTTAGCGATGGGCGTGCACTTCAGTAAATTATTATCGATGTTTTCACAATAACACTTGACATCACCTTAAAATCGCGGCGTCCAGCATGGATTTTTACTATCCCTG
>NZ_JAFCWX010000098.1:0-1966 GCF_049897805.1 Massilia sp. TWP1-3-3
GGGGCCGGCCCCCGCTGCGACGATGCCAGCCGGTCACGAGCGGTCGCGTCGCGGCAGAGCGTCCGATTGACCATCAGATATCGTGACCATCAAGCCATCAAACATCTTGCACGCGCTCAGTACGCGGAGCAATACTATATTTTGAGACCCGAAAAACTGGACAATATTCCGTTCTTGGGTCCTGACGAAAACACTGTCGAACGAGACTACAGCTTCGAGGAGCAGCCTGTTGGGTCGCCGGCACTGATTTTCACAAACAGCCTGAAGGATCGATGCGCTGCAGACCGCGTCAAGGAATTTATCGGCGCTATATTATTTGATGGCAACAATCTGGTCGTTAAGACTGCGCTCCGCGACGCCCTGCTTGACCTTGAGGTGCCCAATATGTTTATGCATTCGGCGATCTACATTGATGACCGGGACGTGTGGCATGAGGATTACTGGTTCTGTACCTTCACCGCGCTGTTCGACTGCTGGGATAGAACAGCGTCAGACGCCAGCACGAGCTTCGTGAAAGCGAACGGCGAAAAAGACTATGATGTTTACAAATACGTTTTGAATAAAGAACTGCTCGATAAAACGCCGCTCAAACAGCGTCTTCTCTTCAAAATGGGCGGCACTCTGGAAGCGTTCGTGTTTTGCCATGAGTCGATTGCCGGGCTATTCCGAAGGGACATGCCGAACGGGGCCAGGCTGGTGTTGGCGTCCGACTACTAGAGGTTCGGTGTCGGGAAATATCAACTAGTAATGGGCAGCTAATGAGCGACGACACACAGCAATACTATATCTTGAGGGAGGCAAAACAAGACAATATTCCGTTCCTGGGCCCTGACGAAAATACGGTCGAACGCGACTTCAGCTTCGAGCAACAGCCGGTCGGATCGCCGCCGCTGATTTTTACAAACAGTTTGAGGGACCGGTTCGCCGCCAACGGCGTGAAGGAATTCATCGGCCCTGTGCTATTTCATGGCAACAATCTGGTCGTGAAAACTTCGATCCGCGACGCCCTGCTTGATCTTCAGGTACCCGATATGTTCATGCATCCGGCGATCTACATCGACGACCGGGACAAGTGGCATGAGGATTACTGGTACTGCACATTCACGTCTCTGTTCGACTGCTGGGATCGGACATTGTCCGAGGCCAGTACCAACTACACGGGGACCGGCGACGCGAAGCGCTTTGGTGTGTATGAGTACGTGCTCGATGCTGAAGTCCTCGACAGAACGCCGCTTGAAAAACGGCTACTCTTCAAGATGGGGGGCACCATAGACGCGTACGTGTTTTGTCATGAGTCTATCGCGGGGCTGTTCAGAAGTGGTATGCCTCAAGGGGCAAGACTGGTCTTGGCGTCCGACTACTAGGCTCGGGAGCAGTGAAGCACGGCTTTAGCTCGGCGTTAAGTACGAGGGACATTGCCTCAGCTAGCATCCGGCGAACCCGACTGTTCCTCGGGTGATGGAAAATTTGAATTGGTCATGGGACAGTAGTGACAGATTATACGGCGCAGTATCATATTTTGAGGAAGTCAACCGACGAGAGTGCACCCTACTTGGCGCCCGAATACCTTCGATCGAACATTAGGCTGAGGCCCAGCAGCTCGCCGGCTCGCCCCCATTCGTCTTCAGCAATGCTTTGAAGGAGAGAAATAAGGCCGGACGTATCAAGGACGCGGTCACCCCCCTGTTATTCTACGCCAGTGATCTGGTTGTGAGCGCGTCAATCCGTGAAGCACTACTTGATCGCCAGTTGCCGCATGTGCATCTTTATGCGGGTCGGCCCTACTGGATCAGAGGCTTACGTTGTAGTATCGTCTCGATAATTTGTTAGCGTGCTCATCTGACAGCGCTAGTGTAGTGCGTCAAACAGATTGAAGCTTATTAAGTTTGGCACGAGCGCGCGTGACTTTGGCAAGAATGTCGGTCGCTTTCGCGGTCCATATATACGGTTTCGGTGCCATATTATG
>NZ_JAFCWX010000099.1:0-1778 GCF_049897805.1 Massilia sp. TWP1-3-3
ATATGGTAGGAGAGCGTTCTGTAAGCCTGCGAAGGTGTCTTGTAAAGGATGCTGGAGGTATCAGAAGTGCGAATGCTGACATGAGTAGCGATAATGGGGGTGAAAAGCCTCCACGCCGTAAGCCCAAGGTTTCCTGTTCAACGTTCATCGGAGCAGGGTGAGTCGGCCCCTAAGGCGAGGCAGAGATGCGTAGCTGATGGGAAGCAGGTTAATATTCCTGCACCGTCGTATGATGCGATGGGGGGACGGATCGCGGAAGGTTGTCCGGGTGTTGGATGTCCCGGTTTTTGACTCATAGAAGGCGCTTAGGCAAATCCGGGCGCGGAATTCAAGGGGTTGAGACGAGAGACTTATGTTTCGAAGCAATCGGAAGTGGTTCCAAGAAAAGCCTCTAAGCTTCAGTCATACGAGACCGTACCGCAAACCGACACAGGTGGGCGAGATGAGTATTCTAAGGCGCTTGAGAGAACTCGGGAGAAGGAACTCGGCAAATTGGTACCGTAACTTCGGGAAAAGGTACGCCCTTGTAGTTTGACCACTTTACTGTGGAAGGATGAACGGGTTGCAATAAACTGGTGGCTGCGACTGTTTAATAAAAACACAGCACTCTGCAAACACGAAAGTGGACGTATAGGGTGTGACGCCTGCCCGGTGCTGGAAGATTAAATGATGGGGTGCAAGCTCTTGATTGAAGTCCCAGTAAACGGCGGCCGTAACTATAACGGTCCTAAGGTAGCGAAATTCCTTGTCGGGTAAGTTCCGACCTGCACGAATGGCGTAACGATGGCCACACTGTCTCCTCCCGAGACTCAGCGAAGTTGAAATGTTTGTGATGATGCAATCTACCCGCGGCTAGACGGAAAGACCCCATGAACCTTTACTGTAGCTTTGCATTGGACTTTGAACCAATCTGTGTAGGATAGGTGGGAGGCTTTGAAGCGTGGACGCCAGTCTGCGTGGAGCCAACCTTGAAATACCACCCTGGTTTGTTTGAGGTTCTAACCTTGGTCCGTTATCCGGATCGGGGACAGTGCATGGTAGGCAGTTTGACTGGGGCGGTCTCCTCCTAAAGTGTAACGGAGGAGTTCGAAGGTACGCTAGATACGGTCGGACATCGTGTTGATAGTGCAATGGCATAAGCGTGCTTAACTGCGAGACTGACAAGTCGAGCAGGTACGAAAGTAGGACATAGTGATCCGGTGGTTCTGTATGGAAGGGCCATCGCTCAACGGATAAAAGGTACTCTGGGGATAACAGGCTGATTCCTCCCAAGAGTTCATATCGACGGGGGAGTTTGGCACCTCGATGTCGGCTCATCACATCCTGGGGCTGTAGCCGGTCCCAAGGGTATGGCTGTTCGCCATTTAAAGTGGTACGTGAGCTGGGTTTAAAACGTCGTGAGACAGTTTGGTCCCTATCTGCCGTGGGCGTTGGAAATTTGAAGGGGGCTGCTCCTAGTACGAGAGGACCGGAGTGGACAGACCTCTGGTGTACCGGTTGTCACGCCAGTGGCATTGCCGGGTAGCTAAGTCTGGAAGAGATAACCGCTGAAAGCATCTAAGCGGGAAACTTGCCTTGAGATGAGATTTCCCAGAGCTTTAAGCTCTTTAAAGGGTCGTTCGAGACCAGGACGTTGATAGGTCAGGTGTGGAAGTGCAGTAATGCATTAAGCTAACTGATACTAATTGCCCGTACGGCTTGTCCCTATAACCTTAGCAGGTATAGAAGATAAGAATGCGCGTTGTGCTTTGTGTTGATACACAGATCGCTACCAGAAA
>NZ_JAFCWX010000100.1:0-1723 GCF_049897805.1 Massilia sp. TWP1-3-3
GCCGGGAAGACCTATCGCCATCGAGAGAATCGTTCGAAGCCCAGGAAGCCCGGCGTAAAACCACACAAGAAGATGACTCAGAAAAACTGTTGAAATGTCTTAACTTGGGTGGATTGGGCCCTTCCCACATGAAAGCGTGCGCACTTGTGCCATTCAAATCCTTAACTCTATCCAGCACCTCTTCACCTGGAATGGCATTGATGATGCGCGGCCCTTTACCAAGCGATTTGAAATGCGATGCATACTCACGCTTGGTTTCGCTTTCCAAGTCTCTAACGAGTAAGGAATCCTCAATCTGCTTTCTGTTTATTGACGTGTCGAGCCGAATAGCAACATCAGGATGTCCTTTTAACGAGGCGAACATCGTTACCGATTCGTTATCGGCCGCATCTAGCGGATCACGGATCAGTCCCTTTTCGATGCAAAAACCGGGATGGGTGGGAATCTGGTTTGGCATGAGGGCTTCGAAGTTCTTGACCAGCTTGAGCACATTGTTTTCGCTGCGTGGCACCGCTAAACTCTTTCCCGTGAAATGGTATGCGACTGAATTCTTTAAGCCAAACGCCTCGATACTGATTCCTTCCTCGGTGCCAGGAACACGCTGTCCATACTCCATAATCGCGACCGGCTTTTCACGACCGTAATACACTAAAGTAGACTTAAAGTTGATCGCCTCGACGTCCAATTTCTTTTCCATGGAAGGCCGGTCGTACTCATTTTTCTTGAGCGCCACCGCTTGCTCTAGTTGTTCGAGTTCTGATCGTAGTTGCTGGTCTGTGTAGCCGGACTGCACCTGGATATCTACGCTCGCGATACGAGCAGGGGTAAATTCTACCTCCGCGCCTTCTGGCAAATCGATCGTAAATCGCCCTACGCATACTGTCATCATCTTTTGTGTCATGTTATTCACTTTGGTCTTGTCGTGATTGTGGTTATTCCCAAACAGTAGCCCCGCTGTGGTGATTACGATCATCGCCGTTACCCCGGCCACCCACATTTTTCGTGAAAGCGTCCATTTCATTTTGCCACCTGCGCGATTTTAACAATCAGATGATGTGTCAGCATTAGCATTGCCTCGTTCTTATAGCTGCCTTGGTGGTCATAACCTTTAGTCCGGAAAAGACGCTTTACTTTGCCTCGCGGTCCCGCGCCCGACTGTTGAGACACGGTTCCGTCTCCCGGAGCGTCCTGCACGCCTGGGCCAAAAAGAAGCCCTTCATCTTTCGCAACTGTGTAGGCCGGGAACCGAATCGCGCGTGCTCCCCCCGAGTGAAGTCCCTCCGCTGTTTGGCCCAGCGGCATAAGCGGACCGACTTCCTTCCCCAGCGCGTATTGGTTATCTGTTACCCAGCGAAATACGCCAAATGACATTTGATCGTCGTCGGCGCCATAATACGCATAGGAAATTGGGTGGTAATAGGTATTAAGCAACTCCATGTGGAAGTGTTCCGCCTGACTGAGTATGGTCACTCAACCTGATGGGTTTCGGCTCCGTTTTGATCACGTAGCGCGATGGGCGATGGGGTGACCCCCGAAAGGAACTTGAACAAACGCTCCTATTGGGGGAGTCTTCGGTTTCCTAAGACTTCAGACTGCCCATAGTGCGGTAATTTGCAAGCTAGTTGTCGCCTAAAAGCGGTTTCTACGCTGCTTTTTTGAGTTCTGGATTTTTCTCCTTTTTGGTGAGGGTCTCCGTGGCACTTTTTTCCGGATTGAGGTGCAC
>NZ_JAFCWX010000101.1:0-1676 GCF_049897805.1 Massilia sp. TWP1-3-3
GCTAGCCTGAATTTTGCATAAAAAAGGGCAAGAATGCCGTAAGTGCTTGATAAAATGTGAGTATCTCGAAACACAGTTCATCAAAACGAACGCCACCTTGCCCGACATGAATTCTACTTCAGAACAGCTACGTTTTCCATCCATTCCAGGTCATACCATTCGTGCCAATTTTGACGGCGGTGGTTTGTCGTCCGACCTCGGGCCGTTGCTGCTTCGTGGTGTTGATCGTCAGATCGGCCTGACCGAGCGATTGACGCAAGCTTTGGCCGACACTCGGCACGCCAGTTACGTCACGCATTCGCACTGCGCGTTGCTGGCTCAACGCATCTACCAAATTGGCTGCGGCTACGAAGATGGCAATGACGCTAACAGCCTGCGCCACGATCCGATGTTCAAGCTTGGCGCCGGTCGTTTGCCGTTTGGTGCGGACACCGCGCTGGCGTCGGCATCGACAATATCGCGCTTTGAGCACGCCTCCAGCAGCAAAGATATTTATCGCCTCTGCAAAGCGCTTGTCGAACAATTCATCGCCGGCTTCGCCAGTCCACCGAGCAGTCTCATTCTCGATCTGGATCATTCGGAAGATGCGGCGCATGGGCAACAGCCGCTGGCGTTTTACAACCATCATTACCGTAGTACCTGTTACTTGCCTCTCATGATATTCGATGGTCAGTCGGGGGCGTTGGTGGCCGCTGTTCTACGTCCAGGGAAAAGCCCGACCGGCGCCGAAAATGCCATGATCATGCGCCGTGTTCTCACCTTGATTCGCAGGCACTTTCCGGAAACCCACATCCTGGTACGCGGCGATGGCCATTTCGGCAGGCCGGAATTGATGCAGATGATCGCAGCCATGCCCAACATCGACTTCATCTTCGGCCTTCCTGGCAACGTCAAACTGCAAGCGTTAGCAGAAAAAACAAAACAGCGCGCTTGCGACCTTTGGGCATCGCTGCAAACCCAGGACGTGGTGCCGGAGGCTGTGCGCCTGTATGATGAATTCCCCTATGCCGCAGGCTCGTGGCAGAAGTCATGGCGCGTGCTGCTCAAAGCCGAGGTGATGGCGCTGGGCGAGAATCCTCGCTTCGTCGTTACTTCCTTAAAAGGCCTCGACGCCGGCATGCTTTACGAGGACGTTTATTGCGCGCGTGGCCAAAGTGAAAACTTCATCAAGCATCTGAAGAACGACCTGGCATCGGACCGCACATCCTGTACCAGTTTCCTGGCCAATTTCATGCGCCTGCTATTGCACGCCGCCGCCTACATCCTGCATCAACAATTGCGCACACAGGCACTGCGGCACACCTTGCTATCGCAAGCACAGCCATCGACCGTCATCAACAAACTGTTCAAAATCGCGGTCCAGGTCCGCCAAACAAAACAGCGCATCGTCTTGCATTTGCCAAGCGCCTGCGCGGTTAAGAGCCTGCTCCACACCCTCGCCGAACGCCTGTTCATCTGCGTGCCGACGAACATCGTCAACTCCTCCTGACGTCGATTCGTCCGGTCAGTCGTGAACAGACCTCCCGCCCGCAAACCTCAACCATTCAACCCTGATCAAAGGCCGCTCATAGAGCATGGGTAGGGCGAGCTTAGCCTGACGCCGCGATGACCACGCGCAGCTAGCCACGTTGGAAAAATCCGGGGGCGAGAAGAAATTCATGCAACATTCAGGCTAG
>NZ_JAFCWX010000102.1:0-1676 GCF_049897805.1 Massilia sp. TWP1-3-3
AATTTCAACAGTCGATAAGAGTGGACGCTCAATGAATTGGCTCTATAGCCAGTGCAACTCTAGAAAGGAGGTGATCCAGCCGCACCTTCCGATACGGCTACCTTGTTACGACTTCACCCCAGTCACGAATCCTACCGTGGTAAGCGCCCCCCTTGCGGTTAAGCTACCTACTTCTGGTAAAACCCGCTCCCATGGTGTGACGGGCGGTGTGTACAAGACCCGGGAACGTATTCACCGCGACATGCTGATCCGCGATTACTAGCGATTCCAACTTCATGTAGTCGAGTTGCAGACTACAATCCGGACTACGATACACTTTCTGGGATTAGCTCCCCCTCGCGGGTTGGCGGCCCTCTGTATGTACCATTGTATGACGTGTGAAGCCCTACCCATAAGGGCCATGAGGACTTGACGTCATCCCCACCTTCCTCCGGTTTGTCACCGGCAGTCTCATTAGAGTGCTCTTTCGTAGCAACTAATGACAAGGGTTGCGCTCGTTGCGGGACTTAACCCAACATCTCACGACACGAGCTGACGACAGCCATGCAGCACCTGTGTTACGGCTCTCTTTCGAGCACACCTCGATCTCTCGTGGCTTCCGTACATGTCAAGGGTAGGTAAGGTTTTTCGCGTTGCATCGAATTAATCCACATCATCCACCGCTTGTGCGGGTCCCCGTCAATTCCTTTGAGTTTTAATCTTGCGACCGTACTCCCCAGGCGGTCTACTTCACGCGTTAGCTGCGTTACCAAGTTAATTAAAACCCGACAACTAGTAGACATCGTTTAGGGCGTGGACTACCAGGGTATCTAATCCTGTTTGCTCCCCACGCTTTCGTGCATGAGCGTCAATCTTGACCCAGGGGGCTGCCTTCGCCATCGGTGTTCCTCCACATCTCTACGCATTTCACTGCTACACGTGGAATTCTACCCCCCTCTGCCAGATTCTAGCCTTGCAGTCTCCATCGCAATTCCCAGGTTGAGCCCGGGGATTTCACGACAGACTTACAAAACCGCCTGCGCACGCTTTACGCCCAGTAATTCCGATTAACGCTTGCACCCTACGTATTACCGCGGCTGCTGGCACGTAGTTAGCCGGTGCTTATTCTTCAGGTACCGTCATTAGCAAAGGATATTAGCCTTCACCGTTTCTTCCCTGACAAAAGAGCTTTACAACCCGAAGGCCTTCTTCACTCACGCGGCATTGCTGGATCAGGCTTTCGCCCATTGTCCAAAATTCCCCACTGCTGCCTCCCGTAGGAGTCTGGACCGTGTCTCAGTTCCAGTGTGGCTGGTCGTCCTCTCAGACCAGCTACTGATCGATGCCTTGGTAGGCCTTTACCCCACCAACTAGCTAATCAGATATCGGCCGCTCCAGGAGCATGAGGTGCTTGCGCATCCCCCACTTTCATCCTTAGATCGTATGCGGTATTAGCGTAACTTTCGCTACGTTATCCCCCACTCCAGGGTACGTTCCGATATATTACTCACCCGTTCGCCACTCGCCGCCAGGTTGCCCCGCGCTGCCGTTCGACTTGCATGTGTAAGGCATGCCGCCAGCGTTCAATCTGAGCCAGGATCAAACTCTTCAGTTCAATCTCTGTTTAATGTCCTTGCGGACAGATCGCTCACTCAAAATACTGACAGGCCACTTCTTGCGAAGCGCCTATATTTCTT
>NZ_JAFCWX010000103.1:0-1650 GCF_049897805.1 Massilia sp. TWP1-3-3
CTAGCCTGAATTTTGCATAAAAAAGGGCAAGAATGCCGTAAGTGATTGATAGAATGGGAGTTATCTAGAAACCTAAGCCATCAGCACGAACACACCTTGCCCGATATGAATTCTACTCCAGAACAGCTCCGTTTTGCCTCTATTCCAGCTCACACAGTTCGCGCCGATTTCGCCGGTGGGGGCTTGTCGTCCGATCTTGGCCCGGTTCTACTGCGTGGCGTCGACCTCCGGATCGGCCTGACCAAGCGCCTCGCCGCAGCCCTGCCGGACCGCCGCCATCAGAGTTACGTCAGCCATTCGTATCACGATCTTTTAACGCAGCGCATCTACCAGATCGGCTGTGGCTACGAAGACGGCAACGATGCGAACAGCCTGCGTCACGATCCGATGTTCAAGCTGGGAGCGGCACGCCTGCCGTTTGACGATGACGCAGCGCTGGCATCGGGGGCGACGATCTCGCGCTTCGAACATGCCGCTAGCCGCCAGGACATTTACCGCGTCAGCGAAGCACTCGTGGAGCAATTCATCGCCAGCTTTGCCAGCCCACCAAAGAGCTTGATTCTCGACCTCGATCACTCGGAGGATGCGTGCTACGGCCAGCAGCCACTGGCGTTCTACAACCACCATTACGGTTCGACCTGCTACCTGCCGCTGATGATCTTTGACGGCATGTCAGGTGGCCTGATCGCCGCCGTGCTGCGCCCTGGAAGGCGGCCATTTGGCAACGAGAACGCGATGATCATGCGCCGCGTTCTGAAACTGATACGCCTGCGTTTTCCCGATACCCACATTCTCGTTCGTGGCGACGGCCACTTCAGCGGCCCCGAATTGATGGGCTTGATCGACAGCATGCCGAACGTCGATTTCATCTTCGGTTTCTCCTGCAACGTCAAGCTTGTCGCGATGGCCGAGCCGACCAGGCTGCGTGCCATCGACCGCTGGGTTGCGGCCCAGTCGCAGGAGGTGCCGCCCAATGCTGTGCGCCTGTTTGATGAATTTATCTACAAGGCTCGCTCATGGCCAAGGGCTTGGCGGGTACTGTTGAAGGCCGAGGTCATGGCGCTTGGTGAGAACACCCGTTTCATCGTCACGTCCTTGCCGGGACTCGATGCTGGCATGTTGTACGAAGACATTTACTGCGCGCGCGGTCAAGCCGAAAACTACATCAAACATCTCAAGGACGATCTGGCCGCCGACCGCACTTCCTGCACCAGCTTTCTCGCCAACTGCATGCGCTTGCTGCTGCATGCCGCCGCCTATATCTTGCACCAGCAATTGAGAACGCAGGCACTGCAGCATACCGCGCTGTCGCAGGCGCAGCCGTCGACGGTTATCGCCAAGTTGTTCAAGATTGCCGTGCAGGTCAGACAGTACAAGAACAAGATCGTCCTTCATCTGCCGAGCGCTTGCCCGGTCAAACATCTGCTGCAAACATTGACTGAGCGGCTGTATCTGCCGACTTCACCAAAGACGCTCAACTCTTCCTGAACAAGTCACGTCTGGTCCGCCGAAAACTGACCATCCACCCGCCCGCCATCACCCCTCATACCGCTTCATTGATGTCCCGTTTAATCGGGTAGGGAAACCATTGCTCGCAACATTGCAATCGCTGCCGATGAGGCCCCGCGTCGGCCAGCGGGAGACGCAGTG
>NZ_JAFCWX010000104.1:0-1610 GCF_049897805.1 Massilia sp. TWP1-3-3
TTCATTAATGTCCCGTTTAAATGGGTAGGGGAGCTATTGCTCGCAACATTGAAATTGCTGCCGATGAGGCACTGCTTCGGCCAGCCGGACACGCAGTGGCAGTTTATGAAACATTCAGGATAGGAAGGCAGCTGACGTCATCCAGTACGCGAAGGACAGCATGAATCGTTCCTTCACGCTGGACTTTCTCAACTGGCGACAGCAGCTCGAGGATGTGCGCGGGGACTATACGCGGGACGGTTTCAAGTCATTTATAGCGTCGTTGCAATCCTCGGGTGTTCTCGAGACGATCCGTACTCGCCGTATGAATCTGTCGATCACGGCGGGCACCGGGGTGTTGGTCAAGGAGGGCATCGAGGGTGGCGTATATGTCTGGTATGTCGAGGTCCCACTCGAATTGAAGCTCGCCGGGCAGACTACCGAGCTTCCTCCGCAACGCTTTCTTGGATCCATTCGGATCGAGCGTGTGCCAACTGTCGATGCAATTGGAGGCATCGGAGTTGGCCAGCTCGTCACCAAGCCGCTTTAAGGGATGCTAATCATGAAACGACTTGCCATCATTCTGCTTGCTCCGCTCGCGACAAGCTCCGCGCTTTCGCCGAGTGTAGCGCAGATCGTTCAGCAGCCTGTCCAACAAAGTCCGGTGCAGCAGCCGGCCGCGCGGCCGACGCCGACGTCGGTGGCCGCAGCGCAGGCAGCGGCGCCGGCTAGTCCTGTGCCAGGTCAGGCGCCAAGTCCCCTGCCCGGGCAGGCACCGTCGCCTGCCTCAAACCAGCAGGGCCAGCAGTGGGTCCCACCAAGCGGCGCATTCCCTGCTCCGCCGGCTGTGGGCCAGCCACCCGCGACTTCACAGCAGCAGATCCAAGCTGCTTTTCCGCCGTCGAGTTACGGACCAGCCAGCTACGCCGTTGCTGGCCAGATCGTGGGTTCGCAGCAGCCCGGGGCAGCTGCCGTCTCGCAGGATGGGGTGGCGCCGATACCGCCGCTAGCGCCGCCGACGAATTATCAGCGCGCGGAGCAGGTTGTATCGCCATTTTCGAACAGTGAGATTGTGAGGCTGCGACAAAAACTAGACGGATCGCGCAAAGCGAAGGCCTACCGTCCGGTCCGCACGGTTCCGCGTATCAGCAGCGCATCGGTCGATTTGTCGCCCGGTTCGGCCTTACCGATAGCGCGGACACTGCCGGGCGAGATGACAACTCTGGTGTTCGTTGACGCAACCGGCGCGCCATGGCCGCTTGCAGCGGCGCCGCGCGTATCCGACGCTCGGTACTTCGAAGTCGAGTGGCTGCAAGGCACGCCGGCCGTCGTGATTTCGGCGTTGTCCGCGTATGAAGACGGCAATGTAACAGTGTTTCTCTCCGGCCTGGCAACGCCAATCGTTATCAAGCTCTCGACGGGCGAGCCTGACTCGAAAGACCGGAGCCGCGTGGTCGACTATCGTCTTGATTTGCGCGTGCCTGGTCGAGGGCCGAATGCCACCGCCCCTTTTCTAGTGTAGTGCGTCAAACAGATTGAAGCTTATTAAGTTTGGCACGAGCGCGCGTGACTTTGGCAAGAATGTCGGTCGCTTTCGCGGTCCATATATACGGTTTCGGTGCCATATTATG
>NZ_JAFCWX010000105.1:0-1595 GCF_049897805.1 Massilia sp. TWP1-3-3
CTCTTTACATACAATTCGCCAGCAAAAAACCGCCACAAGTCCTTGAATGGACTAGGGAAAACGGCCGCGTTTACGACAAGTGCACGTCGGGCGGCTCCTTCTTGAGCATTGATCCGGTGACGACCGATGCGAACACTGGTGGCAGTTTCAACCGATACGCCTATGCGGAAAACAACCCGTACAAATATATCGATCCAGATGGGCGCGACGCGAAAGAGCCGAGTGATCCTTGCGCTGGCCAGAGTCGGATGAACTGTGGGACTTTAGGGACCATCACCGTCGCGAGCGATCCTGGCACTACAAAAAATGGACGGGTCGGGGCAACTACGAGTACTCAGTCCGCTTTCGACCCATACGCGGTCCTGGATACAGCCGCGAATTTTTCAGGCGGCATGGGAGACACGCTTTCATTTGGGCTGACGTCTTATGTCAGGGACGAATTTTCGATCGGCTCAGTGGATCAGTCGGCGACGTCGTATCATGTTGGTGAAGGTGCCGGGGTTGTGGTGTCGACTGCCCTTGGCGGGGCAGCTGGCGCTCGTGCCGCTGGCGCTAAGGGCGCTGGGCTTGAGTTCTCTCACTGGATACCTAAGCGGCTCGGTGGTGGGAACAGCATACTAAACGGGAATTACGTATCAATAGTCAAGCATGCGCTATCGGATCCGTTTCGCTACCGATTCATGCCGCGTGCTTGGAAGGCCGCGAATCCCATGCCGTCGATCGTTCTTCAACAATTAAATCGCATACCTTATTTTTGGATAGGTACCGCAGCTGGTGCAGGAGCTGGCGCTGCGTCAGTCGGTTCCCATTAAATACATATGAGACTACATCCTTTTTTTAGAAATTTTTTCAAAGCTGGAAGTTCTAGCTTGAACGAATTTGAACGCGCCGTGTTAGCTTCCGTGCTGAGGGCGTTGCGCCCAGTAGAAGAGCAGAAACTGAGTAAACGGATTGGGGATATCAATCTTGTACAACGGTTGGATGGGGGGCGGGAGGTGAATTGTTATGCAATGCACGGTGGTAGCGCCATTTTTCCTGATGAAACGCGCTTGGATTCGTCTACAGGTGAGCGTTTGCTAGCGAAGTTGGCAATTAAAGGGCCGCCAGGTACAGAAAATTCGTGCTCCGTATGGCTAGTTGATGGGAATTTTTTCGCGCTCGAGTTCAAATCGCCCACAGAGCATGCTGAGGCGCTTGCAATTGCCAACATTCAAGTAGATATTCAGTCGGTGGGGTCTGCCCCTGCAAAGTGACCGGGAGGTGCCGGCACAGGGTCAGAGCCGACATTTGGACACGAGCTGATCGCTAACATATCCTTCTTCTAAAAACAAAAAAGCCACTCCCTCCGGTGCCCCGGATGCGAGTGGCTTTCTTCTTCGCGGCTAAGGAAATGCGCCTTTGCGTTGGCCTGGGCCAGCACCGTTTCCAGCATCTCCATCACGAATTTCTGTTTCTGCTTGGGCAGCTCGCCGATGCCGGTAATTTGCAAGCTAGTTGTCGCCTAAAAGCGGTTTCTACGCTGCTTTTTTGAGTTCTGGATTTTTCTCCTTTTTGGTGAGGGTCTCCGTGGCACTTTTTTCCGGATTGAGGTGCAC
>NZ_JAFCWX010000106.1:0-1592 GCF_049897805.1 Massilia sp. TWP1-3-3
GCAGGGATAGTAAAAATCCATGCTGGACGCCGCGATTTTAAGGTGATGTCAAGTGTTATTGTGAAAACATCGATAATAATTTACTGAAGTGCACGCCCATCGCTAACTTGGGTGGATTGCTGGGCAGCCCGGTAGCACGGACCAACACGGCTGCGGGCCTGATCAGCCGTACGCGTTACGAGCCATATGGGCGCACCGCTTCAGGAACAACGCCAACGATTGGCTTTACCGGACATGTGAATGATGTTGATACGGGTTTGACGTACATGCAGCAGCGGTACTATGATCCGGTAGCGGGACGGTTTTTGAGCATTGATCCGGTGGTGACCGATGCGAATACTGGATCAAGCTTCAACCGGTATGTGTATGCGAGCAATAATCCGTTTAAATATATTGATCCAGATGGCCGCGCTGACTCAGAGTGGAGTTGTTCCAATGCGCCGCCACCTGCGGTAGCTTACAACACCCCACCGTTGAGTCAGGGCTTTCATGGCGACGTATCGAAAGGTGTTTTCGTTGGCCTCACTCAGGTCGGTGCGCCGGGGGGTGTCGGCCTCAAGGTGGGGGCAGGTGCGGTATCGCTGTTCAAGGCGATAACAGGAACGAGCACTCAAGTCTCTAAGACAATCACGCTTTCGCTAGCCAAGCACGGTGAGGTGGCACAGCATGCTGCCGATGCCATTGCGGCGGGACACTCGAGTATACTTACCATTGCGCGCGAGGGCGCTGATGCTAACAGGGCAGCATCAATTGGCGGAATGGCAAAAGTGGCTGGAAAACAGCTAGACGAGTACCCTCCGGCGATGTTCTTGGAAGGGGGGACTGGGGCAAGCGTGCGTCCTATCAATGGTAGTAATAACATGTCAGCTGGGGCGTGCATAGGCAACTCCTGTCGAGGACTGCCGAACGGCGCAAAAGTGCAAATACGGGTTACGGATTAATAATTATGACTAATGCGAATTTTTCGTTAAATGTAAGTTACTCACAGCTTTGTGTTTTCTGGGAAACGCTGGACGCACCTTTTAATAATTGGGAGCAAACTCACTTTGAGCAAGGCTTCGCGTGGAGACCAGGTAGTGCTTGTTTTCGGACGATCGAGGAGACTGGCAAGCACGAAATTTCTGTCGTTATATCTGATCACGACGTAGCGGTAGATCCGGCCGCCGTGCGAGTAATTGAAGTCCCGTTTGAGATTCCTAACTCTGTTGGACTTGAGGTTGCATCGGTTGCCGATTCTGTTATGGTTAGCTTGGCGCCAGCATCATATAGCCTACGATTTGAATTGTTTGAGAAGGCCGCGAACGGCTTAGTGCCAGTGCGACTGCTGTTCCTGACTAATGTTTCGCCGGATTTTCGCGTCCTGCGGGCCGATCCGGAGTTGCAGGTACCTGATATTCTGTTGAAAATTGCCGAACCGGGGTGATGAAGAAAGCGCGGCGGCACGGGGTCAGCGCGGCGGCACGGGGTCAGTGCCCAATCCACCCAAGTTAGCGATGGGCGTGCACTTCAGTAAATTATTATCGATGTTTTCACAATAACACTTGACATCACCTTAAAATCGCGGCGTCCAGCATGGATTTTTACTATCCCTG
>NZ_JAFCWX010000107.1:0-1500 GCF_049897805.1 Massilia sp. TWP1-3-3
CTGGCCTATCTTTTTTGCATGACGTCCCACGCTGCCATGGGTGAAAGCTTACTGAACGCCCTCGAAGAGCCCGGGATTTAGCGCCCCGGCGAGCCTAGGATTTCAAAGGACGTAACAGCATAGTAAATGAAGAGCTCAAACATCGCGTCAGCGTTACCCAACTGAACGGCCGTGTCCAGGATCTTTGCAGACTGCGTGGGATCGGCGCTGGTGCCGAAGCCATGGCATGTAACCAACCCCAACAAGTACAAGGCTTCACCATCCGCAAAATTTTTGGCGCACCATGCTTCTAACAATATGAATGCTTGTTTTGCTTCTTGATCGGTGCACGTGTCGCGGCGATAAAGCCAACGACAATTCATTAGCGGCACGCAAGCTTCATCCATGCCTAGCGCTATTCCTTCGAGGAGAACTCCTTCCGAGCCGAGCACGTCGGGTTCGCCGAATGGCGTTCGTAGCAGCCAATCCGCGAGGCAAAGCGCGGCTTCCGCAACGCCGATATCTAGCGCCTTGCGCAGGGCTACTGGAATCATCCGCGCCTCGTCAATGGACATGATGCCAATCACCATATCGCCCCGTTCAACTTTTCCTACCATCGCCTTTGACCACGCAATCAGCTCCATGGCATCAGCAACAGTCGAACTGGCTTCAATTTGGTTAATTAACTCAATTTGTTGCATGCGGGTGTCCAAGGTTAGGTGACTGGGCAAAGACGCCAATATCCATATGGATTGTAAAAGAAGTCGTCATGCTCGTATCGGGTGCACGTCGTCCTTGAGAGCTGAAAACGCGCGGAATCGGGCCGCGTATGAAAAGTATGTCCGGCATCTAGATTTTGCCGTTTGTCGATCAAAAGAAAATGCATGAACCCGCTCAAGGCATCCACGGCATCCACCTCGGAGGTGCCGGCGTCATCAATTTCGATGTCTGGCAACCCCAGCAGGTGCATTCCTACGGAGTAGAGCAGGGAATCATCAGAGATCGGATATCGCACCCAGGCACGGATCAGCGCGGATTCCGAGGTCTTGGCGGCGTAGTCGGCAAGTTCCAGCCAATAGGTTCGGCCATGAGCTATTCCTGAACTCTCGCCTTTGACTGCGGACGCGCCAGCGTTTAGCAGGGCAGCAACCAAGGCCAGCGTCTGGCCGGACACTGCTAATGCGTTTTCCGTTGTCGTTCGTGGCGACAGAATATAGCTTACTGCAGAATGTCCCTCGATTGCATCCCAATCATCGGTAGTGATGGAGGGGGTGACTCGATCCGCCGACGTGCTGAAAGAAGACATCATTCGTGGGTCTGCCTCGTCCTGCGAGAAGTCGGCATCGTACTCAAAGCCAGTAAATTGACTGCATAGCTGACGAACGGGAGTTTTGCCCGTATGCTGAGCGCGTGCAAGATGTTTGATGGCTTGATGGTCACGATATCTGATGGTCAATCGGACGCTCTGCCGCGACGCGACCGCTCGTGACCGGCTGGCATCGTCGCAGCGGGGGCCGGCCC
>NZ_JAFCWX010000108.1:0-1433 GCF_049897805.1 Massilia sp. TWP1-3-3
CTGCGCGACCTGCTGCGGCTAATTGCCGGGAAGACCTATCGCCATCGAGAGAATCGTTCGAAGCCCAGGAAGCCCGGCGTAAAACCACACAAGAAGATGACTCAGAAAAACTGTTGAAATGTCTTAACTTGGGTGGATTGGGCTTTGACCCCATGCCGTTCTACTGCAGCTCTATGGAAGTAGTTCAATATCAGTCCTCGCAATATACTTGCGGACTTCGCCGAGATTCGGTCCGGTAACGAAGAATTGAAGTGCATCGGATTGAATCATGACCTCCCTCCGCATCGCGGGGTGGCAATAAATTTCTTCATTACTGAGCGACAACGGAAACGGTGCTTCAGTAGCTTGCAAATGAAGCACTACCGCATCGAAAACGAGTTGATTTGCGTCCGCCACGAGCTGTCGTTCATCTGTATGAATGAACTCCATTAACATTCCAACTCCAAGGGCGGCACTTAATGCAGCGGATACCAATTCATGGTCAAATATTTCAGTATCTGGAGCATTGTCATAGCAATCAAGAGACGCCTGCTCGAATGATATTTGCAGTGGATTGCCTTCCAAATAATCCCACGCGAAATTCACGCAATTTTGATAATGGGAAGTTTCGAAGCCAGTCTCCTGCCCAAATTTAACGAGGCAGGTCATCATTCTCGTGCATTGGAAGACAAGAAAATCTACGGCTTCTCTTTTTGGCAGAGTCATGAGTCTCTGAGAAATTTTCTCAACTTCTGCCTGCAAATTAATCATTTTTCGCCTTTTAGCTTACTGAGGGGCTCGACAACATATTTTTGCAGAAAGGCGGTGCACGGTTCGCATATTCCTCTGCTAGCGGCAGTGCCCGTCGGTGTGAGTCCTATTGCATTAGCCGCATTAACACCAGTCACCTCCGCATGACCAGCTCCAGTCACAGCATATTCGCCTGGCTTTAGCGCTGCCACGGCAGCCGGTCGCAGCGCCTTTTCGCTAGAACTGACCAATCGAACACCTTCCGCAGTTTCAGTTACCGCGATTGTCACGAAGCGTTGAGTGCTCCCCATAGCACCTGCAATTTCGGCAGCGCGCACGCTAGCTGGCACTACCGCGGCGGCAACTGTAGCTTCTGGAAGACCAACCAACAAAGATGCTGCCTTTACAGCGTTTGTCCCCATCTCCATTGCGTTTCCGTACCACGCTCTAACTCCAATTTCCATCTGAGTCATTGGCGAATAGTACGGTAGGCCGCCACTCATGCTTTGCCGACCATCAGGATCTATATAGCGATACGGATTGTTCTCCGCATATTTATAGCGGTTAAAGCTACCGCCCGTGTTGGCATCGGTCGTCACCGGATCAATGCTCAAGAAGGAGCCGCCCGACGTGCACTTGTCGTAAACGCGGCCGTTTTCCCTAGTCCATTCAAGGACTTGTGGCGGTTTTTTGCTGGCGAATTG
>NZ_JAFCWX010000109.1:0-1295 GCF_049897805.1 Massilia sp. TWP1-3-3
GAACAGGACCGTGAAACGATATTACGCCGATGATAGTGCTGCAACCAGTGTGAAAGTAGGTTATCGTCAGGCTAGTTATATTAAAAAACCCCGCAGAAATGTGGGGTTTTTTTTCGTCCAGGGATTTGTCGTCGACGTTCCGGCAAACGTCGGCAACGTGGAGTGCATCAATTTGCGGACCAGCACGCTCTTGAACTCGGGGCGGTCTCGCGGCGCGCAGTTTCCTGCCGCATTTGCTCTTCAATTCTCTTGATGGGGTCCAAGGACAGTTGCTCCTCGACCCGACGGCAGCGCTGAGCGGCAGCCGTATATGCCATTCCACTCCGCCCGCGGCAGCTTGCCCTGCAGGTCAAACCGGGTGCCGACGAAGTTTTCGAAACGCTGCCGCAAGTCGCTCGAACGGCCTCGTTGATGCCGACGATGGTACTCAGCTTGCCGCCGGCCACGGTCGCTACGTGCAGCCAGTTGATGTCGGCGCCGTGGAAGGCACGGGGCGGAATCGACCACGCCGCCCGACCGGCTGGGTCACGTGGCAGCTGCCGGCGTAGCCCTTCACGTGAACGTGGTCTTCACCTTGACGCTGTTAGAACGAGAGGCCGACCTGCTTTTTCTCGAGGCTCTGACACATGTCGTGGCGCTCGGTCAGCGTGCGCTTCGGTGCAGCGCTGTCGGTGGCGTCGGGAAAAGGAGCCGCGTAATACAGTTCGCGTAGTGGGACCATTCGCAGTTGATCATCGATACGGTCGCCAGCACCAGTGGGATGTTTTCGCTCGATAACCGAGCAGGGCGGCGCATCCTGACGCGCTCGCGCCTGTTCACGGATGAGGTGTTTCGCAGCCCCAGCGATTTGAATCGCAAAGATGTGCCGGGGCCGTCATCAGGCAGTTCATCGAGTGCTACCTCGCCTCCTGCCGGCAAACTTGGTGATAATGCTCGGTAAGTTTTTGCCGAATCGTTTGAAAAGCCCTTGCCAGCCAGCGTGTCCTTTGCTATAGTTTGCCTCCCCGATGAAATCGTTAGCGAAATCAAGTAGTTATCAGTTGGTCAGGGGGCGCTTCGAAAGAGGCGCGGTAATAAAAAGAGGTTGACGAGTGAAACGAAGTGCTTCATAATCTCGCCTCTCTGCAGCAACGAACACAACGCTTCGTACCGCGCAGTAAGAAGTACCGAATAAGTTCTTTAAAAATTAACAGTCGATAAGTGTGGGCGTTTGATGAAGGTGCCAACGAAGCGTAAGCCGAGTTGAATACTTAAATTATCAAATGTTCACAAAGAAGAAATATAGGCGCTTCGCA
>NZ_JAFCWX010000110.1:0-1243 GCF_049897805.1 Massilia sp. TWP1-3-3
GTGCACCTCAATCCGGAAAAAAGTGCCACGGAGACCCTCACCAAAAAGGAGAAAAATCCAGAACTCAAAAAAGCAGCGTAGAAACCGCTTTTAGGCGACAACTAGCTTGCAAATTACCGAGCTCCGTAGTAAGCGTCTGTGTGATTCGCAAGTTGCTAGTATGCGGCCGACGGGTATTGTTGGCCGGACCACTCAATTATGTCGGAACAGCACAGACCGTGAAGTGCGACCGCGTTCATTCGCACGACTATTTCGAAGCAAATATCGCTTGGGTGGCAATCAGCGCAGCCCCACAGGTGGTTTTGTGGCCTTCGTATGCAACGGCAATGCCGTCGATGAGGTGGATGGGATTTCCTTCAGCGATGGTACACCCGTCGTGGCCGCTGATTGGACATGAGCACAGGTCGCCAACCCGAGCCACGGGTATGCCATCGATTATGTAATTTGTTGCCGCGACCCGGACAACCTTTCCGCCGTGCGTTGTCGAGTCTCCTAGGCGAATAGCGTTTAGCAACTTGATGCTCCAAAGTCAGACTTCATTAGTTAAAACGAACTTGGTCCCGAAAGTCGTCCTGACGGACAATTTGGCGCTATCAGGCGCGCCCGGGGGTAGAATCGTCAACATTGCTAGAGTTTGGCAGTGCAGGTTTGCCGCCAATTTCAGGATTGCTATCGACTTCATCTTCATCGGGTAGTGTGGTGTAATCGACCAGCCTCCAGACTGTGGAAATATGTTCGGAACGGGACTCGCCGCTAAGCTTTCGCCAAAAACTCGGCGGCGCGGTCAGGGTCGCGGGAGGCATGTTTTCGCCTTCCCGGAAGAATCTGCGCGATCCGCCAACAACGTTTTCTGATTCCTTGCATTCCCAGAAGCCAGCTTGTGGACAAGCGCTACCCGTTGCGGCAAGTTGTCCTAGCGCGACTTTTGAGGCAGCGGCGGTCTTGCCGCCGCTTACCGTGCCTGTAGCGCGAATTTTCAGGCTTGAGGAAACGCGTTGCCAAAGCTGAAGAATCTCCTCGTCCGACAGACTCGAATTGATCGGCTGGCCAGGTCGTCCTTTTCCAGTTTGTATTTCGAGCGTGATCGTTGGCGCCAGCACATCGTTCATCAATCCAGGCCCTTCCCCAATCCACCCAAGTTAGCGATGGGCGTGCACTTCAGTAAATTATTATCGATTTTTTCACAATAACACTTGACATCACCTTAAAATCGCGGCGCCCAGCATGGATTTTTACTATCCCT
>NZ_JAFCWX010000111.1:0-1167 GCF_049897805.1 Massilia sp. TWP1-3-3
GCCGGCCCCCGCTGCGACGATGCCAGCCGGTCACGAGCGGTCGCGTCGCGGCAGAGCGTCCGATTGACCATCAGATATCGTGACCATCAAGCCATCAAACATCTTGCACGCGCTCATGGCCTATCTTTTTCGAGTTCATGATTGCTCCTAGTCGATTTGGCGTGAGGACCCGCCGCGTTGCCAGCGGCGGCGGGTTGGGGGAATGGCACTGGCACCCGCGTCCCACCGCGGGGCCAGTTTAGATCTGGATAGGTTCGCCGTCATGCGGCCGGTTGTTCTTCAAAATAAATGTTGGGCCGCAGGCGGCAGAGCGCGCGCTGTGACCACCGCTCGCGACCACGCGGCTTGTCGTTCGTACATGGCAAGCGCGGCCGAACCCCTGTAGACAGGGCGGGTCTTACCTGCAATTCGAGTCTCCTCGACGATATCCTCGGCCGCACCACGGGCCGCCGTCGATTGCGTGCAGAACGAATGCGACCGTGCCCGAAGGTCGGAATCGCAACGTCACCAAGAGGTGGTCGCACGCGTGGAACGCGATGATTGATAGAGTCACAGTCAGCTTGCTAAGCCTGATACTTCGGGTCTGCCCGAACGACGATAGGAGACGTGTCAAATTCGCTGTCAGCGATTGATAGCGCGATAGTTCAATAGGATAGATGTCGGAACACATAGCCGAAGCGATTGGTCGCCGTGCCACGAGCTCGATGGTGCGCGTTACCCTCGGCGAGGGTAAGGTGTTGCAAACTTCGGCCGGTTGCCCAGCCGTAACGTCTAAAACTTCTAAGGGGCCCTGAGGCCGGTTGGTACAGTATGCGGTGACGTACGCAGCGCCATACTTATGGGAGCGATTCCCTTACCGGATGGTTCGGTGGTTGCAGCAAGCCCAGAGTAATACGAGATCTGGTGGAACGCAACGGGAAACTGAGTGTCTATCAAGCTTTTGCCCTCCTGGGGGCGTTCCGTGCCTATCTCGGGAACTTTAGTGGTGGACTAGCCTCCACTGTGCCGTTTGCCGCGAGGTTACGAGAGCTAGTTGCATCATCGATCAACCTAGTGTAGTGCGTCAAACAGATTGAAGCTTATTAAGTTTGGCACGAGCGCGCGTGACTTTGGCAAGAATGTCGGTCGCTTTCGCGGTCCATATATACGGTTTCGGTGCCATATTAT
>NZ_JAFCWX010000112.1:0-1120 GCF_049897805.1 Massilia sp. TWP1-3-3
GGCAAACGGGGCCGCTTCGCCCAGTTGCTTAAGCGGTGCATCGAGGATCGTCAAGCGGGTGCCGGCGCGCAGCGTGCGCAGCGTGGACCGCCCGCGCCACAGGTGGCCGCGCGCTTCCTTGCCCTGCATCTGCAACTCGGCATAGCGCTGCGCCTGGGCCGAGTTGGCGTAAGCGTACTGGCCCGGCACATCGTACGATTCAAGCTGGGGAATCTGGCTGCCGTTTTGCAGGCGCGATGGCACGCTCGCGCTGACCGCCTGCTTGGCCTTGTAGTCGTAGCTGAGCACCGTGGTGAGCGATGCGCTGATCTGGCGCTGCGAGCGCAAGGCCTGCACCGTATCCTGCTTTTCGCCGGCGCGCACATTGTGAAAGCGGATGCCGCCGTCAGCCTTGCTGCTCGGGTCTTCAGGAATCGCGCTCAGTTGCGCGGTGTCGGCAAACAGCACCGCGCCGGCGCCGTCGTCGCCCTGTTCAAAGCGCCAAGCCAGGCCTTCTTCGGTCAGCAAGCGCCGCACGAAGTCGAGGTCGGACTCGCGGTACTGGCAGCAGTAGCTGCGCTCGGCGGCGCCCGCCATGAACGGGCCCGCCTCGTCGCTCCAGCGCCACTTGGCCACCGCGCCGTATGCCGAGAATACGTCTTCGACGATCTCGATCACGGACTTGTCTTGCCACACGCGGCTGTTACGCACCTGGCTCAAGCGCCACAACCATGGCGACAGGCGCAGGCGATAGCGCGCCAGCCCCCCTTCACTACCCAGCATGGCCACTTCGCTGATGTCGCCGTCAAAGCTGGTGCGGGTGCCGTCGGCCAGGCTCACCTCCAGGCTGGCCGACTGGCCCAGCAAAGGCGCCAGCGCAATGTGGGCATCGGTGGAAACGACAATCACGTCGCGCCCGCCAATGCCTTGCACCGCGTCGTCGGCGGCAAAGGCCTCCACCAGCAGACCACCGGAGCCATGATCGCCGCCGCCGCCCACCGTCAATGCGTACAGGCGGCTGGCACTGGAAAACTGCGACAGCACGGCGGTAATTTTTTCGGTCAGGGTCGTCATCGCGGTCCGTATTCACATTCTTGATGTTGGCAGCGCAAAAATGTGCGTACCGGGTTCGTTATTTGCA
>NZ_JAFCWX010000113.1:0-1105 GCF_049897805.1 Massilia sp. TWP1-3-3
AGAGACTCGTCCTCAGAGGGCTTGCTGGTCAAGCTCTTTGAGGGCGCTCAGCCTTAAAACCTCAGTTATTCTGCACAAAACTCCCTCAAAAGCCATCAAACATCTTGCACGCGCTCAACTGTTTATGAAACAGCGGCAAGCGTCAACTACCGGACTGAACGTCGTCAGCAAATTCACCAAACTTCGCGCAAATCTGCGCTCAATGTCAGCGACCGGTATATTGTGGCCGCCATGAGCGACGCGCTTCGCAACGCGCAATCGCGACATTTCCATGCTGGGCAGTGCCAAGTAGCTTAACTCTACTCGCCAGCCTTCGCCGCGCGCAGCCGCCGAACCAGCTTCAAATAACTGCGACCGGCCAACGTCGTTTCGAAAGCAAAATCCTCACCTTGGACAATGCATGAATCCATTTCTTGCAGGAACAAACGGCTGGCGGCCATCAATTCACGTTCCGGGGCAAGTGGGGACAGACCCGCCGCGATCAGGTCAGCGTTCACAAACCGCATGCCGGTCGCCACTTGCTTCAGGTACTCCAGCGCAAATGTCGTCTTTCCGGCGCCATTGGGTCCGCCAATTATCCAGCAAGTCGGCATCTGACAAACCCCTACGGATGATATGTCGCGCCCATTAAAGCGCCATTTTCGCCTGAGTGTAGCACGGCCGTGCGAGTATCGTAGACGCCCGTATTCCCGCCTGCGGGCAGGTCCGCGCGCGCGAACAGCGGATGCAAGAATCAGCGCAAGCCAGGTTGAAAGCAGTTAACAAAAAAAGCCAACTTCCTGAACGGGAGTTGGCTTTTCTTGAGACCGCTCAAAGGCTACAAACTTGAGCATGCTGTTCTGGAGGCGAGGACGGGAATCGAACCCGTCTAAACGGCTTTGCAGGCCGTTTTGCTGTCTTATAAATCAATGACTTAGGCGAACACCTCTTTTTTCGCCTCTTCTTCCAGTTTTTTTCCTATTTATTGCAAGTTCCCCCCCCCGGCAACTAGTGTAGTGCGTCAAACAGATTGAAGCTTATTAAGTTTGGCACGAGCGCGCGTGACTTTGGCAAGAATGTCGGTCGCTTTCGCGGTCCATATATACGGTTTCGGTGCCATATTATG
>NZ_JAFCWX010000114.1:0-1099 GCF_049897805.1 Massilia sp. TWP1-3-3
ACGACATCGAGATCGACGAGCAAATCGGCGACCAGCTTGGAGCGCATCGCGGCGCCCCGGTCCGCGTGCAACGTCAGCTGACCAGGTACGATCCCCTCCTTGTCGCAGGTGTGCCCGATGAGCGCTTCCGCGAGCAGGTCCGATTCACGATCGGCGATCATCCAGCCGACCACGTAGCGGCTAAAAATATCGAGTATGACGTACAGATGGAAGTGCGCCGACTTGACCGGCCCCTTCAACTTGGTGATATCCCACGACCACACCTCACAGGCCCGCGTGGCGAGCAGCTCGGGCCGCGTATAGGCCGGGTGCACCAGCTCGTCGCGGCGTCCACGCGTGCCGCTGCAGGCACGCAGGATACGGTAGAAGGTCGACACCGAGGCCAGGAATATCCCTGCATCGAGCAGCATCGCATACGCCGTGCGCGGTGCAACGTCGACATACTCGGGCGAATGAAGGACGTCGATGACCTCCTGGCGTTCACCCTCGCTCAGCGCAAGCGGCGAGCGACGAGGACGGCGTACCGTATGCAGCGCCTGGCGCGTTTCTCGGCGGGCACGGTAGTAGCTGCCGCGCGCCAGACCCATGCCGGCGCAGGCGGCGCGCACGCCCATTTCCGCCACGAGTTCCGAGGTCGCCTCCATCACAGTGAATCCTCTTCCGGTGGCAAACCCAGGAGATTGCAAAGTTTTTTTTGGGCCGCGATAATGAGCTTGGCCCGCTCAAGCTGTTTGGTGAGCTTTTCATTGGTCAGCTCAAGATTGGCGACGCGCCTGTCCACCGCTTTGGCCGCATCCGGCTTCGGTCCGCGCTTCGTGTTCGGTATGGCCGCATCGCTTGCCGCGATCAGCAGCCGCCACTTGCTCAGATGTGAGCTGTACAGGCCCTCGCGGCGCAACAGCGCTCCGATGGCGCCTGGCGCCGTGCACGCGTCGGCCTCACGCACAATGCGCTGCATATACGCGGTCGTGAACTTGCGGCGCCTCGCTACAGCGACCACCTCTGCACTTGATGCCGGTTCCGTAATGCCTGATGGGTGTTCTGCTGCTGGTGTCATGTTCAATTCCATATGTGTGCCAACTTCCTTAATTAGACTGAT
>NZ_JAFCWX010000115.1:0-1096 GCF_049897805.1 Massilia sp. TWP1-3-3
GGCGGTTTCAAATACCAAGCGCAACACTGGGTTAATTAACAGTGTCAGTCGGATGTTGCAGCAAGGCTATGTGCTGAGTATAAACGACGAGCGGCGATTCATAATCTAGCCTCGCCCTCGGACGTGTATTAAGCGACAGGGCGATGGCATCGAGCTCGTCTTGGGAGTAGATTGACAAGTCAGATCCTTTCGGCATGTACTGGCGTAGCAGTCCATTGGTGTTCTCGTTAGAGCCGCGCTGCCAAGGGCTGTGCGGGTCGGCGAAATAGATCTGGACGCCAGTTCGCTCAGTGAGGATTTTGTGGCCGTGCATCTCGCGGCCTTGGTCGTAAGTCATGGTCTTGCGCATCGCCGCCGGCTCGCGGTTGAGCACTGCCGAGAAGCTGTCGACGACGGCCTTGGTGGTCGCGTTATCCATCTTGGCGAGCACCACAAAACCGGTCGTACGTTCGACTAGCGTGCCGACCGAGGAGCGGTTGCCAGCGCCCTTGATCAGGTCACCCTCCCAGTGACCAGGGATGAGGCGGTCCTCGACCTCTGCAGGGCGGATATGGATGCTCTGCATGTCTTGGATCTGGTAGCGCCGATCGGTGCCTCGGCTGCGCGGTTTGCGTACTTGGTTATGGTGCCGGAGGCAGGCAATCAGCTCGCGTTTGAGCTCTCCGCGTGGATGCAAATAGATGGCGTTGTAGATGGTCTCGTGGGACACAGATTTTTCAGAATTGTCGGGCCAAAGGAGCTTAAGTTTGCGCGCTATTTGCTGCGGCGACCAGAGAAGTTTGAGCTGGTGCCGAACCACTTGGAACAAGGCGCCATCAACGTGCATCTTGGGCAGGCGGCGCGGCAGAAGGCGCCGCACATGGCATTGCACGTGGGCCTGGTCAGCGTCGTAGACACCAGTGCCGCTCGTGCGCTTGAGTTCGCGACTGATTGTGCTGGCTGAACGGCAAAGGCGTTTAGCAATGGATCGGGTAGAGCATTGGTCGGCGCGCATGGTCATGACGACGGCGCGCTCTTGAGTAGTCAGATGTTTGTAGATTTTTGCCATGGCGGCACCTTACAGCAGAAGGTGTTGCACTTGGTCTTTGAGAACGCC
>NZ_JAFCWX010000116.1:0-1074 GCF_049897805.1 Massilia sp. TWP1-3-3
AGTATTTAGCCTTGGAGGATGGTCCCCCCATATTCAGACAGGATTTCTCGTGTCCCGCCCTACTTGTCGCACGCTTAGTTCCACACATCGCATTTCGAATACCGGGCTATCACCGTCTATGGCTCCCATTTCCAGGGGATTCTTCTATGCGTCGTGCTAAAACGTGCAGGCTCATCCCATTTCGCTCGCCACTACTTTGGGAATCTCGGTTGATTTATTTTCCTGCAGCTACTTAGATGTTTCAGTTCGCCGCGTTCGCTTTGCATACCTATGTATTCAGTATGCAATGACCTAAAAGGCCGGGTTTCCCCATTCGGAAATCTGCGGATCAAAGTGTGTTTGCTCACTCCCCGCAGCTTATCGCAAGCTACTACGTCCTTCATCGCCTGTAATCGCCAAGGCATCCACCATGTGCACTTATTCGCTTGTCCCTATAACGTTAGCCTCTCACCGACTAAGCGAAAGACGTTACAGAGATAAGAGTACAGCGTTGTTGCTTTGTTTTGATACATACAATCGCTACCCATCAAACCGTCTGTCGACGATTTGATTAAAACTTTACTTCTTCCAGATTGTTAAAGAACGAAACAGCTATTAATCTCTAAAAGGTCAAACCTAAATCTCAACTAGAAACTGGATGATTTACGTTTGTACTTTAGAGATAGTAGAGTGTGTTGGTGGAGGATGACGGGATCGAACCGACGACCCCCTGCTTGCAAAGCAGGTGCTCTCCCAGCTGAGCTAATCCCCCGGTTTTACCTGGCTTTTGCTCTAAAATCATCTGGCTCTGCCAGTGATTTTTGGCTGACTAGCCCAAACGAAAGTAGGTGTTCACTTTCGTTTGTTTATTTTGGTAGGGCTGGTTGGACTCGAACCAACGACCCCCGCGTTATCAACACGGTGCTCTAACCAGCTGAGCTACAGCCCCGACTTAGACACTGCTACTGTTTCTTCTAATTTCAACAGTCGATAAGAGTGGACGCTCAATGAATTGGCTCTATAGCCAGTGCAACTCTAGAAAGGAGGTGATCCAGCCGCACCTTCCGATACGGCTACCTTGTTACGACTTCACCC
>NZ_JAFCWX010000117.1:0-1044 GCF_049897805.1 Massilia sp. TWP1-3-3
CGTGGTGCCGCGAGCACGGCATATTCCCCCATCACCTGACCAGCTGGGAAGCTGCTTTCTGCGTGGAGGTAAAAGAGCCGGCAACGGGAGTGCGCGAAATGCGCACTTTGAAGGACAAGGTTGCAAAGCTCGAGCGCGAGATTGTGCGCAAGAATGGCGCGTTGGCGGAGGCGGCCGCGTTGCTGATCCTGCAAAAAAAGTTCCGCGCGCTGTGGGAGGACGAGGAATGATGACCGACCTCCCGCAGCGCGACCAAGTGATGGCTTTGGTGGCCGAGGCGGTCGTTGCCGGCGCGCGCCAGTGGCGGGCTTGCGAAGTGATTATGCTGAGCGAGCGTACCTTGCAGCGCTGGCAGAACGACAAGGCTGAAGGCGCTTGTGACCGACGACCGGCTCGGGTGCAGACCCCCAAGAACCGCCTGAGCGATTTGGAACGCGAGCGCGTGCTCGAGATCGCCAATTCACCCGAATTCGGCCACCTCCCTCCAAGCCAGATCGTGCCACGGCTGGTCGACCAGGGCGAGTACGTCGCCTCGGAGTCGACCTTCTATCGCTTGCTGAAAGCGGCAAACCAGCTCAAGCACCGTGGGGCCGAAAAGCCGGCCAAACCGCGCCACAAGCCGCGTGCGCTGGTGGCAACGGCACCGGGCCAGCTGTTTAGTTGGGACATCACCTATCTGCCGACGCCGGTCATGGGGATCTACTTCTATCTGTACCTGTTCATGGATATCTACAGCCGCAAGATCGTCGGCTGGCAGGTCTACGAATCGGAAAGCAGCGAGCTGGCCAGCGAGGTGATGCGCGATATTTGTATGCGCGAAAACATCGCGCCAAAGCAGGTGGTGCTGCACTCCGACAACGGCAGTCCGATGAAGGGCGCCACGATGCTCGCAACGCTGCAAAAGCTCGGCGTGGTCCCATCGTTCAGCCGGCCCGCGTGCAGCAATGACAACCCCTTCAGCGAAAGCCTCTTCAAAACGCTCAAGTACCGCCCAGCCTACCCGAAGGGTTCATTTGAAAGCCTCATGGCCGCGAGGCAGTGGGT
>NZ_JAFCWX010000118.1:0-995 GCF_049897805.1 Massilia sp. TWP1-3-3
AGGGCGAGGCTAGATTATGAATCGCCGCTCGTCGTTTATACTCAGCACATAGCCTTGCTGCAACATCCGACTGACACTGTTAATTAACCCAGTGTTGCGCTTGGTATTTGAAACCGCCTGTAATACGTTTTTCTGCCATTACCCGCCAGCAGATTACTCATCAAGACCGCGGCCAACCGCTTGAGCATATGGCTCTCCGCGTAGATGCCGCTCCAATATCGCTTGTTCAAGCTGATCGATCTTTGACTGAAGATGAAGCCATCGAGTCTTCTCCTTATACATATCGCCGGCTGACAAGCCTTGTGTCATAGGGACCGAATCCGCAAGCTTTTTTCGAACACTATTCCAAAACAAGATGGCTGGACTTATTGGGTGCACGACTGTGAGCGGAAAGCTGTATGTCTTTGCAAGCGACGTAAGCAACGCCAGCCCATACCCTTTTCGCCTAAAAGGAGGTGCAATCTTAATCTCAAAAAGGTATACACGGTCGGTTAATGGCGACACACCGTACTCAGTGCTTCCTACAGCCGCGCCCTCGGAATTGTGGATGGTCTCCGTGATATAGGGGTTGGGCGCCGTGAACGCTTCGGCAGAATATACCTTCTTCAAAATTTTTAAAGTAACTGCCGGTAAGGTACGCGAGGCGGGTGCATGACCACCGCTAAAAAAATCTGTAAATTTGCTCATTTGTTTCTCCTTCCTCCGACGGCCGGCCAGGTAACGGTAGCGGAAGCGCGGATGTCCGGAGCGTGTCAAACTATTTGAGACCGGTTTCGCAATTAGTTTAGGGAGCTTTTTTCAGTCTGTACGTCTCCCAGGATTGTCGCTTTTGGCATATTGATGCCGGCTTCGGTCGGCAGTGCCGGGGGCCGTGGGTTGATGTTCTTGAAGCGATTTGGATGTCGCGAGAAGGCGTTTTGCAGGACCTGATCGCGTTGCTCGTAGATGATCTTTGCCACGTCGTTGTGCACGGCGGCCGGGGTCATGTAGCCGAT
>NZ_JAFCWX010000119.1:0-962 GCF_049897805.1 Massilia sp. TWP1-3-3
CCGGACAGCTCGTACGGCACTTCAAACCGGGCGCCCAGGTACGACACTGTGCCGTCCTTGCGCACATAGCGCTTGATACGGTGATGGAACATGGCGTCGAGCTGGGCCGCGAACTGGCCCAGCGGCCGGATCTTCGCCAGATCCTGCTGGTAGCGCGCCAGCGGCGTCAGGCCGGCCAGGCCTTCGTGCGGCGTATGGTGGTAGACGCATTCGAGCCAGGCCCAGAGCCGTGCGTTCAGGTCGGCCAGGTCGCCGATGCGGGCGGCATCGAGTTCGCTGAGGAACTGGTCGCGCACGGTGCGGTGCCAGCGTTCGATCTTGCCCTTGCCGGCCGGCTGGTACGGGCGACAGTAGATGAGGTGGATGCCCAGCCGCGCGCACAGTGCCTGCAGTGTGCCGGCCTTGTAGGCGGCGCCGTTGTCGACGACGAGCTTGATCGGCCGGCCACGCTTGAGCAGCGCTTGCTTGAGCACCCCCTCGATATCGAGCGCCGTCTCGCCCAGGCAGAATGCGCTGTGCGTGACCAGGCGCGAAGCATCGTCGAACAGCGACACCAGATAGACCTTGCGCGGCGTGCCCTCGACGCTGACGCGCGGCCCGTGCATGACGTCGCCGTACCAGATCGCGCCGGCCGACTCGGCCACGAAGCTGCGCTTCTCCTCGGGCTGGCTGGACGAACCACTCATGCGCGCTATGCCGTGATTGGCCAGCAGGCGGTGGATCGCCGAGCGCGACAGGCTGTCCGTGGCCGCTTGGCCGCTCGTTTGCAGCAGTTGCCGGATCTGACGAATCGAGCGGCGCGGATTGTCGCGCTTGGCCGCGACGATAGCTTCTTGCAGGGCCGGCGCGATCTTGGAGCGGCCGCGGTCAACGCGCGTCTTGGGCGCCAGGCCGGCTATGCCTTCGCGCCGGTACTTGTAGAGCCAGCTTTCTATAGTCTTCTCGCCCAGGTAGGTGCGGCG
>NZ_JAFCWX010000120.1:0-934 GCF_049897805.1 Massilia sp. TWP1-3-3
TGCACCTCAATCCGGAAAAAAGTGCCACGGAGACCCTCACCAAAAAGGAGAAAAATCCAGAACTCAAAAAAGCAGCGTAGAAACCGCTTTTAGGCGACAACTAGCTTGCAAATTACCGCCCACGTCTACGCGTAGTTTTGATGACCGCCACCAGCCTAGCGCAGGGCTCCTGGTCCATCCTGGTTTCTCCGCGCACGGCGGGGATCGACATCAGCGAGAGACGGCGCATAGCGTCGACCTCGCCGGCGAGCAAAGCGGCCAGTGCGGTGTTCAGCGCCCCACCTGCTCCTGGCGGGCGGCCGCCAGCGCCGCTTGTTCCTGCAGCTGGCCAGCCAGCCAGGCGGCATGGGCCCGCGCCTCGGTAAGGCATTGCTCCGATTGAGCCAGCCGCGCCGTGATGAAGTCTACATGGGCGTCGGCTTAGCCATTGCGGCGGTTGCGTACCAGCAGCGGGGAGATATTCATCGAGGACGCAGCGCAGCGCGGCCAGCTCCTGGTCGAAGGCGCGCCGCTCGGCGGCCAAGGACCGACTTTCGCGGGGGAAATGCCATTTCCGCCAGTGCCATGCAGTCGGGTCTTAAGTGATAATTGTTATTGTCCGGCAAGAGTCGCGATTGAAAAAGACCGTGGGGTCTTTGGGTGTGCTCCGATCAGTACGATCGCCTGAACTCTCCGGGGTCCAGATCCTTCAGGGCCCAAAGACCTTGGTTGCACCACCCAATTTGGTGAGCGGCTTTGCGTTGGTGGTTAGCTTAAACGTTACAACGCCGCCTTGTCTGTTCATCTCTTCCGGCACTACCTCAGAACGTGTGGTAAGCGGTGTGAACGGCTTCGCAAAACCGCCTAAATCTGGCTTTGACCGGCGCATTCATTGCACTCCCACAAGCATGCCCTGTTTCCAGGAGCGCGCCGTCTGAGGTGTGTGTTGGTCGAT
>NZ_JAFCWX010000121.1:0-926 GCF_049897805.1 Massilia sp. TWP1-3-3
GCGTCATTCGCTCCTGCCTCGATACGCTGCGAAAGCAGGGCCACGGCATGCTGGAGGTGCTGCAACGCGCCTTCGCCGGTAATCCTATCCAGCCCACTGCATAGGCGCTGAACAGTCACCTTTAATCGAAGTCCTACCGCGCGAGCGGTTTAGTCCTCGGGCCGGGTCCGGCCGATTGTACTCGACCGTGAACTGGCGTCGGCCGGATTCGCCGCTGGCGCCCCGAAACCGACATCGGTGGCGCCAGACGCCTGGAGGGAATCAGGCTCCGGACATAGGCGGCTATTCAGTCAGGCTACCGGCATTGGTCGGCAAAACGTGATGGCAAAAGCGCCATTCATGTACAGCTTGGTCATCAATATATACATCAGGTTTCGGCAAAAAAGCGACGAAGAGATGTTCAATTTTTAGCTCAATTGCGGATGCTCGCGCATAATCGCCTCCTCCGGAACTCCACAGATATAAGGCTGCGCCACCGTCGTACAACATTTTAATTTCGGCGACAACAGACGGCATCGGAATACGCTTTTTCCCCACTGAACGAATTAGTGTGTCATCCACGTCAACAAAAATTATTCGTTGGCGTTCTTGCGACAAGGGTTTAGTTGAATTTTCCATCAGTGCATGTCAAGAGTAAAAGGGAAAACAATATGCCGACAGACCGCAGTTAGACGAACATCGAATGGCAGCTCCTAGCCGCCCACTGCCGACCGCTGCCAATCAATACCGATTGTACTCGACGGCAAACCAGCATTGCCCAAAGAGCCCGCGCCGCACGGAGGCGGTCGTTGAGCACCCGTGACCGGGCCAATCCACCCAAGTTAGCAGTTGGCGTGCATTTCAGTAAATTATTATCAATTTTTTCACAATAACACTTGACATCACCTTAAAATCGCGGCGTCCAGCATGGATTTTTACTATCCCTG
>NZ_JAFCWX010000122.1:0-893 GCF_049897805.1 Massilia sp. TWP1-3-3
TACAACACCATCGGCCAGGTGGTCAAGGTCAGCCGTACCGGCGCCGAACTGCGCCGCGTCGACCTGGGCAGCCAGGGCATGGACGTCAACGACATCAGCGGCCTGGCCTTTGATGCCGATGGCGCGCTGTGGTTGTCGAGCACCTATGGCTTGCTGCACAAGGTCGCGCTCAATGACGACTTCTCGGTCAAGGCGCCAACCTTGAGCGCACTTAATGGCGCCGCCCTGCTGGGCACCGCCGCCAACGGGGCGCAAGCGAACGCCAACGTCGGCCAGGTGATCGAACTGACCGGCACCAACTTCGGCGCCGGCACCCAAGTGCTGTTCAACGTGCGCAACAACGCCGGCGTCACCTCGGTGGTCGCAGTGCGTCCGCAACTGGTCAACAGCACCGGCACGCGCTTGCAAGTGATCGTGCCCGACCTGGCCACCACGGGTGACGTACGCGTGTCCAACACCGGCACGCGCGACATCGGCTTTGCCGGCTACGCCGACGGCGTGCACCGCGGCCAGAGCATGACCTTTGTCGCCAGTGGCGCAACGGCGGCCATCCGCTTTGCCGACGGCGGCCTGGAAGGGCTGGACGACGAAAGCTGGGGCCTGGACAATGTGCTCGTCAAGCAAGGCGCGAGCGTGGTCTTCGCCGACAACTTCGAGGGCGCCGCCAAGGCCAACTGGAGTAATCCAGCGGTCAACCGCAGCAGCGCGCAGGCGCTGTCGGCCTTCTCGGGGCGCTTCAACAATACCAGCCAGACGCTGAACCTGAGCGGCTTGACCGCCGGCCAGACTTACACCATGAGTTTTGACCTGTATGCGCTCGATTCATGGGACGGCAGCCTGGGCAATCCCGACCAGCTGAGCGTGTCCGTGGACGGCGTCACTGTGCTGAGCAA
>NZ_JAFCWX010000123.1:0-873 GCF_049897805.1 Massilia sp. TWP1-3-3
GACCTCGTTTCGTATGATTCACACCCTCGGGCGAGGGACGAGGTCACATTCTGAATCATCCAGCCGGATCGATCATCAGCCAGGATCGCACTCCTGCCGCGTAGCGGCTTCGTCCAACTATTTGACTGTTATTATTCCTCACGGCAAAGTTGCCGAATGCATGACTGCCCGCGCAGCCGGGCCGCTACCGCCAGAAGTTCCACGTTGCCTTAAAGGAATCTGCATGCGCTATCCAGCCCTCCCTTGCACCTTTTTTCTCAGCGCCATGCTGTTTTCCGCAGGCGCTTGCGCGCAGACGTCAGCGCCCAATGCGGAGCAGCAACAGTTGCGAAAAATTTACCAAGAATTGGTAGAAATCAACACTACCGATTCCGTCGGAAGTTGCACGGACGCAGTTACTGCCATGGCCGCGAAGCTCAAAACGGCTGGCTACAGCGACAGTGAAATGCAGATAATCGTGCCGCCGGACAGTCCGAAGAAGGGAAATTTGGTAGTGCGGCTCAAGGGCAGCGGCGCCAAAAGACCGCTGTTACTGCTGGCCCACGTCGATGTCGTCGAAGCCAAGCGCGAAGACTGGCTGCGCGACCCGTTCAAGCTGATTGAAGAGAACGGCGTGTTCTACGCGCGCGGCGCATCGGACGACAAGGCTATGGCCGCTTCCTATGTTCAAAACATGATTCGCTACAAGGGCGAAGGCTTTGCCGGCAAGCGCGACATCATCCTGGCTTTGACCTGCGACGAAGAAATCGTTCCATCTAGTGTAGTGCGTCAAACAGATTGAAGCTTATTAAGTTTGGCACGAGCGCGCGTGACTTTGGCAAGAATGTCGGTCGCTTTCGCGGTCCATATATACGGTTTCGGTGCTATATTATG
>NZ_JAFCWX010000124.1:0-848 GCF_049897805.1 Massilia sp. TWP1-3-3
AATATCCGCAGCTTCGGTGACTGGCTTAGCCCCGTTACATCTTCCGCGCAGGACGACTCGATCAGTGAGCTATTACGCTTTCTTTAAATGATGGCTGCTTCTAAGCCAACATCCTGACTGTTTTAGCCTTCCCACTTCGTTTTCCACTTAGCCAATCTTTGGGACCTTAGCTGGCGGTCTGGGTTGTTTCCCTCTTGACGCCGGACGTTAGCACCCGACGTCTGTCTCCCAAGCTCGCACTCATCGGTATTCGGAGTTTGCAATGGTTTGGTAATTCGCAATGAACCCCTAGCCATAACAGTGCTCTACCCCCGATGGTGATACTTGAGGCACTACCTAAATAGTTTTCGGAGAGAACCAGCTATTTCCAAGTTTGTTTAGCCTTTCACCCCTACCCACAGCTCATCCCCTAATTTTTCAACATTAGTGGGTTCGGACCTCCAGGGCGTGTTACCGCACCTTCATCCTGGCCATGAGTAGATCACTTGGTTTCGGGTCTACACCCAGCGACTGTCGCCCTATTCGGACTCGATTTCTCTACGGCTTCCCTATACGGTTAACCTTGCCACTGAATGTAAGTCGCTGACCCATTATACAAAAGGTACGCAGTCACGGAACAAGTCCGCTCCTACTGTTTGTATGCACACGGTTTCAGGATCTATTTCACTCCCCTCCCGGGGTTCTTTTCGCCTTTCCCTCACGGTACTGGTTCACTATCGGTCGATTACGAGTATTTAGCCTTGGAGGATGGTCCCCCCATATTCAGACAGGATTTCTCGTGTCCCGCCCTACTTGTCGCACGCTTAGTTCCACACATCGCATTTCGAATACCGGGCTATCACCGTCTA
>NZ_JAFCWX010000125.1:0-831 GCF_049897805.1 Massilia sp. TWP1-3-3
CCGAGAACAAACGTATTAACCATGCCTACGCCCACACCGCGCTCAAGCCGCTGATGCCCATACTTCTGCTCGGTGGGAAAATCGGCAGAAAGGTTGGAACGCTGCTGCGCGACCTGCTGTGGCTAATTGCCGGGAAGACCTATCGCCATCGAAAGAATCGTTCGAAGCCCAGGAAGCCCGGCGTAAAACCACACAAGAAGATGACTCAGAAAAACTGTTGAAATGTCTTAACTTGGGTGGATTGGGGTCGAATCTGGTATGAGGCGGATGTTGGTTTGCATAGTGGGATGTCCCGCAGCAATCAGCCAGGGACTCGCCTGCTGTATTCAAGTGACGGACTATCCTATATAACGACAGATCACTATGTAACCGTACATCCAACCGTACCGTGGAAGCAGGGAAATTAAAATGAAATTGGAATTTGATGGAGTAAGCATTCTGTCGGAAAGTGACTTTCATGAGGCGCTCACCGAAGCGCTCGGATTGTCAACTTTTTACGGTAAAAATTTAGATGCGTTGTGGGATTTGTTGAGCAGGGATGTGGAAAGGCCAGTTCTACTGGAGTGGAAAAATGCAGAGATTTCGAAGGCTGCGATGGGTGATCGATTCGATTCGATTGTTGGGATATTGCGTGATGTGGAGAAGCAAGATATTGAATATGGATGGACCGAAAGGTTTGAGCTTGCACTTGCGTGAAATGATCTTGCTGAGAACCCCCTGTGTCAGACTACTTGTCGGGTGTGTTTTTTGAACAAATTATGTCCTGATCTTGGTTGTTGTGGTGGAATTTAGGGTTCGTTCTTGTGCTTTATTTCTAACATCGTTTCCGGG
>NZ_JAFCWX010000126.1:0-816 GCF_049897805.1 Massilia sp. TWP1-3-3
ACTGCCGACCGAAGCCGGCATCAATATGCCAAAAGCGACAATCCTGGGAGACGTACAGACTGAAAAAAGCTCCCTAAACTAATTGCGAAACCGGTCTCAAATAGTTTGACACGCTCCGGCGTATCACTCAACTGCACTCACAGATCGAGCGGCTCACTGAGTTGAAGGCTAGTTTGGAAGGCCGGGTCATGCAGCTACTCGAAGAAGTCTGCACCGCGCGCAATGAGACCAGCCACCAGCGCGACCAAGCAGAACGTGCCCGGACCGAAGAGATGAAGGCTCAGCTTAAGCTGCAAACCCTGGCGTCTGTGGAGACTGACCTGCGGAAGCTGCGCGCCGACTTCGAGGAGCAGCGTCAAGCCTGTGTAAACGCGGAGCGAACAGCAGCGGTCCTTGCCGCACAGAAGACTGACTTGGAGCAGAGGTTGGTTAAGCGCAAAAGCGCCAAACGTCAGGCAGCCAATAAAGAAGCTAATGGGCAATCAGGCGCTGATCGCCACGAACGCGTGCCAAGGAGCCCCAGAGAAGCGGATAGGAAAGCCGCGAGCACGGACTCACAACGAGCCAAGCAGACGCGCAATGAAGCAACATCCGTTGAAAGCAAGTCTGACGCACTACAACAACCGAAGCCTTTTTTAACGGTGGCGCTGCCCGGCCTGCTATGGATCTTCCCAGGCTGAACTAATTCGGCGTTCCACTGCTAGTGTAGTGCGTCATAAATAATAAGACTTATTATATATATGCATGTATCCTTGTCATATGGAGGGGAAATCATGCGTGTAGCGATGAAAGTTGAGTTGACGGAAGCGCAGCGTG
>NZ_JAFCWX010000127.1:0-815 GCF_049897805.1 Massilia sp. TWP1-3-3
TTCAAGACCTTGCGTGAGCGCTGGGTCAGCCACCTTGCGGCGACCCGCGTGCGCAGCTGCCTGCTGATCGACGAAGCCCAGGAAATGAGCCCAAAGACATTGCTTGAGTTGCGGCTGCTGGCGTCGGCACGCTTCGACTCGCAGCCCTTGCTGGCCGTCATTCTGGCCGGGGATGGACGCCTGTCCGATGCCCTGGCGCGCGATGAATTGCTGCCGCTGGGCACGCGCATCCGGGCCCGGCTGACCTTGGACTACGCGTCACGGGAAGAGTTGAGTGCCTGCCTGAATCATCTGCTCGACAGCGCCGGGGCCGCCACGTTAATGAGCGCGACACTCAAGCACACGCTGTGTGAACGCGCCGGCGGCAACTATCGCGTGATGACCAATATGGCGGCGCAATTGCTGGCTGTGGCGGCGCAGCGTCAACTGCCCAGTCTGGACGACAAGTTGTATCTGGACGTGTTCGCCGCGCCCAGTTCCGCCACCAATTCGACACGCCGCAATAGCCGCGGCCACGCCTAAGGGTTGATCATGATGAAGAAGAAAATGAGTCCGACGCCGCGCAGGTCTCGGCGGCCAACTGTCACGCTGGAGATCGAGTTGCCGGAGCTGTCAGACGAAGCCGCCGCCGCCGTGGCTGATGTGCTGGTACAGCTGTATCACCGCTTCGAGGCGACCTACTACGCCCAGATCCTCAACCACCATGCTGATCGGGTGTGCATGGTGAGCGTCAACGGGGTAGATGACAAGAAACGCGAAGACGAGCCCGACCTGTTCTGAGCGTCATCGCAACCGGCCGCCACAGCTGTGCCTGC
>NZ_JAFCWX010000128.1:0-777 GCF_049897805.1 Massilia sp. TWP1-3-3
ATTGGTCGGCGCGCATGGTCATGACGACGGCGCGCTCTTGAGTAGTCAGATGTTTGTAGATTTTTGCCATGGCGGCACCTTACAGCAGAAGGTGTTGCACTTGGTCTTTGAGAACGCCGAATGTTATCGCAGACGTCCATGTCCTACGACCATTTTGCGATCTCTAACACGGTAAGGATTCATATGGCTGTTGATCGTGACTATGGAAACTTCTCAAAAGTGGCTTCGCGTTTGTTGAAACCTCTGGTAGAACCATTGGGCTATCACCAAATTAAAGGGGCCGCGTTTGGCCGTCTTCGTGACGGATGGATCGAAGGATTCTTTTTGCAACAATCCGGTTGGGGCGGCGGTGATTTTTGGGTAAATGCTGGACTAAGCGTCCCAAAGCTCGACGACCTTTGGCAGAACGATCCGTCTACTCGTTCATTTGGATTGATCCTTGGTGCCCGGCTTGACCGGCAAGGAATTAGTCATGGTGCAGAGAGCTATCCAGCTGAAAACGAAATTAAGCTAAGTGCGAGTCTGGAGCGTGTAGCGAGGGATTTGAAAGCTGCAGATTCGTGGTTTGCGAAATTTCAATCGTTGGACGAGGTTGCAGTTGAATACAAATTACATAACGGTGGGGCAATAGCAAACATCAATAGTGGTTTTCTTTTGCTGCTAGTGTAGTGCGTCAAACAGATTGAAGCTTATTAAGTTTGGCACGAGCGCGCGTGACTTTGGCAAGAATGTCGGTCGCTTTCGCGGTCCATATATACGGTTTCGGTGCCATATTAT
>NZ_JAFCWX010000129.1:0-770 GCF_049897805.1 Massilia sp. TWP1-3-3
CGCCTCGCTACAGCGACCACCTCTGCACTTGATGCCGGTTCCGTAATGCCTGATGGGTGTTCTGCTGCTGGTGTCATGTTCAATTCCATATGTGTGCCAACTTCCTTAATTAGACTGATAAAGTTGTCTCACAACAGTTTGACACAGGGGGGGCCGTCAAAGTGCCACACGCTGGTTTGGAGGTTCAACCTCCGAGCATGAGAAGTTTACTGCCGGGTGGATCTACTTAGTATTCTTATCATCAGTATCCTTTTTATCAAGCAAGCGACTGCGGACGGCTCCGATTGTGGTGCGAAGAAGAAGTAGCTTTAGGCAAAGCTATCGCCGTTGGGTGGTCTTGTTGTGCTATGGCTCCAGTCATGGTCAAGTAGATTGCTGAGTTATCCTGCATGTGCTTCAGAACTGCGTTAGCGATTCGTTTGAAGCGGGTTTTATTCGTCAAAATTTCCTCCAATTTTTTAGGTTGGAGGTTGCTGCTCTCTTACATGCTGCCGGGTGTAGTAGGACCGACCTCCCGAATGTGAGGCTTTCCTGTACGAATTGCAAGTGCTGTCCAACAAAGTCAAGTTCAGCGTGACCTCGGCCGACCGCCTAGCTGTGTCAGTAGGTGCTGCTGCTATGGCTAGTTCGACAATCCACTCTTGAATTCGCCTAGCCTGAATTTTGCATAAAAAAGGGCAAGAATGCCGTAAGTGATTGATAAAATGTGAGTTATCTGGAAACACAGTTATCGACACGAACGCCACCTTGCCCGACATGAATTCTACCTC
>NZ_JAFCWX010000130.1:0-738 GCF_049897805.1 Massilia sp. TWP1-3-3
CCAGTGATGACGCGGATGGCGTGGGTGAGCCCTGAAAAGGACATGGCGGTGAGCCAGCAATGTGAGCTGGGGGGCGTGTCCAGGGCCACTGTTTATGCTCAGCGCAAGCCGCAGGAGGTCTGCATTGTGGAACTGCTGCTGTGCCGGCTGATCGACGAGGAATACACGCGCCGGCCGTTCTACGGCAGCCGCAAGATGGTGTGCTTTCTGCTGACCCAGGGCCACGTCGTCAATCGCAAACGGGTGCAGCGCATGATGCGCGAGATGGGACTTGCGGGCATGGCGCCGGGGCCGAACACGAGCAAGGCGCATCCAGAAAACAAGGTCTATCCGTACCTGCTGCGCGGGGTGCCGATCGAGCGCCCCAACCAGGTGTGGAGTACTGACATCACGTACATCCGGCTGGCGCATGGCTTCGCGTATTTGGTCGCCGTGATCGACTGGTACAGCCGCAAGGTGCTCAGCTGGCGCATCAGCAACAGCATGGACGCGTCGTTCTGCGTGGACTGCCTGGAGGACGCCCTGCGCTCGCACGGGACGCCCGAGGTGTTCAACAGCGACCAGGGTTCGCAGTTCACCAGCGAGGCCTTCACGGGCGTGCTCAAACGCGAGAGTGTCACCATCAGCATGGACGGGCGTGGACGCGCCTTCGACAACATCTTTGTGGAACGACTGTGGCGCACCGTCAAGTACGAGGACGTCTACCTGAACGGCTACGCAAACATGGGCGAGCTGATG
>NZ_JAFCWX010000131.1:0-735 GCF_049897805.1 Massilia sp. TWP1-3-3
TACTGGCCTATCTTTTTTGCATGACGTCCCACGCTGCCATGGGTGAAAGCTTACTGAACGCCCTCGAAGAGCCCGGGATTTAGCGCCCCGGCGAGCCTAGGATTTCAAAGGACGTAACACCCCCTCGTAACCGAGCAGGAAACGTTCTGGATGGTCGTGGCCACGTCCGGGCTGGTACTCGAACAGCACCACTTGACGTTCGTGGCACAGGGCCGTTCGGTAGACCCACATATACGATGTGTTTTGCGCTTTGCGGCCCGCTTCGTTGAGCACCTGCAGCGTGGTCTCGTCGCCATGAATGAATGCGCTTGTCAGCAACTCCTGACGTAGCGCCGCGTAGAGCGGCGTGAGCAGCACGCCGGCCTTGATGCACCATTGGGCCAGCGTACCGCGCGCGACATCGACCTCGCCGCGCAGCAGCCAGTCGTGCTGGCGATACAGGGGCATCCCATCGGCGTATTTGGCCGTCAGGATAGTAGCCACCGTGCCAGCGCTGGCGTTGCTGCCTGGGATAGGCTGGGCTGGCATGGGGCTGGTGATGATTTTGCTTGATTCGCCGTGGCGGTCGTACTGACGGCAGGCATATTTGAACCGCACATGCTGCAACACCTGGACTGTCGCTGGAATGATGTCGAGCTGTTCGCTCGTTTCTTCACCCATGCGGTGCAGGGCACCTTGGCAGCAGGCGCAGACCTTTTCCGCTTCGGTCAAATCGTGTTCGACGCGCTTGCGCGG
>NZ_JAFCWX010000132.1:0-716 GCF_049897805.1 Massilia sp. TWP1-3-3
ATTGGTCGGCGCGCATGGTCATGACGACGGCGCGCTCTTGAGTAGTCAGATGTTTGTAGATTTTTGCCATGGCGGCACCTTACAGCAGAAGGTGTTGCACTTGGTCTTTGAGAACGCCGTGAATGGGCAATGATTTCCCCCGTGGCCTCGTCAGTCAACTGCATCTTTCGATTGAATATGCCAATTGTTGAGCTGGGTAGTGGGGAGAAAGAAGCCTCTAAACGCCCACCACGGTCGAACAGGTGTTGCCCGCCCTTTACTGTGAAATTGCCGGGACACGCAAAGGTGATGTTTCCGCCTTCTAGCGTGATCGACGACACTCCCGATTGCAGCACAATCTTTTCGCTAGCGGTGATTTTGATCGAATCGTTAACCGAAATGATCGTAACCGCCTTGTCCGCTAAAATCTCCAGTTGATCCGTGTGCGCCTGCAACGACACCGGCCCATTGCCCGCAATCGCCTGGATCCCGCCCGCGTGCGTAAACAAATTCACAGCGTTCGCCGCCACCGACGACACCGTGTGCGCGGCCGTCATGTGCAAGTCCGAGCGGGTCGTCCACTGCAAATGCTCGCCCGCATACATAACGGTCGATGCAGGCGTGGCCCAGTTGATGCTGGCTGGCGCGTCCATCAGCACGATCGGCTTGCCGAATTTTTCCACTGGCTGCTCGCTATCGAGCTCGCGCTCGCCCAGCTTGGCCTTGCTGGCATCCTG
>NZ_JAFCWX010000133.1:0-699 GCF_049897805.1 Massilia sp. TWP1-3-3
GGCGCGCTCGGGGTCGAGCCGTCCTACCGGCGCGCGCAGCTGTGGCGCGACATCAAGCAGCGCATCGCCGAGATGGTCGACGGCAAGCAACTGCTGCCGGTGTGGGTCATCGACGAGGCGCAGAACCTGCCGGTCGAGTTCTTCCGCGATTTACCCGCGTTCCTGAACTTCGCGTTCGACGCGCGCGATCTGATCACCGTCTGGCTGGTGGGCCATCCCGGCCTGGCGCAAACGCTTGAGCGCGCGCCCTATGCTGCACTGCACGGGCGCATCGCCGCGCGGGTGCAACTGCGGCCCGTCGTCGAACGCGAACGCTTCGCCCTGCTGATCGGGCATGCATTGAAGACGGCCGGCTGCCAGCACACCCTGCTGGCCGATTCCGGCATGGAGGTGTTGCGCCAGGCATCAAAGGGCTTGCCGCGCATCGCCGGACGGATCTTGCACACCGCCATGCGGCTGGCCGTGCCGAAAGGCTTGAACCACTTGCCGGACGACCTGCTGCAACAAGCCATTGAGGAGCTGCGATGACATCACGCTACAAATCCCTATTGCCGGCGCCAGATGACATCTCGGACGAGACTGCGGCGGTGCTGACCGGGGTCATGTTTGCACTGGCCAGTGTCTGCGAAGTACGCTATCTGGACAAGATTCTGCGCCACCAGGCAGTCAAGCTGGGGGCGAAGAGTCGGGACCATGATC
>NZ_JAFCWX010000134.1:0-683 GCF_049897805.1 Massilia sp. TWP1-3-3
GCGCGCACCGCGTTGCAGGGCACGGCCGATCTGGTCGCGCAGTATTTGCGCGACGCCGCTCTCGTCAACGCCGACGAATCGGGCCTGCGTGTTGCTGGCAAACTGCACTGGCTTCATATCGCCGCTAACGACACGCTAACGTGGTACGGCTTGCACGCCAAGCGTGGGATGGAAGCGATCACCGCGCATGGCATTTTACCCAATCGCTTAGGCGTGCTGGTGCACGATTGTTGGGCGCCGTACTGGAAACTGAACGATGCCACGCATGCCTTGTGCAACGCCCATCTGCTGCGCGAACTGCTGTATGTGAAGGAGCTCACGGGACACCAGTGGCCCCAGGCGATGATGGACTTTTTGCTCAGCGCCAATCAGCTATGCTGGGCCGCGCGGCACTCCGGAACCCGCTTCAGCGAAGCCGACATCGCCGCGTTCAGGACACTCTATGATGCCATCGTCGGTGACGGCGAAGCGCTGCATCCCGAGATCGAACTTCCCGTCTGGAAGGGTGGCCGCGCTAAGCAATCGATCCCCTGCAACCTACTCCGGCGCTTCCGCAAACATGCCGATGCCATCCTGCTGTTCATTCGCGATCTCGCCGTCCCGTTCACCAACAACGTGGC
Organism: Massilia sp. TWP1-3-3; assembly: GCF_049897805.1. Lineage (NCBI taxonomy): Bacteria > Pseudomonadati > Pseudomonadota > Betaproteobacteria > Burkholderiales > Oxalobacteraceae > Massilia > Massilia sp. TWP1-3-3. Next base: position 621 of record NZ_JAFCWX010000134.1, read on the forward strand.
TGAACGCGCCGTGCGCATGCCCAAGGTGAAGCAAAAGATTTCAGGCTGCTTCCGCACCGTCGA
>NZ_JAFCWX010000135.1:0-672 GCF_049897805.1 Massilia sp. TWP1-3-3
TCGCCCACCCATGCCACTAGCGTGCCGGGCGAAATGGCCAAGCCATACACGTCACGGATCAGCTCAGCAGCGCGCGCATACGGCAGCATCTGCCCCTGCGTAAGGTGGACCGCAAGCGCCTTCACGTTTGGGCCGTATTGCACCGCATCGGTCACGCTCGCCGGGAAGGCGCTGGTGTGCAGTTGACCGCATTGGCAACGCACCGAAAGAGTGCGATGTTCCACAACGTCGAACGCAGCGAGCGGCACGTCGAATACTTGGCGGCGCTCCTCGACGCGCGTATCCTGAAGCGGCAATGCATGGTGACAGTGGTCGCAGTGTCCGGGCAGCGGGTGATCAATACGCTCGGTCGGCTGCAAGGCCTGCTTGAGTGTGCTGCCCTTGCGGCCAGTCTGGCCCCCGGGCGGCTTGCCGGACGACTCGCGCAACGAGCTGGTCTTCTTGGCAAGGCCATCGGACGAGGGTGGCTTGCTCGAATTGCTGCTGTTCTTGTTGACCTTCGATTCGAGCGCCTCCAAGCGCGCAAGCAACGTCAGAATGAGGATGTCCTTCTGTTCGTGGGACAGTCCAGTCAGGTCGGGAGAAGAAGGTTTCGTTGCCATGCCAGCATGATGAACGCGATCACAATTGTTTACAACTAATTTCTGCCGGTCATAGGGGCTGAACAGTCAC
>NZ_JAFCWX010000136.1:0-652 GCF_049897805.1 Massilia sp. TWP1-3-3
TTCGTGGGACAGTCCAGTCAGGTCGGGAGAAGAAGGTTTCGTTGCCATGCCAGCATGATGAACGCGATCACAATTGTTTACAACTAATTTCTGCCGGTCATAGGGGCTGAACAGTCACGAAAAGTCAAACCAGTGGCAATATGAAGTCTGCAACAAGCTGTGAGTATAAGCCCACTCTTTCGCGAGAGGTCTTGCGGGCCGCGCCAGCGCACCGCTTACCTCGATCCTCCGCGCAGACACCCTTCCCCACCCCAGCAAAAACCGGTCGAAAAGTGCGCAGAAATCAAGAAACGTTACAAATTAATTACTATTAGCAAACGGAAAAAGTTTACAATGAGCGTCGCGCATGCCTACGGTAAATTAGACGAGAGTTTGCCAGGTAGGCTTGGCGTGGCCCGATGTCAGGGACCGTTAAACACCCCGGAAAGCAAATAGAACATGGTTATGCACGCGTCAAAATTGGCCTGCTTTAAATGTACGGTCAACTGATGGATATCCTTGCCGAATTCTCCGCCCTGGGCCTGTTCGGGACCGGGCTAAGCCAGCATGCACGCCTGGTCGCGCTGGCCAGCGCGCAGGACCGCGCCTTGCCTGAATCGCTGATGGCCGAAAAATTTAGCGGCCGCGAAGCGGTCAATGAATTGTTCGCCTT
>NZ_JAFCWX010000137.1:0-644 GCF_049897805.1 Massilia sp. TWP1-3-3
GCCATGAAGCGCGCAATAATTTTCAGTCGCAGGTAAAAGGTGCGGCCGATACCGGCGTCGAAGCGGGCACCTACCGCAATACCTTTGCCTGCGTGCGCGATGTTGTTGCGATCGTGCCGCGCATGATGGCAGACCCGCACACCAGCACCGCGCTCGGCCCCCAAACGGCGCTGGTGGTGGGACTGGGCGACGCCATTTCAACGACAGTGCGCGACCACCAGGTCCGGGTGCAGTTTGCCTGGCAGCGCGGCCAGGGCGCCAACGCCGGCGGCATGGGCCACAACACCGACAGCAAGGGCAATGCACCGGGCGACGAAACGTCCGGCACCTGGGTGCGCGTAGCCGAAGCGCTGGCCGGCCCCAACTGGGGTTCGCAGTTCACCCCGCGCATCGGCACCGAAGTGCTGGTCGACTTTATCGAAGGCGACATGGACCGCCCGCTGGTAGTGGCCCAACTCTATACCGGCGCGGACGCGCCGCCGTTCGCGGCCGGCGTCGATTCTGGCGCCAACCACGCGGGCGTGCTGTCTGGTATCCACAGCCATAATTTTGACGGCGCCGGGTTCAATCAGTGGCAGCTGGACGACACGCCGGGCCAGGTACGCACGCGGCTGGCAACCAGCACGGCGGCGACCCAGCTCAAT
>NZ_JAFCWX010000138.1:0-598 GCF_049897805.1 Massilia sp. TWP1-3-3
ACGGGGCATTCCGCAAAGCCGGCCCATTCGCTGCGCTGCGCTTCGCTCGGTGGGCCGTCCCCGCGCTGCGCCGGGCCCTGCGGGTTCGCGGAAAACCCGCTATGTCTTGCGCCCCTGCGCGCCTGCCAAGCCATATGGTGCGCCTTGGGGCGAATGGCTCTGGTCAGGCTCACAATGCGCGCTCCCTCGTCGCGTGCTGCCGCGCTTCGCCGTCAGTCAGGTCAAGCCCAATAACCGCAACTGCAGCACCTTCCAACCCATCAACTGCGCGCGCCTGACGGCGCGCCGTCGCGTCCCCGGCTCATCTAATTGGCAGCTAAACAAGAAAAAGCCTTGCCTCGCGCGCGTGCGCGAGCCAAACTCGCGTCTAGGAAAAATTCGCTCTTTACATACAATTCGCCAGCAAAAAACCGCCACAAGTCCTTGAATGGACTAGGGAAAACGGCCGCGTTTACGACAAGTGCACGTCGGGCGGCTCCTTCTTGAGCATTGATCCGGTGGTGACGGATGGAAATACCGGATCAAGTTTCAATCGGTACGCCTATGCCAATAACAGTCCATACAAATACGTCGATCCTGATGGGCGAAACCCTGCCGC
>NZ_JAFCWX010000139.1:0-596 GCF_049897805.1 Massilia sp. TWP1-3-3
CAGGGATAGTAAAAATCCATGCTGGACGCCGCGATTTTAAGGTGATGTCAAGTGTTATTGTGAAAACATCGATAATAATTTACTGAAGTGCACGCCCATCGCTAACTTGGGTGGATTGGCTGAAGGCCGGGTATCATTCTTTGGGGCCGGGTATGGTGAAAATTACAAAGACCATCCGTTAACATCGTTTGGCCACAGATCGATCGAGCTCGCTTTACGCGCAAGTCATACTAAATTTCGCAATGACATTCTGCTGAAAAGGATCTATTTTGGTAATTGGTTACGCGATTATTCGCAAGTGTTGGACCCGGCCATTGTACGCAAGGCCGGGGAGCCGCTGGAGTTCCCGAAACTTGCTAGTCGCGAAAACTTGACAGCATTGGTCAATATCATGGCGTTTATTGAATTCGTCGGAGAGGAATCACGCGAAGACATTAAGTTGTACGCGGTCACTCGCGAGCGCCTAGGGGTCTATAAACCAATCCACCCAAGTTAGCGATGGGCGTGCACTTCAGTAAATTATTATCGATGTTTTCACAATAACACTTGACATCACCTTAAAATCGCGGCGTCCAGCATGGATTTTTACTATCCCT
>NZ_JAFCWX010000140.1:0-594 GCF_049897805.1 Massilia sp. TWP1-3-3
CCTGAATCGCTGATGGCCGAAAAATTTAGCGGCCGCGAAGCGGTCAATGAATTGTTCGCCTTCGATGTCGATGCACTGAGCGTGTCGACCGATCTTGAGCTTGACCTGTTCATTGGCGAGGAACTCACCATCTCCCTGCTGCAGCCAAACGGCAGCCGGCGCGCGTGGCACGGCCTGTGCACGCAGGCCTCATGGCTCGGCGCCGACGGCGGCGTGGCGCGCTATCGCCTGCGTCTGGAACCGGCCTTTTCGCTGCTGCGCCATCGCCGCGACAGCTATATTTTCCAGGACAAGAACGCGCAAGAGATCATCACCGAGCTGCTGGCCGACTATCCGCAGGTGCGCTTTGAATTCGACGTCACGCAGGCGTTGGCGCAGCGGGAAATCTGCACCCAGTACCGCGAGAGCGACCTGGAATTCATCACGCGCCTGCTGGCCTCGGAGGGCTTGAACTGGCGCTTCGAGCATGACCAGCCAGGCGACGACGACGCGGCCGGCGACGGCCAAGCCAAGCACAAGCTGGTCATCTTCGACAGCAAGGCGAAAGCGCCGGCCACACCCGGCGGCGACACCATCCGCTTTCACGGCGTGCGC
>NZ_JAFCWX010000141.1:0-564 GCF_049897805.1 Massilia sp. TWP1-3-3
GTTATCTGGAAACACAGTTATCGACACGAACGCCACCTTGCCCGACATGAATTCTACCTCAGAGCAGCTCCGTTTTGCATCCATTCCCGCTCACAGCGTTCGCGCCGATTTCGCCGGAGGAGGCTTGTCGTCCGATCTTGGTCCGGTTCTGCTGCGTGGCGTCGACCTCCAAATTGGCTTGACCAAGCGCCTCGCTGCAGCCTTGCCGGATCGTCGCCATCAGAGTTACGTCAGCCATTCGTATCACGATCTTTTGGCGCAGCGCATTTACCAAATCGGCTGCGGCTACGAAGACGGCAACGATTCAAACAGCCTGCGCCACGACCCGATGTTCAAACTGGGCGCGGCCCGCTTGCCGTTCGACGATGATGGCGCGCTGGCGTCTGGCGCGACCATCTCGCGCTTTGAACATGCGGCCAGTCGCCAGGACATCTACCGCGTCAGTGAGGCCCTCGTGGAGCAGTTCATCGCCAGCTTCGCCAGCCCGCCAAAAAGTCTGATTCTCGACCTCGATCACTCGGAGGATGCGTGCTACGGGCAGCAGCCGCTGGCGTTTTACAACCA
>NZ_JAFCWX010000142.1:0-561 GCF_049897805.1 Massilia sp. TWP1-3-3
GGGTGAAGTCGTAACAAGGTAGCCGTATCGGAAGGTGCGGCTGGATCACCTCCTTTCTAGAGTTGCACTGGCTATAGAGCCAATTCATTGAGCGTCCACTCTTATCGACTGTTGAAATTGAAGAAACAGTAGTCCCTGGGGGATTAGCTCAGCTGGGAGAGCACCTGCTTTGCAAGCAGGGGGTCGTCGGTTCGATCCCGTCATCCTCCACCAACACACTCTACTATCTCTTAAAGTACAAACGTAAGTCAGCGCAATTGGCGCCTGGGTTTAGGTTTGATCTTTCAGAGATTAAAAGCTGTTTCGTTCTTTAACAATCTGGAAGAAGTAAAGTTTTAATCGAATCGTCGACAGACGGTTCGATGGGTAGTGATTGTATGTATCAAAACAAAGCAACAACGCTGTACTCTTATCTCTGTAACGTCTTTCCGCTTAGTCGGTGGAGAGGCTAACGTTATAGGGACAAGCGAATAAGTGCACATGGTGGATGCCTTGGCGATTACAGGCGATGAAGGACGTAGTAGCTTGCGATAAGCTGCGGGGAGTGAGCAAACACACTTT
>NZ_JAFCWX010000143.1:0-559 GCF_049897805.1 Massilia sp. TWP1-3-3
GTCCTGTGTTTGCACCTGTGCCCAAAGATCGCAGGCACGAAGCCTTGTTGGCTCAGCCATCGCAAGCAGCTTGACGTTGCAGGAGAAACCGAAGATGAAGTCAATGTTCGGCATGCTGTCAATCAGGCGCATTAATTCGGGGCCGCTGAAGTGTCCGTCGCCACGGACCAGGATGTGAGTATCGGGGAAATGGTAGCGAATCAGTTTCAAAACACGGCGCATGATCATGGCGTTTTCTTCGCCGAACGGCCTTTTTCCTGGACGCAGAACGGCGGCGACTAAGCCGCCGGACTTGCCATCAAAAATCATCAGCGGCAGATAGCAGGTCGACCGATAGTGGTGGTTGTAGAACGCCAGCGGCTGCTGGCCATAGCACGCATCCTCGGAGTGATCCAGGTCGAGCACCAAGCTCTTTGGGGGACTGGAATAGCCGGCAATAAACTGTTCCATGAGTGCTTGACTGACGCGGTAAATATCTCGGCGTCTGGCGGCATGTTCGAAACGCGAGATCGTCGCTCCCGACGCCAGCGTTGCCTCGTCGTCGAACGGAAGGCGCGCC
>NZ_JAFCWX010000144.1:0-552 GCF_049897805.1 Massilia sp. TWP1-3-3
GACGCGCCTTCGACAACATCTTTGTGGAACGACTGTGGCGCACCGTCAAGTACGAGGACGTCTACCTGAACGGCTACGCAAACATGGGCGAGCTGATGCTTGGCCTGACGGCGTACATGATGTTCTACAACGAAGAGCGCTTCCACCAGGCGCTGGGTAACGATACGCCGAGCAAGGTGTATCAGTCCGGGATCGGCGGCGGTGCCATGATCCTGGAGAAATACGGTGACGATGATGAGCCAGAAGCGCCAACGGAGGACACATCATCGACGGTAGAAAACGCGGGGCAGCGCCGGGCAGCTGCATGTGAAAAAAGCGCAGCCTAAACTAAATACATTCTTGTCTTGACTCGTGGGTCCACTTTAGACGTCACGTTCGTCCTCGCAAGCGCAGTCAGTTGCTTGTAGAACAAATCAAGCTGTCCTGATTTCAGGGTGACTGTTCAGCGCCTATGCAGTGGGCTGGATAGGATTACCGGCGAAGGCGCGTTGCAGCACCTCCAGCATGCCGTGGCCCTGCTTTCGCAGCGTATCGAGGCAGGAGCGAATGACG
>NZ_JAFCWX010000145.1:0-542 GCF_049897805.1 Massilia sp. TWP1-3-3
GTCGCTGGAATGATGTCGAGCTGTTCGCTCGTTTCTTCACCCATGCGGTGCAGGGCACCTTGGCAGCAGGCGCAGACCTTTTCCGCTTCGGTCAAATCGTGTTCGACGCGCTTGCGCGGCAGGTGCGCCGGCAAAGCCCGGCGGCCGCGCTTTTTGGATGGGGATTTGGGCGTATCCGCCCCGTCCGGCTCTTCACTTTCCGGGAAGGCGATGGCGTCCTGCTCGGCTTCGTTGAACAGGCAACCCTGGGCGCCCAGTTTTTCGCTCGATGGCGCGAACCGCTTCAGTTGCGCCAGTCGAAACTGGTCTTCCAGGAACGAGACGCGTTGCTGCAGCGCGCCGATCTGTTTCTGATCGGCGGCGGCGCGACCTTCCAGCGCCAGGATGTAGGCGCGCAGTTCGGGGGGCAGGCTGGCAAGTTGCTCGGGTGGGTACATGCAGTAACTTTACCAAACCATTTTCCGTTTTGGGTTTACGTCATTTGCATGTTTTTGAAATAAAGTTTGCTAGCACATGGCACGCGGTGTCATCGCCTGATGCGC
>NZ_JAFCWX010000146.1:0-533 GCF_049897805.1 Massilia sp. TWP1-3-3
GGGAATCGGCTGCGCAGCACGAACGCGAACGTCGCGGTGCCGGCATGCAGCCAGTCGCGCCAGCGACGCGCGGTGTGGCGGGCAACACCCGCACACAGGGCCGCACCGCGTAGCGAGGCGCCGGCCAGCAGGTCCAGCAGAACCCGCTGCTGTTTGGCCCATGGGTGCCAGCGACGCGGCGCGATGCACAGCGGCAAACGCGAACAGGTGCGCCCGCATGCGCCGCAGCAGAAGCGGGCCACCAGCACCGGATTGAGCGACACGGCGGCAGGGCCATCGCGGTCTGGTTTGCGCTCGTAAAAACCATGCAGCCAAAGACCGGCTATCCCGCAATGCGGGCAAGCGAGCGGCCGGTAGACTTCCGGCGCGTGCGCAATTTGCTCGATATGTTGGGGTAACGAAGGATTTGCAGATAGAATTCGATGCATAGGCCGGTCCCGATGGTATGTGTGTTGCGTGAGAACTTCACACGATATCAGAGGAGTACTGGCCTATCTTTTTTGCATGACGTCCCACGCTGCCATGGGTGAAAG